>NZ_DAMAUC010000007.1:0-174761 GCF_032079385.1 Anaerocolumna sp.
CCGGTATAGCATTAAGTATTAATAATTTTAGTGGTTTGCCTGTATCATATCTTGTTTTTGGTTTTAATGTAACCATGTTCATTTTGGGCTTATTGGTTCTTGGAAAGAATTTCGCACTGACAACTTTGGTTAGTACATTCTGTTATCCCTTTGCGCTGGAATTGCTGCAAAAATTAGCAGGGGGATATAGGGTGACGAATGATATTTTTTTATGCACCCTTTTTGGAGGGATCTGTATCGGAACAGCAATCGCTATTGTTATCAGGGCGGGGGCAAGTACAGGCGGGATGGATATACCACCGTTGATTATCAATAAATACACCCGTATATCGGTTTCAGTAAGTTTATATGTTTTTGACTGCATAATACTTGCATTACAGGCCGCTTTTAGTGATAAAGAAAAAGTCCTCTATGGTATTGTTTTGGTGCTGGTATATACCATTGTTTTGGACCGGCTTCTTATGCTTGGTACAAACAAAATGCAGTTAAAAGTAGTAAGCAATAAAGCGGAGGCGATAAAGGCAGCAATTATTTCTGAGATTGACAGAGGCGTTACTCTTTTACATGGCAGGACAGGGTATTTGGAAAAAGAGACGGATATTTTATTAAGCGTGGTTTCAAACCGGGAACTTTATAAGGTAGAAAAATTAGTGCATCAAATAGATGAAGATGCTTTTGTCATGATTAGCCGTGTCAGCGAAGTAAGGGGAAGAGGGTTTAGTGAAGGAAAGAGATATTTAGAGAAATAGCAGGAGCAGAAATAAAATATATGGATTTTTAAGCCTTTGCAAATATTATATTTGCAGGGCTTTTTACTTTTTATGAAATAAATTGTATTATAAGAATAATGAGTTTTATTAAAAGAGTTTTGAAGCGTAATATAGATTAAAAACAATGACAAAAGATAATTTAAAATGTAATAAAAATTGACAGTATGTTTTTCGAATGGTTTACGTTTGAGGAGTGTGCTTTTGGATTTCTTATATGTGATTTGCATAAAATAGTTTTATTCATGCATAAAAGATTTACGCAATGTTTTACCAGTGATAAAATGGAAGAAGTTAAGATAATGGAAAAATCAATATAGTGCAGTTAAATGTTGGTTTAGTACAAACTAAGTGAAAAAAATTTAAATAAAACTGTAACGAATTCATGTTTCAAGCAATTAATAGATAGATTGAGCAGAAAGGAGGAAATCGCATAGTGGACTCCATGGAGCATATATATAAGATGCATGCAAAAACCGTTTATCGCTATTTACTGTCACTGACTCATAACGAAGATTTGGCCGAAGAGATTACACAGGAAACATTTTATCAGGCAGTGCGATGTGCCGGTAAGTATGATGGAAGCTGTAAAATATCTACGTGGCTTTGTGCAATAGCCAAAAATTCATGGCTGGCCTGGATGAAAAAGAATAAAAAGATAATGATTTCTGATGATGGGATAGAGACAGACACTGTATGCTCTGCAGAAAATATGGTAATTTCAGATATGAGCAAAGTGGAATTGATGCGAAAACTCCACCAGTTGAAGGAACCATTGCGAGAAGTAATATATTTGAGGTTAGCAGGGGAGTTATCATTTCGAGAAATCGGAGATATTATGGGAATGTCAGAAAACTGGGCAAGAGTCAACTATTTCAGGGGAAAAGAAAGACTGCTGAAGGAGGTAAAGAAAGATGAATGAAGGCTTAAAATGTGAAATCATAAAGGACCTGCTGCCATCTTATGTGGAAAAGCTGACAAGTGATGTAACCAATGCAGCTGTGGAATCACATATAAAAGATTGTAATGATTGTAAAAAGTTGCTGGACGATATGCAGCAGAATGAAGTGAAAAGCAATGAGGAAGATCAGAAGGAGATAGATTATCTTAAAAAGGTAAAACATCGTACATGGTATACGGCAGGAATCGGGATATTGATAACAGCTGCTGTTGTGATTAGTCTGTTTATCTGGAGGGTATTTGAACATGGATTTACTGTGTCGCCTGCCTCGACTCAGTATAATGTGAGCCTGGAAAATAATGTGCTGACATTCAGCGGAGAATTATTGGAGCCTTCCATGGCATATACCCATACAACTTTCAATGAAAAGGATGGGGTGATAAGGATATCTGTCTATGAGGCACCATCATCAATTTTAAATAGCAGTAATAAATTTACGGCGAGTTACCGTTTAAAAGGAAAGGCAGATACGGTTTATTTTGAAGATTTAATTGTATATAAAGACGAGCCTATTTCTAGAAAGGTCGCTGAAGTATATAATACAAAACATAAATATATTGGAGATATGCCTGCTAATTCAAAAGTTGCAGGAACTTTGGGTATCTACGGGGAATTGGGAGGTTTTTTAAATTCTCTTCAGACAACAGCAGAACCTTATGGCTGGACTTTAGAATTTCAAAATACAGTAGAAGCACAAAAAGAAGAATATTTTAATGAAAGAATGAAATCATTTGCATGTGCTATGTTGGCTGTCATTGATAATCTGAATACCGTATCATGGACTTATGAATGTAATGGTACCGTAGTAACACAAGCCCTCTCTGCTAAAGAGGCTTCTGCGTATGCAGGGAAAAATGTGAAAGAAGCTTCGAAGGATATTGTCCAGCTGCAGAATCTCATGAAGGCATTGGATTTATACTAAAGATAATATAGGTTTGGAATATGCTATAAAAAAAGAAAATATATACTCTAAGTAATAGTTAATTTATTTGGGCCGTTGAATAATTAAGTGCAATTTGTTTGTGCATATATTAATTTTAGGAGAAATGGTTGATATTTAGTGAAAAAATTTTTATAGAATTTCAGGTTTTGAACTTAATCACAATGCTCATAATCCATGAAATATTGTTCATATCCATGTTTCAGGAGCTACATCTATAACGGCTATTTGTGCGTGGCTCAGAGAAATACAAACCCAGATAATTTTAATAAGAATCCTTATAACGAAGCCTATTTACCGAATAAGAGGTAAATAGGCATTAAAATAATTCATAATCAAATAATTCATAATCAAATAATTCATAATCAAATAATTCATAATCAAATAATTCATAATAAACTCAATTCAAAACAACTTAAATCTTTATATAAGTGTATGGTGAATTATATCCATCCCCCATCTAAGGTTATAATTTGCCCTGTTAAATATTCATTTCCATGTGTAAGTTGATACACCAAATCTCCCACTTCTTCAGAAGTACCAAAACGATTGGAAGGTATTTCGTCAATTAAAGAATCTTTGTCCTCGTCACTTAAGAATCCGTTCATTTCTGTATCAATAACACCACATGCAATGGCATTTACCTGAATATTACTTGGGGCCAATTCTTTAGCCAGGGCTTTTGTAAAAGCATGTATACCTCCTTTTGATGCAGAATAAGCTACTTCACAGGAAGCTCCAACAGAACCCCATACAGAAGATATATTGATTATTTTTCCGGATTTGCGCGAAATCATATTGGGTACTGCAAGTCTGCAGCAATTAAATGCGGAAGTCAGATTGGTATCAATAACCTTGTGCCAGTCGTCAGAGGACATTTCAGTAAAAAGACCTATATAAGAAATGCCGGCATTATTCACTAATATATCTAAATGGCCAAATGTATTGTAAATTTGTTGAAATAATTCAGATGCAACATCATAATCACCAATGTCTCCAAGAAAAGACAGACAGGGAACATGATAACGTTCGATTTCTTTCTTTGCAGCCAGTAATTCATCTTCCCGATGAGCACAGTTTACAATAACAGAATAGCCTTCTTTGGCATATTTTATTGCTATGGCTTTTCCAATTCCTCTGGAGGAACCGGTAACTAATACGGTTTTATTTTTCATAATAACCTCGATTCTGGCATTTTAATGCCTTTAATAACAAATAGAATTTTTGAGTCAGTACAAATTAGATGCTACTGACTAACTCAATTATAGTATATTTTTTTATTATAGTGAATAAAAGAGGGTTTCATGATCTTACCGTTACGTACAGAAAACCTGAAATTTTCTACTCCGTTTATATCATGAATAAAAAAACAGTACTTAATTTTGACATTTCACTCAGAATTGTAAGTAAATCCGTTACTCCTTTTGTTTATGTTATGAACATAAAGCATGCCCATAATCTGGAACTTCACTGGAAAGTGAAAATAAGTTAGTATTTTACTATATTATTTTCATTATATCATACCATGGATAAAATTAAAGATATTCATTATCATTTGAAATTTATTTTATGTTTTTATTATGTTCAAGCAGATTATAACTATTTACAATAATAAAAATACATTTTTTAATATACTATTTGAATAATTAAAACAGAAGGCAATGCATTTTGCCCAATAGGCCTGTCAGACCTGATGTTCAGGCTTGTCAGCCCTATATATTTCTGATATACTATAGGGTACGTTGGAAAAGAAAGGATTTTAATATGCATAAGAAAAGAATCGGAATTCTTATAAGTTTTATAGTAATCCTGCTTATTGTTTTTAAAGTAGGCATTGAAGTTGGTGCAGCTACTTCTGAGCCGGGTTCTGCAGGTGATCCTTTAATTACAAAAAGTTATTTGGATAAAAGGTTGGGCGAATCTTCAGGAATGGGAAGCGGAAATTATAAAAGAGTAACGGTTAAGAAGAATGAAACCCTGACAGCTGGTGAAGGCTCTGAACTTATACTTTACTCTGGTAATGCAACAGTGAAAGGTCAGAATGGTTTAATTAACTTGTCCAGCGGAGACCTTTTTAAGAGCGGTAATACGATGGTAAAATATAATATATTTTTATCCCCGGATTCGGATTGCGGCATAAAGGCAACTACAACAGTTACACTATATATAAAAGGGAATTATAAGATTAGATAATGTAGATGTAATAATCTATTGATAATAGTTTATTGATTATAAAGCAGGGAGTGGAATAGTACAATTATTATCTATTATAGGTAAATATATTTGACTCTAAAAAGGAATGATAGATAATGTGTATTTTATTCAATCCTTACAAAATGTAAAGTGTTTTATGTAAAGTATAAATATAAATTAATTTGTAATGGTATAAATACTCTGGAGAAAAGGGACTTGTGTATGGAAAAATTTTTGATGAAATCAAAAGCAATGCATTATGTTTTTGTTTTAATAGGTGCTGTTTTAATGGCGGTATCTATTAATTTAGTATATGAACCTCTAGGAATGGTAACAGGGGGCATTACGGGTCTTGCAATCGTTATTAAGGAACTTACCGGTTTTATTATTAAAGGGGGGATACCTCTTTGGGTTACGAATATTATTCTTAATATACCTTTGATTATATTTGCTGTTTATATACTTGGCAAGAAACTTTTATTGAATACCTTATTTGCAACATTATGTTTATCAGCAGCGTTAGCATTAGTTCCGACAGTTAATATATTGCCGGAGGATTACCTATTGGCCGCTGTGTTTGGCGGGGCACTTGGTGGAATTGGATTAGGAATGATATTTGTTGCTTCCGCATCTACAGGCGGTACAGATCTATTGGCTATGCTGATTCATAGATTTAAACCATATTACTCCATTCCCCGGATTTTAATTGTCATCGATGGTTGTGTTGTAGCAGTCGGTGCCATAGTGTTTGGTATCTCTAAAACCTTGTATGCTATTATTGCTGTTTATATTACTACAAAAGTGTCGGATGGAATACTGGAAGGTTTAAAATTTGCAAAAATGGCTTATGTAATTTCAGATTCTTATGATGAAATTGCCAAAGCGATTATGGAGAAATTAGAACGTGGAGTTACTGGTGTTTATGCGAAAGGCATGTATTCTAATAAAGATAAAAAAATGCTGTTTTGTGTTGTATCAAAAAAAGAAATTGTAGATCTTACAGAGCTTGTCTCAGAAATTGACCCAAAAGCATTTATTATAGTAAGTGATGTAAGAGAAGTAATGGGAGAGGGCTTTATTGAATATAAACAGTAAATTTCAAATTTTTTATGCGAAAAATAGGTAAATGCCCTATTTTTGGAAAAGTGTATACAAATTAGACAAAAGGCTGGATTTTTATTTGTAAAAATGGGATATGGCATTCAAAGTACTATTAGTGTATGATTAGTAATATAGTAATAGTACAAGATAATATACTGAAAAAGACGAACCAATTTAGGGAGGAAATTATAATGGCAAGTTTATCTTTAAAGAACATTAACAAAACATATCCCAATGGCTTTGTTGCCGTAAAGGATTTTAATCTTGAGATTGCCGACAAAGAATTTATCATTTTTGTAGGACCATCAGGCTGTGGTAAATCTACTACACTTCGAATGATTGCCGGATTGGAAGAAATTACTGCTGGTGAATTATATATTGGGGATAAATTAGTTAATGATGTTGAACCAAAGGATAGAGACATTGCAATGGTTTTCCAAAACTATGCATTATATCCTCATATGTCAGTTTTTGATAATATGGCATTTGGTCTAAAACTAAGAAAAACTCCCAAGGATCAAATTGACAAGTTAGTTCATGAAGCTGCTAAAATCCTTGACATTGAGCATTTATTAGATCGTAAACCAAAGGCTTTATCTGGTGGACAAAGACAACGTGTTGCTATGGGTCGTGCTATTGTTCGTAATCCTAAGGTATTCCTTATGGACGAACCGTTATCAAACCTGGATGCTAAATTAAGAGTTCAGATGCGTATCGAAATTTCTAAATTACATCAGAGATTACAAACAACAATTATCTATGTTACTCATGACCAGACAGAGGCTATGACACTTGGTACAAGAATTGTTGTTATGAAAGATGGTTTAATCCAACAGGTAGATACACCTCAGAACTTATACAATAGTCCAAATAACTTATTCGTAGCTGGATTCATTGGATCACCTCAGATGAACATGATTGAATCTAAGGTTGTAAAATCTGGTTCTGATGTTTTATTACAATTCGGTACCAATTCCATTAAGTTACCGGAAGCAAAAGCGAAGAAGCTATTAGACAGCGGATATGAGAATAAAGACGTTATTCTTGGCGTACGTCCAGAAGATGTACATGATGAAGAAGTATTCATCAATAATTCCAAAGACAGCATAGTAGAAGCTACTGTAAAAGTATATGAATTATTAGGTGCTGAAGTTTATTTATACTTTACTGTTGATGAGTTTGATATTACTGCACGTGTTAATCCACGTACAACAGCAAGACCTGGTGATACTATCAAAGTAGCATTTGACTTAGGAAAAGTTCACATTTTTGACAAAGATACTGAGCAAGTAATAACACATTAATAGAATATAAAGACGTAAAAAAGACAAGGAACTGTAAAAGTGGGGGGACAGTTCCCTGTCTTTTTTTTGTGATTTTACGCAAAAATAAGCAGTACTGAATTAGTTTAATGAAAAAACTAATTAGTAAAACAGGTGATTTAACCTAATTGTACGAAAAATATCGTGAAAAATCTGTGATATTAGTTTACTTTTGACGAAAATAATGATAAAATGAGTGGGATAAGTATATATTAATAGAGAAAATTAAATTTTTACACTGAAGGAGTGGACGATATGATTTCCAATCAAATTTTACAAAATACAATTGAAGGTTTAAAAGCAATTACTCGTATTGATATTTGTGTAATGGATACAGAAGGTAAAGCTTTGGCTACAACTATAAATAATGCGGAAGATTATGAGAATGCAGTACTGGCATTTGTAGAATCCCCAGCAGATAGTCAGGTTTTACAAGGATATCAATTCTTTAAGGTGTTTGATGAACATCAGTTGGAATATGTTATTTTAGCAAAAGGAGACAGTGATGATGTTTATATGGTAGGAAAAATTGCTTCCTTCCAGATTCAGAATCTTCTTGTTGCTTACAAAGAAAGATATGATAAAGATAACTTTATCAAGAACTTATTGTTAGACAACTTACTGTTGGTGGATATTTATAATAGAGCCAAAAAACTTCATATTGAAACAGATGTAAGAAGAGTTGTCTTTATTATTGAAACTAAGAATGAAAAAGACGTGAATGCTCTTGAAACAGTAAGAAGCTTATTCTCAGGTAAAACAAAAGATTTTATCACTGCAGTTGATGAGAAAAACATAATTCTTGTAAAAGAATTAAAACAAAGTGAATCCTATGAAGATATGCAAAAAACAGCTAAGGTAATCTTAGATATGTTAAATACAGAAGCCATGACAAAAGTTCATGTGTCTTTCGGTACTATTGTTAATGAAATTAAAGATGTATCCAGATCCTATAAAGAAGCTAAAATGGCGTTGGATGTAGGAAAGATCTTCTATAGTGACAGAAATATAGTCGCTTATAATAATTTGGGAATTGGTCGTCTTATCTATCAATTACCTATGCCTTTATGTAAAATGTTTATCAAAGAAATTTTTGAAGGAAAATCACCGGATGATTTTGATGAAGAAACATTAACCACCATTAATAAATTCTTTGAAAACAGTTTAAATGTATCTGAAACTTCAAGACAATTATATATTCACAGAAACACATTAGTATACAGATTGGATAAATTACAAAAGAGCACCGGTTTGGATCTTAGAGTATTCGAAGACGCTATTACCTTTAAGATCGCATTGATGGTTGTAAAATACATGAAGTATATGGAGACATTGGAGTATTAATATGGCATTTTCCTATAATATAAGTAAACATTTAAGTGAATTAGAAACGCCAGTCATACGATTTGATCAAGTGACAAAAACTTACCATACCGGAACTACTGCACTAAGTAATGTGAACTTTCAGATTTTTAAGGGGGAATTCGTATTTATTGTAGGCAGCAGTGGTTCCGGAAAATCTACTCTTATTAAATTGATGTTAAAGGAAATAAGTCCAACCAGTGGAAGAATCTTTGTAAATCGAAGAGATTTATCAAGACTAAGACGTAGTCAGATTGCAAAGTATCGCAGGGGAGTTGGAGTGGTATTCCAGAATTTTAGATTACTCAAAGACCGAAATGTATATGAAAATGTTGCATTCGCCCAAAGGGTAATCGAAATTCCGGCTTACCAAATCAAGAAAAATGTACCTGCCATCCTATCCGTAATGGGACTGACAGACAAACATAATTCCCTGCCAGGTGAATTATCAGGTGGTGAACAGCAGAGAGTGGCTTTAGCCAGAGCACTTGTGAACAATCCGTCTATTTTGCTGGCAGACGAGCCAACTGGAAATTTGGATCCTAAAAACTCAATGGAAATAATGCACCTTTTAGAAGAAATTAATAAAAGAGGTACTACGGTGGTGGTTGTTACACATAATAAAGAAATCGTAGACATGATGCAAAAGAGAGTAATTACAATGAACAAAGGTATACTAATCAGTGATGAACAAAAAGGCGGATATACCCATGCGAATTAATACATTTATATATAGCTTAAGACAAGGATTAAAAAGCATAAGAAGAAACCGATTATTCTCACTTGCCTCTATTGGAACAATCTCAGCATGTTTGTTTTTATTCGGTATATTTTATTTTGTTGTAGCTAATTTTCAATATATGATAAAAACAGCCGAGACTTCAGTTGGGGTAACGGTTTTTTTTGATACAGGTACCGGTGAGGATAGAATAAAAGCCATTGGTGATGAAATTCGAAAAAGAGCTGAAGTATCTAAAGTGGTATATATTTCGGCAGAAGAGACATGGAATAATTACAAAGAGAAATATCTGACTAAAGAATTAGCCGAAACCTTTGGAGACGATAATCCCCTGGCAGATTCTGCTTCTTATTCGGTATATGTTAATGATATATCCATGCAGGAATCTCTGGTAAAATACATAAGTAAAATAGATGGAGTCAGACAGGTTAATCATTCTGATTCGGTTGCAGAAGGCCTGGAAAGCTTTAATTCTTTAGTGGGATATGTTTCCGCTGCAATTATTATCGTCTTACTGGCAGTTGCTATATTTTTAATTAGTACAACCGTTACCATGGGTATCTCGGTGAGAAAAGAAGAAATCTATATTATGAGGCTAATTGGCGCCACGGATTTTTTTATTAGATCACCATTTATTGTGGAAGGAATCATCATCGGATTCTTAGGTTCCATATTTCCGTTAGTGGGTTTATATTTTATTTATCATAAAGTAATATCTTACATAACGGAAAAATATATTAATATATTCAGTACCTTTGAATTCCTTAAAATAAATGATATATTCTCTAATCTTATTCCAATCTCCTTAGCCATAGGAATCGGAATCGGATTTGTAGGAAGCTTTATGACCGTGAGGAAACATTTACGAATAAAAGAAGTTAAGTAACTGATTACGGAAAGTGTGAATGATAAGTCATTCTTTCAAAGACTTTGAAAGGAGCATGTTACAAAAATGCACAAAAGCCAATTTGATAAGCACCAAAGCAGTAAAAAAAACATAGCCAGAAAAGGTTTCTATGGTATACTAATAACTCTATTGGTTATAATGGTAATAAATCCTTTCCGCATTTTATCCTTTGCAACTGAAATTGATAAAGCCAAAGATGAAAAAAGCAGCCTTGAAAGAAAGAAAGAAGAAACGGAAGCAAAAATTAAGGCATTAGAGAAGGATAAGAATGATATACTTAAATATATAGAAAAATTGGATATGGAGTTAAATACAATTGCGGGTGAGATTGAGGCATTAAACAAAGATATTGAACAGGTGAATAAGGATATAAAGATTGCCCAGGTAGAATTAGAAGCAGCACGTATTGCCGAGGCTAATCAATATGATACCATGAAAAAGCGTATCAAGTACATGTATGAGAATGGTAACACTACTTATTTTGATGTTATTATGCAGTCGGATAACCTTGCAGAACTATTAAATCATGTAGAATACATATCTAAAATTACCGAGTATGATAACCGTCTTTTAGATGAATATACCAGGTTAAAGCAAGATGTTATAGATAAAGAAGCTGCTCTTCAAAAGAAGCATGATGATCTTGAGGCTTTAAAAGCAGAACTTGCGTATGAAAAGGAGACAGTTGAAAAACTATCTGCAGATAAGAATAAAGAATTAAAGAAATACGAAGAGACTATAAAAGAAAATCAAGCGCTGTCTGAAGAATATAGCGATAAAATTGCAGAACAGGAAGAACAGATAGAGCAATTGCTGGAAGAAGCAAGAAGGCGTAAAGAAGAGGAAGAACGAAGAAAGAGAGAAGAAGAAGAACGCAGAAGAAAAGAAGAGGAAGAAAGAAGGAAACAGGAAAATAGTGAATCCGGTTCTACTTCTGGTTCTGATTCTGGGTCTGATTCTGGTTCCACTTCCGGTTCTTCATCCGGTACTGTCTCCGGTAACTTTATATGGCCTGTTCCTGCCAGCGGAAGAATAACATCAAACTTTGGAAGCAGAGAAAGTCCTACAGCAGGTGCAAGCACTTATCATAAAGGAATTGACATAGGTGCACCTTCAGGTTCCAATATAAAGGCGACCAAGAGTGGAGAAGTAGTTACTGCTACTTATAGTGTGTCAGCAGGTAATTACATCATGTTATATCATGGAGATGGTGTTTACACCGTATATATGCATTGTTCCAAATTATTGGTATCAGTAGGAGACTATGTAAATCAAGGTGATGCTATTGGATTAGTAGGTTCTACCGGATATTCAACTGGACCACATTTACATTTTGGTATAGTAATAGATGGCTCTTATGTAAACCCGCTAAATTACGTAAGCTATTAAGTTTAGACATTATAAAAAGAAATGGGGGCTATTATGAAAAATAAATTTCTATCAGGCTTTCTGTCCGGTTTGGCCGGTGCGTTAATAATATTTACCATAGCATTAACTATTTATGTAGTTGGACCGGATAGAAAAGATGATAATGCAGGCTTAAACAAAATAAATAATGCAGAAGCTGCTGCAAAAAAAACGGAAGATGAAGAGCATAATGAAAAAATAATGAAAAAAGTTAAGAAAATAGAAGCTCTTATTGACCATTATTATTTTGAAAATGTGGATGAAGAAGCCTTTGCAGATGGAATTTATAAGGGAATATTACAAAGTTTAGGCGACCCATATTCTACTTATTATACAAAAGCGGAGTATAAATCATTAATGGAATCCTCCAGTGGTATCTACTGCGGAATTGGTGCTACAGTGACCCAAGATGTGACTACAGGTATTATTTCCATTGTAACACCATTTGTGACAGGACCTGCATATGAAATTGGTCTTTTGCCTGGAGATATAATATATAAAGTGGAGGGCAAAGAAGTTACAGGTTTTGATCTAACAGAGGTAGTAAGCAGAATCAAAGGAGAAGAAGGAACCAAAGTTGAAGTTTCCATTATAAGAGAGGGAGAATCAGAACCTTTGGATTTCTCTATTCCTAGAAGAGTTGTTGAAGTGCCTACCATCTCTTATGAAATGTTAGATGGAAAGATTGGTTACATCACAATCTCTGAATTTGATGAAGTGACAGCACAACAATTCAGGGATGCCATAGCAGAACTTGATAAGCAGGGCCAAAAAGGACTTATTATAGATATTCGAAATAACCCAGGCGGACTTTTAAATACAGTTTCTGATATGTTAGACCGTATGTTGCCCAAAGGCTTAATTGTTTATACAAAAGATAAGTATGGCAATCGTGAAGAAAAGAAATCCGATGGTAAAGAAGAATTTAGCAAGCCATTGGCAGTCATAATTAATGGAAGAAGTGCAAGTGCATCGGAAATATTTGCAGGGGCAATTCAGGATTATGGCAAAGGGACCATTGTTGGAACAACAAGTTTTGGAAAAGGTATTGTACAATCTATTATCCCGTTACAGGACGGCACGGCAATAAAAGTTACAGTATCCAAATACTTTACTCCAAAAGGTCAGGATATTCACGGTATCGGTATTAAGCCGGATGTGACTGTGGAATTGAAGGATGAACTAAAGAAGAAGGTTGTCATTAAAAAAGAAGAGGATAATCAGTTACAAAAGGCGATTGAAATTATTAAAAAAGAAATAGATAAATAGAATAGTAATATGAGTGAAACGAGTTTTTCAAACCGAAAGGAAGAAAAGCTCGTTTTGTGTTAATCGGTTTAAAATAATAGGTCTTAAATAATCAGTTTTAAGTAATAGGTCTTAATTAATCGGCATTGGTTAGTTGGTATTAGTTAATAGTTTTATAAAAGGAATGGAACCTATTAGAGATAATCTGAGAATGGTTGAGGCTAAATATTTGATCTTACTTTTTGCTGAGTGGCTTTGCTGTTTTACGGCCAAATTAAAAAGATTACTTAAAAAGATTTTTAAAGGGAGATTGGAATTGATTTTCAATTTCCCTTAATAAAATGAAAGAAGAATTACCACAATAAATTAGAACAAACATTCGAAAAACAATTGATTTTAATTTGGTGATATGATACAATAAAAAAACGATATGAGGATAGTGAGAGACAGAGTCTTTAAACGACATGTCTGTTTGAGAATTCTGAGTGGAGCTTCAAGGCATGAATGTGCTTTACGTCCATGATATAATTTCAAATAGATTGTACGATATAAATATAAATGTAAAATAACTTCAATAGATATTATATAGAAAGGATAAGACAGATGAGTGATTTTAAGCTTGTTTCTGAATATGCTCCTACGGGAGATCAGCCTGAAGCCATAGCAGATCTGGTAAAAGGGTTTAGTGAAGGAAATCAGTTTCAGACATTACTTGGCGTTACAGGGTCCGGTAAAACGTTTACCATGGCTAATGTGATTCAGGCTCTGAATAGACCTACTTTAGTCATAGCTCATAACAAAACACTAGCAGCTCAGTTATACGGGGAGTTTAAAGAATTCTTTCCGGAAAATGCAGTTGAATATTTTGTAAGTTATTATGATTATTACCAACCGGAAGCCTATGTTCCGTCAACCGATACGTATATAGAGAAAGATTCAGCAATCAACGATGAAATTGATAAGTTGCGGCATTCTGCTACGGCAGCTTTATCAGAACGAAGAGATGTTGTTATTGTAGCCAGCGTTTCATGTATCTATGGTTTAGGTGACCCAATTGATTATCAGGAAATGGTTATTTCTTTAAGACCGGGTATGATCAAGGATAGGGATGAAGTGTTACGAAAGCTGGTTGATCTTCAATATATAAGAAATAATATGGATTTCAAACGTGGTACTTTCCGTGTAAGAGGCGATGTGGTAGAGATATTCCCGGTAACTTCCGACGATCGCGCCATTCGTGTAGAATTCTTTGGTGATGAGGTAGATCGAATTACAGAGATTGATGTGTTAACAGGAGAAGTTAAGTGTATATTGGAACATACGGCTATATTCCCCGCTTCCCACTATGTAGTATCTAAAGAAAAACTGGAAGCAGCGATTAAAACTATTCAGGCTGAACTGGAAGAACGGGTGAAATATTTTAAGAGTGAGGACAAGTTATTAGAGGCCCAAAGAATATCGGAGAGAACTAATTTTGATATTGAAATGTTAAGGGAAACCGGATTCTGCTCCGGCATTGAGAACTATTCCAGACATTTATCCGGCTTGGAACCTGGAAGTACACCCCATACTTTAATAGATTATTTTCCAGATGATTTTTTGATTATTGTGGACGAGTCCCACATTACTATACCACAAGTACGAGGAATGTATGCTGGTGACCAGTCCAGAAAAAGCACTTTGGTGGAGTTTGGATTTCGTCTTCCTTCTGCCAAAGATAACCGTCCATTAAATTTTGATGAATTTGAAAGTAAAATAAATCAGATGTTATTTGTATCTGCTACTCCTTCTATCTATGAGGAGGGACATGAATTATTTCGTACAGAACAGATCATCAGACCTACCGGTTTATTGGATCCGGAGATTTCTGTACGTCCGGTGGAAGGACAGATTGATGATTTGATTTCTGAAGTAAATAAAGAAGTGGCTCACAAGAATAAGATATTGGTTACTACATTGACCAAACGAATGGCGGAAGATTTAACTGATTACATGCGGGAAGTTGGAATCCGCGTTAAATATCTGCATTCCGATATTGATACCTTAGAACGTTCTGAAATTATAAGGGACATGAGAATGGATGTATTTGATGTATTGGTAGGTATTAACTTACTAAGAGAAGGATTAGACATACCGGAGATAACTTTAGTAGCTATACTGGATGCGGATAAGGAAGGTTTCCTACGTTCTGAAACTTCCCTGATACAGACAATAGGACGTGCTGCCCGTAATTCAGAAGGACGGGTTATTATGTATGCAGATCGTATGACAGATTCTATGAATAAAGCCATTTCCGAAACCAATCGAAGAAGGGCGATTCAAGATAAATATAATGAAGAACATGGTATTACGCCAACTACCATTCAGAAAAAGGTTCGTGAGCTAATAAGTATATCCAAGAAAGCAGATAAAGACTATTATAAGATGGATAAAGATCCTGAATCCATGAGCAGAAAAGAATTAGAAGCGGTAGTGAAGAAGATTACAAAAGATATGCATACGGCGGCAGCAGAACTTAACTTTGAGGTAGCGGCAGAATTAAGAGACCGATTAATGGAACTGAAAAAGCAATTACATGATATGGATTAATGAGTATTGAATATTTTTTATTTTAAATTATTTTTTCATAATTAGAAAGAGGAAATCATGGCTGACAAGAAACATTATATAAAAATTAGAGGTGCAAAAGAACATAACTTAAAGAATATCAGTATTAATATTCCAAGAGATGAATTTGTTGTTCTGACGGGGTTAAGCGGATCAGGAAAGTCTTCCCTGGCCTTTGACACCATTTATGCAGAAGGTCAGAGAAGATATATGGAGTCCTTATCTTCCTATGCAAGGCAATTCCTTGGGCAAATGGAAAAACCAAATGTTGAAAGCATAGAAGGACTTTCGCCAGCAATTTCGATTGACCAGAAATCAACCAACAGGAATCCCAGATCTACCGTAGGAACTGTAACAGAAATTTATGATTATTTTCGTCTGCTTTATGCAAGAGTTGGTATTCCACATTGCCCCAAATGTGGAAAAGAGATAAAGAAACAGACTGTGGATCAAATGGTAGATGAAATCATGCGATTAGAAGCAGGAAGCCGAATTCAATTATTAGCACCCGTTGTCAGGGGGAGAAAAGGAGAACATGTTAAATTACTGGAACAAGCAAAGAAAAGTGGTTATGTTCGAGTGATTATAGATGGGCACCTTTATGAGTTATCGGAAGAAATTAAGTTAGAGAAAAATATAAAGCATAATATTGAGATAATTGTTGACCGTATTGTTGTAAAAGAAGGTATTGAGAACCGACTTACCGACTCTATTGAAAATGTATTAAAACTTACAGAAGGCCTATTGCTGGTTGATGTTCAGGGAAAGGAACCAATCAATTTCAGTGAAAATTTTGCCTGCCCTGACTGTGGCATCAGTATAGATGAAATTGAACCTAGAAGCTTCTCCTTTAATAATCCTTTCGGTGCGTGTCCGGAGTGTCATGGTATTGGTATTAAAATGGAATTTGATGAGGATTTGCTGATACCGGATAAGTCTCTTAGCATCACAGAAGGAGCCATTGCGGCTATGGGATGGCAATCCGTAGTTGACCGTTCCAGTTATACAAGATGTGTCTTAGAGGCTTTGGCAAAAGAATATAAGTTTGATTTGAATACCCCATATAAAGATTTACCGGAAAATATAAGAAATATAATCATTTACGGAACCAATGGTAAAACTGTAAAGGTCCATTATAAAGGGCAACGTGGAGAAGGGGTGTATGACGTTGCATTTGAAGGCCTCATACGTAATATGGAAAGACGTTATCGTGAATGCTCTGATTCTGTTAAACCAGAATATGAAAGCTTCATGAAAACCACACCTTGTAAAGAGTGTGGAGGAAGACGTTTAAAGAAAGAATCTCTTGCGGTAACTGTAGGTGATAAGAATATATCAGAGGTAACGGAATATTCCATTTGTGACTTAAAAGATTTTATGGGAAATCTGAAATTAACACCAATCCAAGAGAAAATAGGTAAATTAGTTTTAAAAGAGATAAGAGCAAGAGTAGGATTTCTTGTGGATGTAGGCTTAGATTATCTTTCATTAGGAAGAGCAACTGGTTCTTTATCCGGTGGGGAAGCACAAAGAATCCGTTTGGCTACCCAAATAGGATCCGGATTAGTCGGTGTAGTTTACATACTGGATGAACCTAGTATTGGCTTACATCAAAGAGATAATGATAAACTGTTAAAAACTTTAAAAAACCTAAAAGAATTAGGAAATACTCTAATTGTAGTAGAACATGATGAAGATACTATGTTTGCGTCGGATTATATTGTGGATATAGGACCGGGAGCAGGTGAGCACGGTGGAGAAGTAGTGGCAGCAGGAACTGCAGAAGAGATTATGAAAGTAGAGGAATCCATTACCGGTGCTTATTTAAGCGGAAGAATTAAGATACCGGTACCTAAGGAAAGAAGGCAAGGGACAGGCTTCTTAACTATTAAAGGGGCAAAAGAGAATAACTTAAAGAATATTAGTGTGGATATTCCTCTTGGAATTATGACTGTTGTCACCGGTGTATCCGGTTCCGGTAAAAGTTCTTTAATAACAGAGATTCTCTATAAGCGTTTGGCAAGAGACTTAAACAGAGCAAGAATCATACCGGGAAGACATGATGATATGATTGGAATTGATAAGCTGGACAAAGTTATCAATATTGACCAGTCTCCAATCGGAAGAACACCAAGATCTAATCCGGCTACTTATACCGGTGTGTTTGACCAAATTAGAGATTTATTTGCCAGTACTCCGGATGCCAAGATGAGAGGATATAGCAAAGGGCGTTTCAGTTTTAATATAAAAGGCGGTCGTTGTGAAGCGTGCAGCGGTGATGGAATTATCAAAATTGAAATGAATTTCCTCCCTGATGTATATGTAACTTGTGAATCTTGCGGTGGAAAACGATATAACAGAGAAACTTTAGAAGTGAAATATAAGGGGAAAACCATCCATGATGTACTGGATATGACCGTGGAAGAAGCAATGAAGTTCTTTGAAAACGTTCCTTCCATTCATAGAAAGATTGTGACCCTTTATGATGTAGGTTTATCCTATATTAAATTAGGACAGCCCTCAACTACATTATCCGGTGGTGAGGCGCAACGAATCAAGCTGGCTACTGAATTAAGTAAGAGAAGTACCGGTAAGACAATCTATATCTTGGATGAGCCTACAACAGGACTACATTTTGCGGATGTTCATAAGTTAATTGAGATATTAAGAAGATTATCCGAGGGTGGAAACACAGTAGTGGTAATTGAACATAACCTGGATGTAATCAAAACCGCAGATTATATTATAGATATAGGACCGGAAGGCGGAGACAAAGGTGGTACGGTTATTGCGAAAGGTACGCCGGAAGAAGTTGCAAAGAATAAGAAGTCTTATACAGGATATTATATTAAAAAGATGTTAGAAGATAAGAAATAGAATTAACTGTTATAAGAGAATGCATGTATGCTTAGGAGTAGAATTAGTTGTAATAAGGGAATGCGTGTTCGTGCTCAAGGAGTAGAACCTTCTAATGGAGGATAGTTACAAGGAGCAGGATGAATTTAGGGAATAGAATGTTTGATAGGTTAAGATATTCCGAAGGGTAAGATGCTTCATAGAGTAAGATGTTTCATGGAGTAAGATGCTTTATGGAGTAAGATGTTTCATAGAGTAAGATGCTTTATGGAGTAAGATGTTTCATAAAGTAAGATGTTTTATGGAGTAAGATGCTTTATGGAGTAAGATGTTTCATAGAGTAAGATGTTTTATAGAGTAAGATGTTTTATAGAGTAAGATGTTTCATAGAGTAAGATGCTTTATGGAGTAAAATGTTTCATAGAGTAAGATGTACTAAGATTAAGGTGTTCTAAAAGACAAGATATTCCAAGGAATAAGATGATTCAAGAAATCAGATAGTCAAAGCTTATAAGGATGTTATTCTGAGCCAAAGGTGAAGAATTTCATCCTTCTATACTATAGGAAAAGGAGCTTATATGGATAGTAACTTTTTTGCTATGATATCAAGAATGAAATACATTGAGCGGTGGGCATTAATGAGAAACTCTCAACCAGAAAATATCAGTGAACATTCGTTGGAAGTAAGTATGCTGGCTCATGGGCTGGCGGTGATTGGGAAGAAACGATTAGGGGGTAAAGTTAATCCGGAGAAAACGGCATTGATTGCACTTTACCATGATTCTACTGAAATCATCACAGGGGATATGCCAACTCCTATCAAATACTTTAATCAAGAAATCCAAGAAGCTTTTAAAGAAATCGAGGTCCTTGCGGCTAAACGGTTATTGGATATGCTTCCTATAGATCTTAGAGAAGAGTATGAGGCTTTATTCTTTCCTCGGGAGGAAGAAGAACATATGTGGAAGCTAGTAAAGGCAGCAGACAAACTATCTGCTTTGATTAAGTGCATTCAGGAAGAAAAGGCTGGTAATACTGAATTTGCAAGCGCAAAGAGGATTTTAACAGAGACCTTGTTAAAGATGAATTTAGAAGAGGTGAATATATTTATGGAAGAGTTTTTGCCTGCTTATTATAAGACCTTGGATGAATTAAACTCATAAATGTATTAGTTAGATGCTTTCATATCTAATAATTGTTGACAAATTCGTGAAAAATATATAAGTTGTATATTTTTTGATAAAATGCTACAATATTTTTTACTGGTATTAACGAAAAAAATGTTGTAAAATAGGCTATATATTTTTACGCTATGGTTATGGTATCAGATTAGCTTCTATAATTTTATTAAGAATCATATTTAATGAGAATAATGTTACTTATAGATATCAATGATAAATATAACTTAGTTTGTATTTCGTGTTAAAATTAGTGTTTCATATTAAATTATCTTTCATATTAATAGGAGGAAGAACGAGTGAATAAGGAATTTGTTGTCATCCTTGATTTCGGTGGTCAATACAACCAATTGATTGCCAGAAGAGTTAGAGAGTGTAACGTGTACTGTGAAGTGCTGCCTCACAATACAAGCCTTGAGAGAATAAAAGAACTTCAGCCAAAAGGTATTATCTTTACCGGTGGCCCTGCTAGTGTTTATGCAGAAAATTCTCCGACTATAGACGAAGGAATCTTTGAATTAGGTATTCCTGTTTTGGGAATCTGCTATGGCGCTCAATTGATGAACTATTTGTTAGGCGGAAAAGTATCCAAAGCGCCTGTAAGAGAGTACGGTAAGACGGAAGTAACCGTTAATCATGAATCAAAATTATTTAAAGATGTATCAAAGAATACGATCTGTTGGATGAGCCATACAGATTATATTGAACAATTTGCAGAAGGATTTACAATATCAGCTAGGTCAGAATCTTGTCCTGTAGCTGCTTTCGAAAAACCATCCCAGAATCTTTATGGTGTACAGTTCCATCCTGAAGTAGTACATTCCCAAGAAGGAACCAAGATGATTCGTAACTTCTTATATGAAGTATGTAAATGCTCAGGAGATTGGAAGATGGATTCCTTTACGGAACAATCCATCAAAGATTTAAAAGCAAAAATCGGAGACAAAAAAGTACTATGTGCTTTATCCGGTGGTGTAGATTCCTCAGTAGCTGCTGTTATGATAAGTAAAGCAGTTGGTAAACAGCTGACTTGTATCTTCGTTGATCATGGATTACTTCGTAAAAACGAAGGTGATGAAGTTGAAAAAGTATTCACAGAGCAATTTGATGTAAACTTTGTACGTGTTAATGCTCAGGAAAGATTCTACAACAAATTAGCAGGTATAACCGATCCGGAAACAAAAAGAAAAATTATTGGTGAAGAATTCATTCGTGTATTTGAAGAAGAAGCGAAAAAAATAGGAATCGTTGATTTCTTAGTTCAAGGAACAATCTATCCTGACGTTATCGAAAGTGGATTAGGTAAATCTGCCGTTATCAAGAGTCATCATAACGTTGGAGGATTACCTGATTATGTAGATTTTAAAGAAATCATCGAGCCTCTTCGTGACTTATTCAAAGATGAAGTAAGAAAAGCAGGATTAGAACTAGGCATTCCAGAAAGACTTGTATTCAGACAACCTTTCCCAGGCCCAGGTCTTGCTATTCGTATTATTGGTGATATAACGGAAGAGAAAGTAAAAATCCTACAAGAGGCAGATGCAATATACCGCGAAGAAATCGCCAACGCCGGACTTGACAGAAGTATAGGGCAATACTTTGCAGTATTAACAAATATTCGCAGTGTTGGTGTTATGGGAGACGAAAGAACCTATGACTATACCGTTGCACTTCGTGCAGTAACCACTACGGATTTTATGACTGCTGAATTTGCTGAACTTCCTTGGGATTTGCTTGGACATATTTCTAGTAGAATTGTTAATGAAGTGAAACATGTGAATCGTATCTGCTATGATATTACGGGGAAACCACCAGCTACGATTGAGTTTGAGTAATTAAAAACAGCCTACAAACCCAGTATTTATACGGATTTGCAGGCTGTTTTTATGTCCGGTGACAATCAAATGACAATATTTTCCGAAATTATTTTTTTAGTAGTAGCTTAGTTAGGATAAAGAAGTTTAATAATATTCATAAAAAGACATTGCTATTTTTAAAAGTTATAAATGGAATATCAAAATTAGCTATTGAAAAGTGTTGTGTAGAATTACTAGTGCATTATAAATTGCTGGTAATCCAAATATAAGTAAAAAGAGGAATGCGACTTATAATACAATCCAAAATCAGTTCTGGAAACTGCTTGCCAAAAAATCAGGAGGATTTCAAACGGAGTGGGACAAAAGGGACTTGTATCGAAGCTAAGGAATTGATTATGCTTTGCCAGAGAACTTTATCCAGTATGATAAAAAAATGGTTGCTTCAAACGGTGATAGATTATTTCAAGCAGTAATATGGTGTGGGGTGTTTTTCAGGACTTCACCATAATAAGACTATGAGTAATTATCACATCCATTTGATTTTTTTGGAACGACAGCTATTAGAAAAATCGATAGAAAAGATTGTTACCAGGAACATGTACTTTATTGAAAAGAGGAAGCATATTCGTACTAAGAAGGAGTTTTTGGATGAAAACGGGAAAATTAGACATGGCTGTAAAACCATTCTCAAGTGTCAGGCTTATGAAAGACATTTCTTTGAGCCAAAGATAGGGCATTATAAAGATAAGGAATTTCAGGATGAGGCAAAGCATAACTTGATGAATTTCATTAATCAGTATGTGAAAGATAAAGACAAGTGATAAATCAGGTCCATATCTGCCTACAAAAAAGATTGGTAAAAACAATCAAAAGACTGGCTGAAAAGTTAAAGAAAAACCATCCTCGGTTACCGATTTGCATACTTGGAGACAGCCTATATGCCTGTGCACTTGTATTTCAGATATGCAAGGAAAATGAGTGGAGTTTCCTTCTTCGTTTTAAAGATGGGAGCATTCCAACCCTTGCAAAAGAGTACCAAACTATAGTAGGAATGGGCGAAAATGAAGGAAAGATGATAGAAGAAGAAAGAATCTACAAACGGAAAGTGCGTGAAAATGTGAAGAATGATATGAAATGGGTATCAGAGCTTTATCATGAGGGGCACAATGTCACCGTAATGGAATTAAAGATAGAAATGGATGGGAGACCAGCAGGAAACTTTCAATGGATCACAGGATTATCAATCATAGGAAAGGCGGCCTGGGAGTTTGTACAGACAGGAAGAAAACGCTGGAAAATAGAAAATGAGTGATTTAACATTCAGAAAAATCATCGTTATGACATAGAACATGCGAACAGTCTTAATTACAATGCCATGAAGAACCATTATCTGCTAACACAGATAGCAGATGTGCTGTTACAGCTATATGAAAATGGAATTCATGGGTTAAGAGAAATAAAAAGGACAATAAAAAATATATCTTCTGGTTTGTTAGCCAGCTTTGGTCGGCAACTAACAAGAGAAGATATATCTTACACAGAGAAACGCACATCAGTAAGCATTTCTTGATAAGAACAGTTTACCAAAGGAAGTGATATTTGAAAAGAGTAAATTTCAAAAAGAATAGAAATCCACAGAAATTTTAGGTTAGAAAATGAGTCTAAAGATATGATGTGGATAACTTACCTGAAAATTCATAAAACAGTGATAGATTTCCACAAACACAGTTTTGAGTGAAGTCAGTGATATATAAAGATGTTTACCTTTCAGAGCTGTTTTGTGACAAAAGAGATAGAAAAAAACGAGAAGAAATTGTATAATAGAGGAGAGGATATCAGCAAAGTTTATGTTGAAGACGTGTAGGATGTATTAAGTACTTGATACGAGATTTGGAGAGATGATGATATAAGTTAGAATGTATTGGCTTGCAGAGCAAGGGTTAGCACCAAAGAGAGTACTTCTTGTTGTAGTACCACTTATTATATTTTTTTTGATGGAACATATAAAACGAGTTTTTGAGAGAAAAGGAGATAAGAATATGGGAAAGATGAAGAATACTTTTGATGCACTAATTGCAAACTTAGATTGTTTTATTGGTTTAAGTGGTAATGTGGCAGGGGGTGCTCTGCTAGCCAATGTGTTCTAAGTGATAAAGTAAAGCGCAAATATTTGTTTGAATGCATATTCAAAGTGAAGGAGTTGCAGTAATGATAAATTGTATTATTGAACAGACCAATTTATATATAGATGAAATGCCTAAGAAGGAAAGAAAAAAATATGGGCAGTTTTTTACGAGCAAAGAAACAGCAATGTATATGGCTGGCTTATTTTCGATTGTAGAGGATAAAGATACATTAACAGTCCTTGATGCGGGTGCAGGATCGGGGATTTTATCCTGCGCTCTTGTTGAGGTGCTGCAAAGCAGGAAAATAGTGAAAAAAGTAAGCCTTACCTGCTATGAAACAGATAACAATATTCTAGAAATATTGAGGAATAACCTAGAATATGTGAAAAATAATGCAGAAATAGAATTTGAGTATGAAATTATAACAGAAAATTATATTACAAGCCAATATCTGGACTTCAATCACATGATAGGAGGAAATCCAGAACCTAAGAAATATGATGTAGTAATCGGAAATCCACCTTATATGAAAATTCCCAAAGATGCACCAGAAGCAACAGCAATGCCAGAAGTGTGCTATGGAGCACCAAATCTCTATTTCTTATTTGCATCAATGGGACTTTTTAATTTGAAAGCTGATGGAGAAATGGTTTATATTATTCCACGTTCTTGGACATCGGGAGCTTATTTTAAGAAATTTAGAGAGTATTTCCTGACAGAGAGTAAGTTGGAACATATTCATTTGTTTGTTAGTAGGAATAGGGTGTTCGACAAAGAAGATGTATTGCAGGAAACGATTATTATTAAAGTGAAGAAAACACAGATTCAGCCAGAAGAAGTGGTGGTTACATCTTCACAGACGAATCATGATTTCGAGAATGTAACGGAGCTTCGTGCCCCATATGATGTTGTTGTATCGGGTGCAGGCAAATATGTATATTTAGTTACAGACAAGAATGAAATTGAGGTCTTGGAAAAATTGAATAAGCTGGGGCATACATTGCCAGACATAGGACTTAAGATGAAAACGGGGCTGACTGTTGATTTTAGAAATCGAGACATTTTGAGGGATGAGAGTGAGGAAGGAGCGATACCACTATTCTACTCACAGCATATCCAAGATGGCATTGTGAAGTTCCCAATCAACAAGGAGCATGAGTATGTTGTCACAGACCAGAGGGGATTGAAGCAGCAAAATAAGAATTATTTATTTGTAAAGCGATTTACTGCAAAAGAGGAAAAACGTAGACTGCAGTGTGGTGTATATCTTTCTAAGAACTATCCACAGTATGATGTAATCAGCACACAGAACAAGATTAACTTTATTGATGGTCTTGCTACAGAACTGTCAGAGTGTGTGGTATATGGTTTGTATGTTCTCTTTAATTCCACCATATATGATTCCTATTACAGGATACTGAATGGTTCTACGCAGGTAAATTCGACAGAAGTAAATGCTATGCCAGTTCCAAAGTTGGAAACTATACAAGAAATAGGCAGAAAAATTATAAAAACAAAAGACTTGTCAGAATCAAATTGTGACAGGATATTGGAGGAATATTGTGGGTAAAGTAGAAGAGGCACGACAGTTATTACGAGAAATCGGTATGCCAGAAAAGCAGCAGGCAGACTTGTGTTGTTATGCATTGCTTGCAATGGCGAACATAAAAGAAGATGATGATTGGAAATCAGCTACAAATGAATGGATACGTATTCATGATATCATCCAGTTTGTAGGTGCTTATTATGGAGTGATTTATGCAGAAAACAGTCGTGAGACATTTAGAAAGCAGGCATTACACCATTTCCGCACAGCGGCTTTGATTGAAGATAATGGAAAAGCAACGAACAGCCCAAATTACAGGTACAGGCTGACCGCAGAAACCCTTGAGATGATTCGTAGCATTGGCGGTCACAAGGCAGAGAGTGCTATCAAAAGATTTGTTACGTATCATGAAAAACTCATTGAAATGTATGCATCGAAAAAGGAAATGACAAAAATGCCTGTTAAGATAAACAATCAGGAGTTTACATTTTCAGCAGGAAAGCATAACGAGCTACAGAAAGCAATTATTGAGGAATTTGCCCCGAGATTTGCACCAAATTCAGAGTGCCTCTATGTGGGAGATACCATAGAAAAGGATTTGGTTAAGAATGTCGAGAAATTGCAGGAGCTGGGATTTGAGATTACCTTGCATGACAAAATGCCAGATGTGGTGTTGTATCGGGAGGATAAAGATTGGATTTACTTTATCGAATCAGTAACATCTGTCGGCCCGATGGATCCGAAGCGTATTATCGAGATTTCTGAAATGACAAAGAATGTAACTGCTGGAAAGATATTCGTGACAGCATTCCAGAACTTTGCGGTATTCAAAAAGTTTTCGGATAGTCTGGCATGGGAAACAGAAGTGTGGATATCAGAGATGCCAGACCATATGATACATTTGAATGGGGACAGGTTTATGGGACCGAGAAAGTAGGGGAGAAGATGGGAAATAGAAACAAAAAACATTGGAGGATACAAAAAATAGCTGAAAAAAATACTGCCAATAATGCCACAGTTTAAGACCGATGCAATATATCGAGTTGAAAACGTAGATCGTTACGATGATCGTGATGTAATTATATCAAATCATATAGACAGCATTGATAGGCTTATAGAGTTTGGAAAAAAACATTTGAATGATGTGTTTGTGCTCGAAGGAATTCAAAGTGTTTGTGCAAGGATAGAATATTACGTGAAGTTATTTCAAATATTTTAGCACATCGAGACTATCAAGTGGATTCCCTGCCAAGCTTATTATTGAGAAAGATAAAGTTTATACAGAAAATAGCAATCTTGCACATGGAATTGGGGAATTGAGACGCGATAGATTTGAACCATTTCCTAAAAATCCACCAATTTCTAAAGTGTTCCGTGAAATAGGACTTGCAGAAGAATTAGGTTCTGGAATGAGAAATACCAATAAATATACGAAGCTTTATTCTGGGGGAACACCGTCGTTTGATGAAGGTGATATTTTTAAAATAACGATATCTTTAAAAAATATTACAACTTCAAAAGTAGGACCAGAACAGGAAAATGTCAGTCAAGATGTCGGCCAAGAGGAAGATGCTTTGCGGAATTGATTGTAAAACTTATAAAAGAAAATAATAAAGTTAAAAAAATTGCAAAAGAAGATTTAGTGAGTGAAAAGACTGTTGAGAGACAGATGAAAAAGATGACCAATGTTAAATATGTTGGAAGAGGGTATAGTGGGCATTGGGAGATAGTGAGTTAATTATATAGGAGGTATTCCATGGATGATAAAGATAAATTAATACATGAATTACAACAAAAAGTATGCAGTTTGGAATCCAGAGTGGAATATCTTCAAGGTATTTTGAAAGAAGCAAAGATTCCTTATAAAAATGAAATAGAACAACCAGAGGAAACAGTATTGCGTGCTGATGCTACAGAAGAAAATCAAGGAGCACGCATCCTTCCAGAAGTTATAACCAAAAATCATGCAAAATATTTTTATTCCATATTCAAGGGAAGAATGGATGTATATAGCAAGCGAGGTGGTAAGCCAAATTCCAAAACAGGAAAGACCGGTTACTATACCCAGTGTTGGAACTTTTGGAAAGATGGGATATGTCCAAAGAAAACTGGTAATAAGATTAAGTGTGGCGAGTGTAAGAACCAAAACTATAAGCCACTGATTGGTGATAATATTATGAATCACCTAAAAGGCGAAAGAGAAGATTGCTCTGACATAATCGGCTTATATCCAATGTTTCCAGATGAAACTTGCAATTTTCTCGTTTTTGATTTTGACAATCACGATGAAAAAACAAATGGAGACGATTATGCAAATACTGATGATGAATGGATGGAAGAAGTAAATGCAATGCGTGCAATTTGTAAAAATAATGATATTCAGGTACTGGTGGAGCGTTCAAGATCAGGGAAGGGCGCACGTATTTGGCTTTTTTTCGAAGAATCAATTCTAACCTCTTTAGCTAGGAAATTTGGGACAGCATTACTTACAAAAGGAGCGGAATCTGTAAATCAAAAAAACTTTAAATCCTATGATAGAATGTTGCCAGCACAGGATCATATGCCAGAGGGTGGATTAGGGAATCTGATAGCGTTGCCACTACAGGGACAGGCATTGAAAAATGGCAATAGTGCTTTTATTGATGAAAAGTGGAATGCATATCCGAATCAATGGAACACTCTCAAAGAGACCAGTAAGATATCCAAAGCTTTTATCGAAGAAAAAATAAATGAATGGACGACGGAAGGATTACTTGGAGTTCTTGCAGAAGATATGAGTGGGAACATTGAAAAAATTGAAAATGAAAAACCAAAACCATGGGAAAAGCGAAAACAAAGATTTGAGGCGTCTGATGTAGATGGTATTTTAAACATCACATTGACGAACCAGATCTATATAGATATAGAGAATGTAAAACCACGATTGCAGAATCAAATTCGAAGATTAGCCGCCTTTAGTAATCCGGAGTTTTATAAAAATCAGGCGATGGGTTTTACAACACAAGGAACTGCAAGAATTATATCTTGTAGTCAGGATGTAGATCACTATGTTTGCATCCCTCGTGGTTGTGAGGAAAAACTCGTCGAAAAGCTTACGGATTCAAGTGTACCATTTAAAAAAGAAGACTATAGGCAAGTTGGTAGAAGTATATCGGTATCTTTTGCCAGAGAACTGTATCCAGAACAGCAGAAAGCAGCCGATAAAATGCTTGATTATGATACTGGAATACTTGGAGCTGCAACAGCATTTGGAAAGACAGCAGTTGGTGCCTATCTGGTATCTTCACGGAAAGTAAATACTTTGGTATTGGTTCATAACACAGAAATTATGAAGAACTGGGTGGAAGATTTTGAAAAGTTTCTATATATTGACGAAGAACCACCGGAGTATAAAACGGCTACAGGTAGGATAAAAAAGAGAAAAAGTGTAATCGGACGTATGTATGCAGGACATAATTCGGTTTCTGGAATTATAGATGTTGTAATGATTTCATCCCTTGGTAAAAAGGGAGAAATCAATCAACTGGTGAAAGATTATGGCTTAGTTATCATGGACGAATGTCATCATGGGGCTTCGCAAACAGCAGAAGAAGTATTAAATGAAGTAAATGCAAAATATGTCTATGGACTGACTGCAACACCAAAACGTGATGATGGTCAGGAGCAGAAAGTATTTATGCAGTTTGGTCCAATTCGATATCGTTATACAGCAAAGGATAAGGCGAAAGAGCAGGGAATAGAACATTTTGTCTATCCGCGTTTTACAAGGCTAGTACATGCTGGAGGAGAAACACTTAAAATAAATGAAGCATATCAGATGGTCAGGGAAAGTGATATTAGAAATAATCAGATTATTTCAGATGTGGAAGATTGTATTGCGAATGGAAGAACACCATTAGTGCTAACAAAATTCAAAGATCATGCATCTTATTTATATGATAAATTAAATGGAAAAGCGGATCATATTTTCCTATTGCAGGGTGGGAAAAGTGCCAAAGAGCGAGATTTAATAAGAAAGCAAATGAAAGAAGTACCAGAAAATGAAACCATTGTACTTGTGGCAATTGGACAATATATTGGGGAAGGTTTCAATTATCCTAGGCTTGATACCATGATATTAACGACACCAATTGCATGGCAGGGAAATGTAGAACAATATGCAGGGAGATTACATAGAGATTTTGAAGGCAAGCAGGATGTAATTATATATGACTATGTGGATTCGCATATCCGAGTACTAGAGAGAATGTATCATAAGAGACTTCGCGCATATAAAAAAATTGGTTATGAAATATGCTTGGCTTTAACTGATAAAAAACAGATTGCAAATGCTATTTACGACAATGAATCCTATGGGGCAATCTATGAAAAAGATCTTCTTGAAGCGAATCATAATATTATAATTTCCAGTCCAGGTATTAATGAAAAGAAAGTGAAACGAATTATCTTATTGATACGAAAAAGACAAGAATCCGGTGCCACTGTAACAGTCATAACGTTGAAGCCGGAAAGTTATCCAGAAAACAGAATAGAGAAGACCAGACAATTGATCAATCAGCTTATAGAGGTTGGAATAAAGGTTAAGCAGGAACCAATCATGCATGAACACTATGCGATTGTTGATGGAGAAATTGTATGGTATGGAAGCATGAATTTATTGTCTGGTGAAAAAGAAGATGATAATCTAATGCGAGTTGTGAGTAGGAAAATTGCGCAGGAACTTATGGAGATTACGTTTGGGACGATTCTGTGATGACTACAGAATAATTATTGCAACAAGGCGAATTGAAAATTATTTTGACTAGGAGTATATAAATCAGGTTCCTCATTTGATAAAAGAGTTAGTTGATTGGATTAAGAAAGCGGAAGTACACCCACTTATAAAAAGTTGTGTGTTTCATTATGAATTTGAGTTTATTCACCCATTCGCAGATGGTAATGGAAGAATGGGACGAATGTGGCAGACACTATTGCTGTATCAATGGAGATCACTGTTTGGCGGACTTCCGATTGAATCATTGATTAGGGAACGGCAAGATAGATATTACAAAGTACTTGGCGAGTGTGATCATAGTGCTAATTCAGGCAAATTTGTGGAGTTTCTGCTAAAAGCCATTTATGATGCATTATGTGAAATTGCAGATACCGAACAAGTAATGAAACAAGTCACCGAACAAGTTGAAAAACTGTTAAAGGTCATTTGTGATAAAGAATATTCAACTAAAGAGCTTATGGAATTACTGGGATTTAAGCATAGGCCAACGTTTAGAGATAACGATCCATTTGATTATATTTGTAAAGATTTGATGGCAAACAAAAACAGAAATTCCGATAAATGTTATGATTATGTGCTAATTGACGAGGCACAGTATTTTAAACCGTCATTTTACCAATTATGTAGAGCAATTGTAAAGAATGACCGTATGGTTTGGCAATATGATGATTTAGAAGAGACTAGCTATATATTTTGTTTAATTGAATTTGAGTGTGTATATATGATAAGTAGTAATAATTATTGCCTAGTGTCAGAATATAAATAAATGATACAGAAGGGAGCACAAATGGATAATGAGATTAATGGGACTTTTGCGGAGAGACATCCGCGAATTAATATGATAATAGCTCTTATTGTATTGATTTTAATGGTACTATTTGCAACATGGTTTCTGGGAAATATGGTGAAAATAGTTCAAAAGGGATTTGATGAAATAAATTTTTATTTGAAAAATTTTGTAAGCAATACTGACAAGTTAATCGTTGTTGCTATGATTACAGGTTCAGTCTCAATTGTTGGCGTTGTAATAAGCTCGATTGTTGCGAGAATTGTAGAATATAGATTTAATGTAAAAAAATATTTATTTGATAAAAGAGAACAACCGTATGAACAATTTATCTCCATGGTCTATAAAACTATGGAAGACTCCAACAAGCCTGATCAAAATAAGATGTCTGAAGAAGATATGATAAGTATGGTTTCAGAATTTTCAAAGGGATTGACTCTTTGGGGATCAAATCGCGTAGTGAAAAAGTGGTTAAAATATCGAAAACAATCTATTAAAAATGGTGGGGCAGAAACGTTGATACTTATGGAAGATATTATTTATGAAATTCGCAGAGATGTAGGATTAGGAAGGAGACTAAAAAAAGGAGATATGCTATCCTTTTTCATAAATGATATAGAAACACTGATAAAAAAGTAAGTTAAATTGGTGATTCTATTTTGATTCTAAAATTTTATCGTGCCATATGAAAAATTAGATAATACATAGAAATCGGCCATTTAGAAAAATAGAAACAAATAGATTTGTAAAATAACTCCATGCACTGGTTGGATAATTTCTAAAAGCTTACATCTGAAAAGTGTTAATTTTACTAGCTTTTAAATATTAGTTGAATAGTTATATATATAAAGTGGGTAGTTTTTTGATTGTTTTAACTTTTTAAAGTGATAATCAAGACTACCCATTTTTGAATTATTAGGAAATTTCTCAAAATGAAAAATAGTGATAATAGAAAAGAAATAAAAAAGAAATAAAAATGACATAACAAAAGAGCGAAGAGGATCATATCCCAAGGTCAGAAGAATAGATTATAGCCAATCAAGTAAGGAACGAAAGAACCTATGTTTTTCATAGGAAAGGCATTTCAAATGGTGGCATTTTGTCAAATTACGAATGTTTTGCAGTTTACAAATAAAAATGGCGTGCCAAAAAGCGAAGGTTACTTTACCATGACCTTGTATATAGTTGTGCATAAGGATCAATGACAGTTGCTCCGGGTTAAAATAGTAGATGAAGCTGCTGCATAGGAAGTTTAACTTTTATATCTACGTTATTGAAACATGTTCAAATAGCTTATATGTGAAAATTATACAAATGATTTCTGGATAATATTAAAGTTAAATGTTAAAACGATGGAAATTAGCAAAATATTAGATAAAAATATATCAAAACATACAAAAAAGCAATAAATCTATATAAAAAAGCAATTAATATGTTGATGGTCAATCGGGTAAATGTTAGATTTGTTACAGTAAGTAATAGTTAAGATAACACTAAGAAATAACAGTTATCACAGTTATATTAACTATTATTCTAATATTGCAGAGTTAAATTCTAAAAATGTAATTTAACTTGATTACTGTACAAGGAGGAAGCCAATGAGAAAAAGAGGAGTAAAAAGAATTTTTTGTATGATGTTAATCAGTTCATTAATTGCTACATCTTCGATGAATGGAATGATTGTAGCCAAAGCAGAGACTGCTGCATTGGAAGATAATGAAGCTTCATTAGGAGATTCTATGGATTCAGGACATGAGGATCCTGTGACAGAGGAAAATGAACAGATTGAACAAAAAGAGTTAATAGACTCAGACAATGAAGACAATGGTAAAAAGCTTAATGAAAGTCAAAATGATGATGCAGTTTTAGATACATTGGAAAACAATGCAGGTGCTGCAGCGGATGCGAATGTGGTTGCAGTTTCTGGTCCGGCAATCGTATTAGATACAATTTCATCAGAAGCAATGGATGTTACAGTTGATACAGCCTTCCCAAGAGTTATTCAGTACGATATGAAATCTGGTACAGATAGCGGGAAAGTATTCTATGGACAGACAGAACAGCTTGACACAATCACAATTAACGGAGTGGATGTGAGACCTGCTGTTGCAAGTACAAAAACTTCCGATAAGATGGAATATGTACTTACCGCTCTGGATTCTGAAAAGGGCATAGATGCTGTTATTACCTGTGAACTTGTTGTTAAGGGCAATACACTTGAATTTAACATAACAAAGATTGATGATAATAGTATAGTTAAGACAATTGAAATAAAAAATCACAGTCTTGTATCTGTTAGAAGTACTCAAGAAGGTGCAAATCTACAGGGTGCGAGAATGTCAGTAAATACACATAAATCAGGTGACAGAGAAGTTATTGTAGACGACAAACTGAATGTTACAGCAGAGGCAAGACAAGGTTATATGTATGCATTTGTATCAAATAATGAATTAAGTGCAGGTCTTTGGAGCAACTCTGAAAATAATTTAGGTGCAAGCACGGACTGGCAGAGAGTAACTGCAACAGCGGAAGATCATACATATAAGACAATAGGTCTCTCCAGTACATTCTGGACATATCAGAAATCAGCAGATGATAGAAAAGAAGATGGAACTATTGAGTACACAGGAGGTCCTGATATAAATGGAAGAAATGAAATTGTACTTGATGAACTACCATCATGTAAAGTAGTTATCTGTGGGGATGAAAATGTTGACGGATTAGTCGATTGGCAGGATGGAGCAATCGGATACCGTACTATTATGAATAATCCATTTGGATCAGAAAAAGTACCAGACCTTGTAGCATATAGAATTGCGATGAATTTTGGTAGTCAGGCACAGAATCCATTCCTTATGACACTGGATAATGTGAAGAAGATAGCTCTGAATACAGATGGTCTTGGTCAGTCTGTCTTATTAAAAGGTTATGGAAGTGAAGGTCATGATTCTGGCCATTTAAACTATGCCGATATCGGAACAAGAATTGGTGGCGTTGAGGATATGAAAACACTTCTGGAAAAAGGAAAAGAATACGCTACAACCTTTGGTATCCATGTTAATGCAAGTGAAACATATCCAGAGTCAAAATATTTTTCAGAAGATATTTTGAGAAAAAATGAAGATGGAACATATAAATATGGTTGGAACTGGATTGATCAGGGTATTAACATCGATGCAGCATATGATTTGCAACACGGAAGAGTAGACCGTTGGAAAGACTTATATGATGAATTAGGTGGTCAAAATAACAATCTTGAATTTATTTATGTAGACGTATGGGGAAATGGTCAGTCAGGGGACAATGGCTCATGGGCAAGCCGTCAGCTGGCAAAAGAAATTCTAGGACATGGCTGGAGAGTTGCCGGTGAATGGGGTTTCGCCAATGAATATGATTCCACATTCCAGCACTGGGCAGCAGACCTTACCTATGGTGGCTATACCTATAAGGGAATTAACAGTAGAATTACCAGATTTATTAGAAATCATCAAAAGGATGCATGGGTTGGTAATTATCCATCATATGGCGGTGAAGCTGATGCACCACTTCTTGGTGGTTACAGTATGAAAGACTTCGAAGGATGGCAGGGAAGAAGTAATTATGGAGATTACATCAATACCTTGTTCGAAGTAAATGTAGCAACAAAACTTGTGCAGCACTTTAGTGTAATGAAATGGGAAGATGGAAATCCAGTTACTATGACGGATAATAATGAAACTTACACATGGATACCAGGTATGAAAGCAGAGCTTAAAACAGAGGATCAGGCACATACCCTAACCATCAAAAGACAATCTAATGATTTTACAGGTAATAAAACTGGCTACAGAACAAGAACAATGAACTATGATGGAATTAAAATATACGAAGGTATGGAAGGTGATACAAAGTATTTGATTCCTTGGATATGGGATAAAGATGGTAATGTAGTAAATTCAGAAGATGAAAAATTATACCACTGGAACACACAAGGCGGTACAACAACATGGACTGTACCTGCTGGATGGACCGGAAGCGTTAAAGTGTATCGTTTAGACGATTTAGGAAAGCAGGATTTAAAAACTGTTAATGTTGAAAACGGACAAATTACTTTAACAGCAGAAGCAAAAACTCCATATGTAATTTTGAAAAATGAAAAACCAAATCAAAATATGACTTGGAGCGATGGAATGAAAATCGTTGATTCCGGATTTAACAGTGGTTCCTTAAGTGCATGGACGATAGAGGGAGCTACAAAACCGGAAGATGCAGCTATTTATAAGAGCCAAGGCAACAACCCGATGTTGAAGATTGAAGATAATGTTCAAAAGGTATCTGTAAGTCAGTTATTAACAGACTTAAAACCAAATACAAAATATGCAGCATATGTTGGTGTAGATAATAGAAGTGAGTGTAAAGCTTCGCTGACTGTAACTGGAGGGAAAGAGGCGGTAAGTAATTATGCAGCAGAATCAATAGCACTTAATTTTATTAAAGCCTATGCACACAATACGAATAAATCAACAGCAACTGTTGACGATACAAGTTATTTCCAGAACCTGTATGTATTCTTTGAAACAGGTTCGGATGTATCAAATGTGAGATTGGCATTAGATAAAGAAGCAGGTGCAGGTGCCGTATACTTTGACGATATTAGAATCTGTGAAAATGATTCCGTTAACTATCCAGACAATGATACATTTGTGCAAAATTTTGAAAATGTTGCACAAGGAATCTATCCATTTGTAATTGGTAATATTGAAGGCGTTGAGGATAATAGAACACATCTTGCTGAAAAACATGAACCATATACACAAAGAGGCTGGAATAACAAGAGAATAAATGATGTAATTGAAGGTAACTGGTCAGTAAAGACAAATGGTCTTGTAGAAGGAGACAGCCTGGTTTACCAGACAATTCCACAAAACTTCAGATTTGAACCAGGATGTATTTATGAAATCACATTTGATTATGAAGCAGGAAGTGATGGAACTTATGCATTTGTTGTAGGAAATGGCGATTATTTAAAGAAAGATGGTGTGATTAAGTCTCAAACAGAACTTGAGTCAACTGTTTTAAAATTGCCGGAAGAGAGAAGATTTACAACAAAAATAATTGGTGATAAATCTGGTCAGGGTTGGATTGGTATTTACTCTACAATGAATGAAGCCAAACCAGATCAAACTGGTTTATCTGATGGAGATTTAAACTTTAGAGGTTATAGTGATTTCATGCTTGATAATTTGGTTATCAAGAAAATTAGTACTGACAGAACTGCTTTACTATCTGCTTTGAACCTGGCAGAAACAAAATTAGAACGTTACTTTAGCCCAGAAAGCTATAAAGTATTCAAAATAAAATTTGATGAAGCAAAAACTGTCTACAATAATATTGATGCAAGCCAAACCGTAATTAATACTGCTGCAACAGAATTAGCATCAGCAATCAAAGGACTTAAAGCGATTAAAATTGACAGCAATGCTTTGAGGGAACTTATTTCTGATCTTCGAAAGTATGAGAAGAAAGACTATAAGAAATTAGGATGGCAGGAATTACAGTCAAGTATTGAGTATGCTCAGGCAGTTGTTACAGCAAAGATTACAAATCAGACCATTATAGAAAAGGCATTTGAACAATTAGTATTAGCTGAACTTGTTTTACTTGATAATGCAGGGTTTGATATTGGTGAAGATATTACAGTTGACCAATTTACAGTTCAAGCAGGTTCCTTCCAACCGGGTATTTCAGGTGAAGGGGATGCTGAATATGCAGTGGATGATGACCCGGATACAATCTGGCATACGAATTGGGATGGTGGTGACAGAGAAGACTTCTGGTTCCAGTTTGATTTGAAGGAAGCCAAAACAATTAATGGTGTTCGCCATATGAGAAGACAGGGCGGGGGAAATGGTTCCATATCAGAATACAAAATCTGCGTAAGTAAGGATAACGGAAAAACGTTTACTGAAGTAGCTACTGGTACATGGGCCGCAACAGATGCATGGCAGATTGCTGGATTTAATGAGGTAAGTAATGTTACGAATGTAAGAATATATGCGGTGAAAAGTACTGGAGATTATGCATCAGCAGCAGAATTCAGAATTACAAAATCAGAAAATTCAGAAATTATTAAGCCAACATCATTGAGTGTAAGAAATGCTTCTGTAGGACAAAAAAATGGTAAGATAGTTGGTGTTACAACAGCTATGGAATACAGCAATAAGGTATTGACTAATTATCAAGAATGTACATCAACTGAAATTATTGGATTGGCAGCTGGTGTATACTATGTAAGATATAAAGCGGTTGAAGGCAAGATGAGCATGCCAGTGAAAATGATAGTATATGAAGGAAATGTTCCAAACTTCCCAGAAGGAAATCCAACAAATCCTGGTACGCCAACAAATCCTGATACGCCGACAAATCCTGGTACACCAACAACACCTGACGAAGGCGGTACAAATCAATCAGATGTTATCAAAGAGGAAACTGCAGAGCAAAGGACAGTAACTACAATTACAACCGATAAGAAAGCAGATGGCTCAGTAACTACAGAATACAGCAGAGAAACTGTAATTAAAGAAACTGGAGAAGTCATTAAAACAACAATTATTAAGAATGAATCCGTAGCAGGAGAAGTAGAAATTAGTATATCAAACTATGGAAATAATTCTAAGGTATCGGTAAAAGGAATTGCTACATTAGATAAAGGAAAATGTAATGCTGACCTTACAATAAGTTCAGAGAAAGAAACTGTAAAGACAAATAAAAAGACAGCGGAAGTGGAAGTTAATTTAAATTCAAAGGAATTAAAGGAAGCATCAACAGCTATATCTAATGCACTTGGTGACAAAACAGACATTGATATTAAAGCAACCATTGAAATTCCAAAGAAAGAGGCTGTAACCAGACTTAAGGATAAAAATATCAAGAAAGTCAAAGTAATAGTAACACTTCCAAGTGAAGAAACAAAACACATTATTAGTAAAATAGTGCTCTCAAAAGACGTAATTAGTGCTGCTAAAACAAACAAAAAAGATATCGTAATAGCTATTAAGAACGCTGCTAAAACAACATATACAGAATGGACATTCACTGGAAGCGCATTAGCTGCAAGTACTGCGAAGCTTAAGGATATCAATTTAGGATTGGAAATAAAACCTTTAGATAAAGCAGGAACGGATAAGAAGAATATAAAAAATATTATCAAAAAAGATACTGCTAATTCTGAAAAGAATACAATGTTAATCTCCTTTGCTGAAAAAGGTAAATTACCAGCCGCAGCTACAGTAAAAGTTCCGTTAGATGGTAAATTTAAATCAGGCAAAAAGGTTTATTTGTTTACAAGCAATACCAAAACAAAAAAGCTTAGTTATCTTCCTAATAATGAGTATGTAGTTGGATCAGATGGCACTGTAACTATTAATGCAGCAGTTGGAACAGATTATGTTCTTACACCTGCTAAACCAGATAAGAATACAGGTTTAACATTAGTAAATCAGATAGCCGTTAAATTAAATACCAGTAACATTGCAGTTGGTAAGAAGAAAAAAATTACACTTTCGTTACCTGATACAATTAAGAAAGTAAGTACTTTTAGTAAAAAAGCAGAAGATAAAACAAAAGAAGAAGCTAAAATTACATTTACAAGCAGTAATTCCCAAGTTGCATCAGTTGATAAATCAGGTAATATAACTGGCAAGAAGAAGGGAAAAGTAACAATTACTACAACAATTACACTAAAGAACGGAAACAAGAAATCTATAAAGAATAAACTTACAATCAAATAGTAAATTAAACAATTTGGAAAGGACTGTACACGGATTGATTCAAATCAGCCGTGTACAGTCCTTTTTCGAATCTTTTTAAGGAAAAGATGATGCAGTGAAAAAAATCGGGGCGAAGTAAAAAGAGAAATAAAGAAAACCATCCAACACAGTTTTTTAAGAATTAACTTGATAAATGAAAGACTCTGAAAAATAATCTTTACTGAGAAAAACACTCATTAGAGGTTATTGAAGTTCTGTAAAATATATGATATGGTAAAATAAGTTAGTGAAAACTAACATATTTGGAAGGGAGAGTAAAAAAATGAGAAATAAGTTAAAGAAAGTAACTGCTCTGGCATTTATGTCAGGCTTACTAGTAACAGGGGTTATGCCAGTATCAGCAGCTTCTGGTAACGAAGATGCAATCGTAGTTCAAGTTGCAATACCAGATGAAAATGGTGTGTTTCAATTTTATACCGGGATCGAGGCGCAAATAATTTATGATGAATTAGAAAACCAAACAGACATCGAAGTACCGGAGGAATCATTTGTACCAGAGCCTGTTGAGGTGGAAGAGGACAATGGGCTGATGCGAGGAATGTTTACTTATAAGTACAGATTTGTACAAAGCTCAAGTGGAACAAAATGGGGAACCAGCAAAAGGGTATCAACATATGCGGGTAATGGAACGAGCGTTCAACAATCTAAAACATTAAACGCATCAACAAGTGTATCGTGGACAATCAATACCAGCTTAAGTGGTAAGTTTAATGACGCATTTACGGCATCAGTTGGTTCTGGTTGGCAAAATACAAGCAGTTTTTCTGAACAATTTACTATTAATGTAGCTCCCAAAAAGAGGGTTTGGTTGGAGTTTAAACCGAAGTTAAAATATGTAAACGGCGAGGCACAGAAATACTATACAACACGAGGACCCATATCGACTACTATAATTGAGGAAAGAAAATCGGTATCTTCTACTAGTCCAACACAAGTAAGGATGACTTTAGCAGGAAAATCATTCTATTGTCCGGATGGTGCTTATGTGTGGAAAGAAGATAATAATTACAATAGTAATTATTAGGGGGTTAAAATGAAAAAAATAGTTGGTTCAATATTCCTTCTTATAGCGAGCATACTTTATGCAACAGATCGAATTGGTTACTATCTTTTAAATGTTGCAATGAGTAATTTGGGGGTTTCTACTAAAACTGGATATATTAATGACATTGTGACTATTGTATTAGCTATTATATCTGCTATTTTAGGAATATATCTATTGTTAAAACCTGAAAAGAAAGATTGATATATGTAAGAGTGTAAAACAAATATGCTTAATAACAGTAAAAAATTGTTGAATGAGAGAGACTTGTAAATGATTTCTATCTGATAAAGCGTTGATTTTACTAGCTTTTTAAGAATTAGTTAAATGTTATTATTTATAATAGTGGGTAGTTTTTGATTGTCCGTAGCTTTTAAAGTGTCAATCAATACTACTCGCTTTTTTAATTGAATAGTTATTATATACAAAAGTGGGTAGTTCTTGATTGTTTTCGGCTTTTAAAGTGCCAATCATAACTACCCGTTTTTTACGTATGAAGGTGGCTACCACTAATGAAAGGACACTCAACGCAGATAGTAATGAATGAATCATTACCTACTACAAACAGAAGAAAAAGAAAATCATTACTAGAATGTAAGGTACAAAATTCAAGTTACAAATACATGGTTACAGATTGATATATATGACACATATGACAGCGAAGAAAATTGTATTGTTAAACAATTTGAAGTACCAAAATGGTGGTTACGGAAGCAAATAGAAGAAGATGGTGTAGTGTAATAACAGTAACAAGAAAATATTGTAAGTATAAGATAAATGTAGTAATATAGAAGTATTGAAATATTGATTCTATGGAGATTAAGAAAATAAAAAGAATAGAATGGAGTAAAGTCGTATGATAAAATTTTTAAAAGTTGTAATAATTATTATTTTGTCAATTATTGTTTTATCCATTGTAATTTTAATTATCAATCACTATCAGGAAAACAAAAAGTTTGTATTGAAAACTAATTTAGAAACAGAAAATCAATTGCAAGAAATTTTAGAAAAAAGAGTTGATGGTAAAAATATTTTTAGCGGGACTGTAAGAATAGAATCGGGAGACGGCTCATTTCAATGGCAGGCTTGTGCGGGAAGTTTTGATGAAAACAAAGACTATATTGCCGCCAGTATAACTAAATTGTATACAGCCGCAGTTATCTTGAGGCTTTATGATGAAGGAAAACTATCACTGCAAGATAATCTTGGGCTTTACTTATCGGAGGAAACCTTAACCGATCTACATATTTACAAAGGTGTCGATTATTCAAAACAACTAACCATTGAGAACTTATTATTTCAAACATCTGGCTTGCCTGATTACTTTGAGGAAAAGAATAAAAATGGAGAAAGCTTGATACAGCACCTAATGACCAGAGGAGATGTCAACAGTTCTGTAGAAGAAGCCATAAATATCGCAAAAGAATTAAATACTCATTTTATCCCGCTAGAATCAAGAAAATCATATTATTCGGATATTAATTTTGATTTGCTAGGTCTTATTATTGAAAAAGTTTCAGGCATACCTTTAGAGCAGGCATATGAAGATTATATTTTTGAGCCACTTGAACTGACAGAAACATTTTTGATGACAAAAGAAAAAAATACAGAAGAGTTCTTAAATAAGATGCAGCCAGTATATGTGCAAAGTAATACGGTTATTGCTCCACTATATTTGGCTTCTTTTCCCGCCAGTGGAGGTATTGTATCAAATTCAAAAGAACAAATGATATTCTTGAAAGCCTTTTTCCAAGGGAAATTGTTTTCAAAAGACAATTTGAATCATATTTGTAATTTTAGAAAGATTACAAGTCCCGGAATGACTTCGTTGGAATATGGGGGTGGTCTTATGCGCAGTAAGCTTGTAAAACCTGTTGCTATATTTTTTCCTAAGTGTACAATTATCGGGCATTCAGGAGCAAGCAGCTCTTTTGCGTTTTATTGCCCTGAAAAAGACTTATATATCACGGGTACTTTAAATCAAATGTCTAATCCTGGGTATCCATTTTATTTTATGATGCAATTGTTGAATGTTTTTTGAAATGATTGACCTTCGCTTTATAAATGCTATAATATATACTGCTTATACAAATAAATATTTACTACAATTAAGAGCAGAAAATCTTCCGGCAGATGAAAGGGTAAATGTTATCGGACAACTACCAAAAGAATATCACCTTTTATTGAAGAATATTACGAATGGTTCAAAGATAGGATTCCTAAAACCAATTTAAGAACCAAAACTGTTTCAGAAGGAGTAGGAACCTTCATTAAATACATATAATTAAAGAATTTTATAATAAAAAAGCTGCTATCTGGCTTATTAAGCTCTGCATCTGGTATTAAGGAGCGGTTTAAAACCCGACCTATACAGATACAGGGCTATTTTCTTATTGTGCAACATATACATAAATTAGTGATATTAATTATTTATTTTAACAATTTTGCATTATTATATTGACGAAACTTTATTATAATGTTAAGATACAATTATGAAACAAAGTTACATGATATGTTCTATATTATGAAACTTACATACATATGTATCTTTGTTGAATATGCGTGAATACATAGCAAAATTTATGAGGAGGATTTTAAAATGAAAAAGTTGGTATCATTATTTTTGACGCTTGCTATGGTAGTAGGGTTATTGACAGCATGCGGCCAAAAGAAAACCCCTGTTACAAATGATTCTTCTAAAAAAGAAACAACAGGGACAGAAACAACAGGAAAAGAAACAGCGGGGGCAGAAACAAAACAGCCGGAGACAGAAGAACCGGTTAAAATCAAAATTTACTACTCAGATAATGCTACGTTACCATTTAAAGAGGATTGGTTAACGGTAAAAGAAGCAGAAAAGATGTTTAACGTTGACTTCCAATTTGAGGTTATTCCAATTGCTGACTACCAGACAAAAGTTTCCTTAACACTGAATACTGGCAGCAACGCTCCGGATGTTATTCTTTACCAGAGTACAGTAGGTGAAAATGCTTCTCTTGCTTTGAACGGTGCATTAGTTCCTATCAGTGATTATTCAGAGTTCACTCCAAATTTTAATGCTCGTGTAGAAGAATTTGGATTACAGGAAGAAGTTGATTCGAAAAATCTAGCAGATGGTAAACGTTATTATATGCCAGGACTTTTTGATAAACCTTTTTATGATGGTGGCCTTATTTTAAGAGAAGATTTCTTAGAAGCAGAAGGATTACAAGCACCAAAAACATTTGATGATTTATACAATATATTAAAAGCTTATAAAGCAAAGAATCCGGATTCTTATCCACTTACCATTTTGGCTGGTCCACGTGTATTATACAGAATGACAATGCCTTCTTTCGGCGTTAGTTTAGGTAAGAACGGTTCATCAGGTACAAATACATTAAGCTGGGATTATGATAAGAAAGAATACTTCCCAGGAGCAATTAGTGAAGGATACAAGGAATACATTAGTTACCTTGCAAAATTATATGCAGAAGGTTTATTAGATCCTGAGATGGCAGATCCAATCGACGGCGATATGTGGTCTCAGAAGATGGCTACTGGCAAATCTATGGCTACCTACGCTTATTATGATCAAATTGGTGGTGTTACTGCTACTTCAGAAATTGAAGGATTTAAGTTACAAATGTATCCTGCATTAGCAGGTCCAGCTGGTGCTCATCATCAAGAAAAGAGCCGTACTGGTTCTGGTATTATGTTCCCAGCTTCAACAGCAAAAAGAGATGATTTTGAACGTGTAGTACGTACCATCGATAATGTATTCTTCTCAGAAGAAGGTGCTAAATTATGGTGCTTAGGTGTTGAAGGTGTTACTTATACTATGGAAAATGGAAAAGTTAAATATGCAGACGAAATAGTTAACTCTCCAGAAGGTATTTACAAAACACTTCAAACAAAATATGGATGTGGTTCTGATGTTACACAAGTGGTTTGGGTAAATGAACGGGAAATGACAAAATACGATGAAAACTATGCACGTATTAACCAGGAAGTTAATGCAATGGATAATGTAATTCGCTCACTTCCACCTGTACCAGCGTTTGACGATATGCAGGCAGAAGACGCGGTTGTGTTACAGACACCATTATTTGATACTTTTAACGTTTGGGCAGATGCATTTACTACAGGCAAGAAGAGTGTTGAAAAAGACTGGGATGCTTATGTAAATGAAATGAAGACACTAAAGATTGACGAATTCTGCAAGATTTATAATGATAATCTAAAGAAATAATCTTTAATGATGGAGGCTACCCTTATAATACAAACTAAGGGTAGCCTCTTATAGAAACAGGAGGTTAACTATGGATTTACGCGAAAAACAGAATGTAGACGTAAACGTAATAAAGAGAAGAAGCCCTTTGCAAAAACATATAAGACGTTATTGGCAGCTCTATGCAATGATGGTTTTGCCAATTTTATATTTTATTATATTTAAGTATCTTCCTATGTTTGGAAATGTGCTTGCATTCCGTCGCTATAGACCAGGAATGGGGCCATTTGGGGCAAAATGGGTTGGATTTAAGTATTTTGAGACATTTCTAAAGGACCCAGCATTCTGGAGAGCATTTAGGAATACCTTTACTATATCCCTCATGAATTTAATTATTAATTTTCCAATACCAATTATTTTTGCTATATTGCTAAACGAAGTACGTAATGTACGTTTTAAGAAAGTGATACAGACCGTTTCGTATATGCCAAGATTCATATCAACTGTAGTAGTAATCGCCATATTAAGTGAATTGTTATCACCAAGTTCCGGATTGTTAAATATATTTCTGCAGAATGTATTTGGTATGAAACCAATTTATTTTATGAATGAGCCGGAGTATTTTAGATGGCTTTATGTGCTTACGGATACTTGGCAATTTACTGGTTGGACAGCTATTATTTATTTAGCTGCTATAACCGGCATAAATTCTGATTTATTTGAAGCAGCTCAAATTGATGGAGCGAATCGTTTTCAACAAATCACTCATGTAACAATACCCTCCATCTTACCAACCATTATGGTTATGCTTATATTAAATGTTGGACGTATGCTAAGTCTTGGCTTTGAAAAGGTTCTGTTAATGTATACTCCGTCAAATTCACAGGTTAGCGATATTATAGATACTTTAGTTTATCGAATAGGTCTTTATAATCAGAACTATTCCTATGCAACAGCAATCGGTTTATTTACTGGAATTATCGGCGTAGTGCTTGTGTCTTCATCCAATGCAATCAGTAAAAAATTAACCGGCGATGGAATCTATTAGGAGGTGCCCTGTGAAAAAATATCGTACAAAAGGCAACGTAATCTTTGATGCCATAATTTATTTGATTATGATTTTTGTTTTATTAATGTGCTTAGTTCCATTTATTTATATGATTGCGTTATCTCTTTCCTCTCCGAAAGCAATTGTGAACAATCAAGTTTCCTTATTACCGGTAGGCCTTAATTTTGAAGCATATAAGCAAATATTTACATACCCTAACTTTTTTAAAGCTTATGGAAATACCATATTCTATACAACAATTGGTACAGTAATCTCCTTATCCATGACAACTTTATTTGCGTATCCGCTTTCTAAAGGATTTTTAAAAGGCCATAAAATTGTAATGAAAATGGTTGTGTTTTCAATGTTTTTTTCAGGTGGCTTGATTCCGAATTACCTGATAGTATCGAATTTACACTTAACGGGAACAAGATGGGCAATGTTACTCCCATTTGCAATCAATCAGTTTAATTTAATTATATTAATTAATTTCTTTAAATCCATTCCGTTGGAGATTGAAGAAGCGGCATTAATTGACGGGTTAAGCTATTTTGGTGTGTTAAGAAAAATCGTAGTACCATTATCAAAAGCAGCTCTTGCGACGGTCGGGCTGTATACCGCTGTATTTTTCTGGAATGACTGGTTTAATGGATTAATCTACCTAAACACAAGTCAGTTCCCGGTAATGTTATTCTTAAGAAATATAGTAAATGGAACCACCATGGTTGGAGATGCAGCTGGTTCTGCAGATAAAGCAACCATAGGAATTTCAATAAAATCTGCAGTAATCATTACTTCAACATTACCAATTATTATTCTATATCCATTTTTACAGAAATATTTTGTGAAAGGGCTTACAGTAGGATCTGTAAAAGGCTGATAAGGACAGAGAGGTAAAACAAATGCTAGAATTAAATGCAATTGAAACTGAGCAGAAGAATGAAAGAACAAAAAATATTGATAGTCTTTCCACATTAGAAGTCTTGCTGCTAATCAATGATGAGGACAAAAAAGTCGCCTTTGCAGTAGAGAAGGAATTAGAACATATTGCAGAAGCAGTAGAAATCATCTATGAAAAGATAGTTCAGGGAGGACGCCTTATCTACTGTGGTTGTGGAACCTCTGGACGATTAGGCATATTGGATGCTGTGGAATGTCCTCCAACTTTTGGAACGGATCCGGAATTAGTTCAGGCAATTATAGCCGGAGGAATCACGGCTATTATTAAAGCAGTGGAGGGTGCGGAAGATAATCAGGAGCTAGGCGTAAAGGATCTGCAAGACATCAACTTTAATAATCGGGATGTATTAGTTGGAATTGCAGCAAGCGGAAGGACACCCTATGTAATAGGGGCGGTGAATTATGCAAAGAGTATTGGTGCTAAGACAATTAGTGTAACTTGCAGCCCGAACTCTGAACTGAATTCTATTGTAGATGTAGCCATAACACCCCAACCGGGACCGGAAGTAATTACCGGCTCCACACGTTTAAAGAGCGGAACTGCCCAGAAGATGGTATTAAATATGTTAAGTACCTCCGTTATGATAAAATTAGGTAAGGTATATGGTAATTTAATGGTTGATGTAAAAGCAACCAATGAGAAACTAGTGGAGAGAACCGTTTCCATTGTCCGAAGTACTACCAGAGTCAGTGATGCCAAAGCAAGAGAAACGTTATCTCTATGCGGGTATTCTGCCAAAACCGCAATTGTCATGATAAAATGTAATATGAATGCGGAAGAAGCAGAAAAGGCGTTAATGGATGCAAATGGTCATATCGCGAGAGTTATTAGCAGGAGAAAGAATTAAAATAGCTTTTTACCAAAGTTAAAGTCTATGGCTGCGGCAAACTTCAGAGCTCCTCTCAAGATATTTTTCTACTCTTGAGTAGTTCTTGTTTGCTAAGCTTGTAAAGAGCAGATCCACTATTGTTAACTGGGCAATACGGCTGCTCATAGCACCGCTTCGGTGATCAATTTCCGGTGCAGATAAGTAGATAGAATAATCTGCATTTGCCACTAACGGACTTTTTGTATATTTCGTAATGGCTATAGTGGGACAATTTGCTTTCTGTGTTAAGGATAATATTTCAAGCATTTCCTTTGTGGTTCCGGAATAGGAAAAAATGATTGCAACATCTTTTGGTCCTGCATTGGCACCGTAAGTTAATTGGGTATGCATATCATATCCAAATGTTGCATTTTTGTTAATGCGCATCAACTTTTTATACAGGTCATCTGCAACCTGTGCAGATGCACCAACACCAAATATTCGTATATTATTTGCTTTCGCTATGATATCTACAGCCTTAGTGAAGGTTTCAGGATCAATTAGTTTAATGGTATCATCAACTGCTTGTATTGCGGCATTTTTGATTGTGTTACACATTTGTTCCAGTGTGCTGTCTTTCCTGATATCAGAGAATTCCAGAGTATCTGTTATATCTGCAGCTGAATTATTCAACTCAATAAAAAGGCTTTTCTTTAAGTCTTTTAAACCATCATATCCAATTGCTTTGCAAAAACGAATCCAGGTTACCTGGCTAACCCCCGATTCATCTGCCAAACGGGCAATGGGAATGGAGAATATGTTTTCTATATTATTTAAGAAATAGGTTGCAACTTTTTTCTCTGAATTGTTAAGGGAATCCATAATACTGCGTGTTTTGATCTCAATATTTGTCATTTGATATGATACCTGCCTTCCTTTGCATAATTTGCTTTGTCATAGCAATGAACTAAGTTTGGAACAACGAAAGCTGTCTTCTTTACCAGAATATTAATAGAGGACTTTATTGAAATATAATTCCATGTGATGATGAATATTATGTAACTATTTAACTATAAAAATAAGACGCTGTCAATCATATATGGTTTTGAAAGAAATACTCATATGCAGTAATATGGCAGCTACCCAAATACAACGATCGGTCTTATTATCTCCATTTCAGGAGCAGACAGCAATTATCGGTGTATTATCAGACACTTAAATTGTTAAAACGGCGCCAAGCGCCAGAAATGAGGTTAATATGAATTTATCAGCAAAAGAAAAAATAGGTCAGCGTATTGTAGTTGGTTTTCCGGGAACGGATACTGATACTGAGTTGGAAGAATTAATTTTTCAACATAAAATTGGGAACTTTATATTGTTTAAACACAATATTGTAAGTGCACCCCAATTAAGGAATTTATGCAATAAGCTGCAACGTTTAGCTTTGGAAAGTACAGGATATCCCGCATTTATCACTATTGATCAAGAAGGGGGAATGGTAACCAGACTGGAAGAAGACTGTGTTAATATTCCCGGTGCTATGGCAATTGCAGCTACCAATAATGTTATGAATGCATATCAGGCAGGTAAAATCACCGGAGAGCAATTAAAGGCACTTGGAGTAAACTTCAATTTAGCTCCTGATGTAGATATTAATTCTAATATGGATAATCCGGTCATAGGTGTACGAAGCTATGGTGATGATCCACATAAAGTTGCAGAATACAGCGTTGCAATGGTGAAAGGTCTTTTGGAAGGGGGAGTCCTTGCCTCGGCGAAGCATTTCCCAGGTCATGGAGATACCAATGTGGATTCACATCTTGGACTGCCACAGGTAAATAAAAACCTTGCTCAATTGCAGGAATGCGAACTAGTATCCTTTCAGGCCGTCATCGATGCAGGAATTCCTGCCATAACAACTTCACATATTATATTTCCAGAATTAGAACCTGAACATATACCGGCAACTATGTCTCGCAATATTATTACTGGATTGTTAAAAAATAAGATGGGATTTCAGGGATTAGTAGTAAGTGATTGTATGGAAATGAGTGCAATTCAAAAGTATTATGGTACAATAGAAGGAGTTAAGAGCGCAGTGAAAGCTGGGGTGGATTTGATTTTCTTATCTCATACCAGAAACTATCCTAAAGAAGCAGCGACAGTATTAACTGCAGCACTTGAGGCAGGTGAATTCTCCATGGAAGAGATGAATGCCTCAGTTGAAAAAATACTTAGCTTCAAAGAAAAGTATATTAACTTAAACGATACTGAGACGGAGTTTGATGTGGAGAAAGGAAAAGCTTTTGCAAGGCAGTTACGGAAAGATAGCATTACACCAATTCAGATGCCTACGAATACTTTGCCGAAAGTTGATTCAGATTCCCTGTTCTTAGGCAGTATACCATTCCGAGCTACTAATATTTCTAATGTAGATGATGACACTTTTCATTTCGCGGCATACATGGCAAAACAATTTAATGGACGGGGTATTCTAACTTCACCGAATCCGGAAGAAAAAGAAATTGAGAAAGTATTGGAACAAGGGGAAACGGCCAGTTCTATTGTAATCGGAACTTATAATGGACATCTGAACAAAGGACAGCTTGATTTAGTTAATGAAGCTGCAAAAAGGAATCAGAACGTCATTGTATTCGCATTGCGAAATCCTTATGATTTGAGGAAGCTTCCGAAAAACGTATATGGAATCGCTGTTTACGAATATACTATAAATAGCCTGGATGTATTGACCGAGTTGTTAAAACATCCATATGAATTAAAGGGCAGATTGCCAATTCAGATGTAGGCAGAGAAGATAAAGAAAATAATATGTTGCAGTTTATTTTCCAAAGTCTTGAATTACAAAGCTGCAAGATAATATTATAACAGTTACGTCAGTCAGTACATAACATTATAAAGAACAAGAGGTATGAACAATGGCAGATATGTTAGTCAATCTATTAGCAATCGATGATTATCACGCAGAAGTAGAACGTCTGAAAGGGGAAGGAAATGAAATATTCCGTGCTTTACCACCTGACAAAATTCGTATTACTGACTGGGTGAAGACGCATTCCAGTGCCAGTGCAGCAGGAGAATGCGATGTATGTTTTTCAAATCGTCCGGTATCTTGCTTTATTGCTGCAAAAGGCAGCCAGATATTAGGCTATGCATGTTATAATGCAACGGCGCCGGATTTTTTTGGACCAACCAGAGTAGCAGATGAATTCAAGGGCAAAGGTATTGGAAAAGCACTGCTGCTTCGCTCCTTAAATGCGATGAAAGAGGAAGGATATGCCTACGCGATTATTGGAGGTGTGGGTCCGGTAAAATTCTATGAAAAATGTGTGGGTGCAGTTTTAATTGAAAGCTCCAAGGAAATAAATATTTACCAGCATTTCTTAGCATCAATTGAGAAAAAGGAAAATAACATAAATTAATATCCTAAAAGGACCAGTAACAAAGCGTACCGTATAATAAAGGGGGCTGCTGCAAAGTGGAATATAGATATCGGATACAGAGAATTAGACTGATTATACAATTCTTATCCAGTATGAAAGATTCATTTTGCAATGGCCCTTCCTTTATTTATTAAATGAAATATGCAAGTATATAAAAATCCGTTTGGAGACAACCTTACTATCTAACTTTTAAAAATTTGCTTTGTATAACGAAATATGTTATCCTTATTAGATGAGCAGTTATGATAAACGATGCGAATATAATCGTAATCATAGCTACTCACTTTTTAAAATGAAAGCAATCCTAATTATTTTAAATAGTAACTATTTAGTAACAGAGGTGAGAAAAGTGATTAGAGAACTAAAAGAACAGGATAAAGAACAATTTATATCAATGGTAGATGCATTCTATCATTCAGAAGCGGTTTTACATGCCATACCAAAAGAAAATATTCTTAATACATTTGATGAAGTTATATCAGGATCGCCCTATGCCAAAGTATATATTTTTGAGGAGCAGGGAGAAATCGCAGGTTATGGGCAAATTAGCTTAACCTATTCCAATGAAGCAGGTGGTATGGCGGTGTGGATTGAAGAACTGTATATACTAGAACAGTTCAGAGGTTCAGGGCTTGGAAGTACCTTTTTAAATTTTATTAAAGAAGAATATGCTTCAAAAGCAAAAAGGTTTAGACTAGAAATATGTGAATCAAATAAGGCAGCGGAAAAACTATATTTGAGAAAAGGCTACACATCATTGGATTACAAGCAAATGCTTTATGATATTGACCTTTAATAAAAAGCCAATTAAAATGCGTAATATAAATATAAGAAAAAATATTCTGCATCACCAAATAATTAAGTGATGCAGAATATTTTGTTGCTTTACCAGCAACATCCTCTTTTGCCCCTGTCTCTACGGTATTCACCACCGCGTTTACCATGCCAATCATCGTATCTCTCACCGCGAAAGCCAAATCTTTCTTTATCAAATCTGTCAAACCTATCGAACCTGTCGAACCTGTCAAACCTGTCAAATTTGTCGAACCTATCGCCTAAAAGACCGTCTCTTCGCCATTTGTCATTACAAGAATTATCACGGCACCAATTTGATTCATATCTGCCCATAGACTTATCATTCCTTTTTATTTTGATATTACATAATATGACTTAATGCGATATGTGTGAATAAAAATATACAATATTCGTGATTATTTTTAAAAAGCAAGGTACTGGCAATATACGAAGTAATTTACAAGAGGGGCGAGAGAATTCGTGTTAGAAAGCAGGGGGAATATAAGGATTAAAATAGAAAAGGACTAACAGTTAAGTCAGCCCTTGTTTTTTTACGAAACAGTGTATAATTTGATATTCATTTTTTCTATTTCCTCTTTCCACTCCTCTGGTAAAGAATCATCTGTAATTATTGTATCAAAATCTTTTAAATCAGCAAAGTAAGCAGGTTTTACCTGATCAAATTTACTGGAGTCTAAAAGTAATATCTTTTGTACGGAAGATTGCAGGATTGCCTTTTTAGTTGGCACTTCATAAGGATAAGCACAGGTAACTCCAAGATTACGGTGGATTCCCGCCGCGGATACAAAGGCTTTTGTAAATCGCATACTGGTTATAAGGGAAATTCCTTCTGCACTTTCTACCATCTGAGTCTTTTGATGATACCTTCCCCCAGAAAAAAGAAGTGATAAGTTTTCTTTCATTTTTATAGAATTAAATATATTTGAATTATAACATAAGATAGTTGCTTCTAAATTATCATCAATGCTTAGAGCCAGCATTTCTGTGGTAGATCCGGTATCAATAACCACGATGTCCTTTGGTTCTATTAAAGAGGCAGCAAAAGCACCGATTTTTCTTTTTTCCGAGTCCTGTGTAGTTTGAGCACTGGTTAGTTCGTAATTTGAGTCAAGTTGTGTTTGCTTATTCACCGGATTATAAATAGCAGCACCATATACATTATTAACGATATTATTTTTCTCTAATACAGCTAAGTCTCTTCTAATGGTCATCTCAGATACATCAAGGAGACTAGCAAGTTCTTTTATGGATGCTCCATTTTTTGTTCTTATTATCTCGATTAACTGGTTAATTCGGTCAGTCTTTTTGCCCATTTAAATTCTCCTTTTATAATAACATTGGGTCATAAATGTATTTTATTATATTATTTCAGCTAAATTTGTTACCATTATAACATTATGTGGATAAATATGCAAAGATTTTTTGAAAAATGTTTTTATTTCTACAAATTAAACAAAATAATTTAGAAATAAAATGAAATAGAATGAACAAATGTTAAAAGTTGAACAAAATATTGTTGACCAAGATATTAAATGGTGGTAAAATAAACTCATAAAAGCATGCTGAACCATTTGGAAAAATTTATAAAAGATACATGTTTTAATCAGCAGTAGTGGTTTGATAAATTTGATCATTACTCTATCATAACACACCTGGTAAGGTGTATGCCTCGTGAAAGGAGAATTTTTTAAATGAATAAATTAGATATGCTGCATTATGTTGATCATACACTGTTGAAAGCGTACGCAACATGGGAAGAAATAAAGCAATTATGTGAGGAAGCCATTCAATATAAAACAGCTTCTGTTTGTGTTCCTTCTTGTTATGTAAAAAGAATTCATGAGACCTATGGAGATAAAATTAACATTTGTACAGTTATCGGGTTTCCTTTAGGATACTGCCCAACAGAGGCTAAGATTGCCGAATGTGAAGTGGCATTGGCAGATGGTGCCGCAGAATTTGATATGGTAATTAATATAACTGATGTTAAAAATGGTGACTATGAAAAAGTACAGGAAGAGATTGCCGTATTAAAGAAGACAGTTGGGGATAAGATATTAAAGGTTATCATTGAAACCTGTTATCTAACCGAAGAAGAAAAGATCAGATTATGTAAGATAGTAACGGATGCAGGAGCAGATTTTATTAAGACTTCTACCGGATTTGGTACAGCAGGAGCTACATTGGAAGATATTAAGTTGTTTAAAAAACATATTGGTCCTAATGTGAAGATGAAAGCCGCAGGCGGTGTAAGAACTATTGAAGATTTTGAAAACTTTATTAACGAAGGCTGTGCGAGAATCGGAACAAGTTCTGCAATTAAAATAGTGCATGGTGAAGAAACAAAAGGATATTAATAATAGAAAGGAAGATAAACTATGGGAATACCAACACCACATATAGCAGCAAAAACAGGAGATTTTGCAAAAACAGTATTGATGCCGGGAGATCCTTTAAGAGCTAAGTTTGTAGCAGAAACCTATTTGGAAAATCCGGTTCTTGTTAATTCGGTTCGAGGAATAAATGGTTATACAGGAACTTATCAGGGTAAAAAGGTATCTGTAATGGCAAGCGGCATGGGAATGCCTTCTATTGGCATTTATTCATATGAATTATTTAATTACTATGATGTAGATAATATTATTCGTATTGGAACAGCAGGTTCCATGCATCCGGATTTAAAAATCAGGGATGTGGCATTTGCAATGGGTGCATGTACCAATTCAAGTTTTGGAAGCCAGTTTGAGCTTCCCGGAACTTATGCTCCTATATGTTCCTTTGAACTATTGAAGAAAGCAGTAGAAACTGCAGAGTCCATGGAAGGTGTTAATTATAAAGTAGGTAACTTTTTGTCCTCAGATACTTTCTATGATGATTCCATGGGAACAATGAAGTGGGCTAAGATGGGCGTTTTATGTGTAGAAATGGAAGCTGCTGCATTATACATGAATGCTGCAAGAACCGGTAAGAATGCATTGGCAATCTGTACTATTTCTGATTCCATAGTTACTGGAGAAGCAACCACTGCAGAAGAAAGACAGACTAGTTTCAATAATATGATGAAGATTGCTTTAGAGATAGCATAAACCTAATTTTTGTAAACTTTATAAAGATAATTTATGAAAATTATGGTATATTGGTTTGTTTTATTATATAATTAAATTGTTAATATGTATTAAGTGAACTGTATGGTGATAATTGCATGAATGGTATAATCACATATTAAAACGATTGCTATTTGTGCATGTTCATAAATAAATACTAACATGATGTAAAGTAGCTTAGTATTGCAATACCTGATACAAATTAATGAGGAAAGGAGGATATATGAAAGATCAGGAGTTAATCAAAGAAGCGTATCTGGCACAAGATTATTCCTATACTCCATATTCTAATTTTAAAGTGGGGGCAGCTTTATTAGGAAAGAACGGTAAAGTATACAGAGGCTGTAACATTGAGAATGCCGCTTATACACCTACTAATTGTGCAGAACGCACCGCATTTTTTAAGGCAGTTTCAGAGGGGGTAAAAGATTTCGAAGCAATTGCGGTTGTAGGAAATCTTGAAGGGGCCTCATCAGGAGATTTTGAATACTGTGCGCCATGCGGAGTGTGCAGACAGGTCATGGCAGAATTTTGTGATCCAAAGGAATTCCGGATTATATTAGCCAGATCAGAGGAGGACTATCAGGTATATACGTTAGAGCAATTATTGCCACTAAGTTTTACAGAAAAAGATTTAAACAAATAATATGTATTGGGAGGAATTGGAATGAAATTATTTAAAAAATTAGTTAATGTAGCGTTGATTGCAACCATGATTTTTGTTCTTGGTGCATGTGGAAAACAAAATAAGGAAGAAACTGATAAAAACAAAACAGAGGAAAATACGGAAACAACAACAACACCTGAAGCTACTAAGGAGCCAACCAAGGAAGCAGAAGCGCCTAAAACTGACACTTATGAATTAGCTTTAATTACAGACGTTGGAACTATCGACGATAAATCCTTTAACCAAGGTGCTTGGGAAGGTGTTGAAGCTTACGCGAAAGAAAAAGGACTTACATATAAATATTATCAACCAACTGGTAAATCTGATGATGAATATTTAACTCAAATCGATTTAGCAGTTAAAGGTGGAGCAAAGATTATCGTTTGCCCAGGCTTCTTATTTGAAGTACCAATCCATACATCTCAAACAAAATATCCGGATGTAAACTTCGTTATCTTAGACGGTGCTCCACATTCTGATGAAGAGAATGCGCCAATTGATATAGCTTCTAACACTTACTCTGTTTTCTATGCAGAAGAAGAAGCAGGTTTCTTAGCAGGTTATGCAATTGTTAAAGAAGGTTATACTAAGTTAGGTTTCATGGGTGGTATTGCTGTTCCGGCAGTTATCCGTTACGGTTATGGATTCATTCAGGGCGCTGAATATGCAGCTCAGGAAATGGGCTTAGCGGATGATGCAGTTCAAATTAAATACACATATGTTGGTAACTTCGAAGCAACTCCTGAAAATATGGCAAAAGCAGCTTCCTGGTACAATGAAGGAACAGAAGTAATCTTTGCCTGTGGTGGTGCAGTTGGTAACTCCGTTATGAAAGCTGCTGAAACAGCAGGAACAAAAGTTATTGGTGTAGACGTTGACCAATCCAGTGAATCTGAAACAGTTATTACTTCTTCCATGAAGAACTTAAGTAAATCTGTTTATGATGCAATTACAGCTTTCTATAACAATACATTCCCAGGTGGAACATCAGCAGTTTTAAATGCATCTGTTGAAGGTGTTCAACTTCCAATGGCTACATCAAAATTTACGAAGTTTTCACAGGCAGATTATGATACTATCTATGCAAAGATCGTAGCTGGTGAAATTGCTCTTAAGAAGGATACTGATGTTGCAGATGCAGCAGCAATCGAAGCACCAAAGGCTGCTGTAGAATTAATTAAGTAGTTTTACTGTTTTTTAATTCATATTTATAGATGAGATCAGGAACGTATTATTAATTATTAAATAGTAAATTAAGTAAGGGTTGCCTCAAGAGGTGCAAAAGCCTTTTGCGGCATCCTTATTTAACAAATATATAAATTCAGTGGAATAAGACTCGCTTATTCGTTATTTTGGAAGGACAAACTACAAAATATATATTAAAATGAAAGATTCTGCTGTAACCTACATGAGCCTGTCTGGAAGCTATATAAAATATGAAATTATATGTGTAAATTATTTGTGAATCATATAAACATATTGGAAAAAGGAACATTTATATGTGGAGCATGTATAGAAGATATTATGTTAATAAGAACTGACGTTGCAGCAGTTAAATATAGATAGAAGTGCTGTTTTTTAAGAGGTATATTTTACTTACCCAATTCTGATAATGCATTCATAGGTGGTAAGTTGAAAATATAGGGTTGAAAAGAATATGTGAAACCTTTCATATAATAATTCTTTCAACCGGTTTCCATAGCAGTATCAGAGCTATAAACAGAGCATTACATCTGTAACAGATATGATATGCAATATGTGTTTAATATGAATAAAGAGTTACATAGAAGTATTGGGGTATTTCCTAAGCAAAACTCTTCATTCAAAATTATATAAAGGAGGTTATTACACTCAACATAGAATTATATAGATATGTTGTATCCACAGAGAGCCAGATGAATCAATTTGCAGGAAAAGATGAATAACCCATCAAGATAAGTTGGTGAAATTTTACAAACACAGTATACCGGCTTATATCAGATATTTTATTAATCGGCATAGTGTTATGCTTAGGAGGTACTACAATGGAATATGTCATTGAAATGAATCATATTACGAAAGAGTTTGGCAACTTCAAAGCTCTTGATGATGTAACATTCAAAGTAAAGAAAGGTGAAGTTCATGCACTGTTAGGAGAAAACGGAGCAGGAAAATCAACTTTAATGAGTGTATTATTCGGCTTATACCAGGCTGAAATAGGTGAAATTAAAATTAATGGGGAAGCAGTAAAAATAAACAACCCAAATGATGCCAATGCTTTAAGAATCGGTATGGTTCATCAGCATTTTAAATTAGTTCATAATTTTACGGTATTAGAGAGTATCGTATTAGGTAAAGAAACCATTAAACGGGGTTTCTTAAAAATGGATGATGCAAGAAAAAAAGTAATAGACTTAAGCAACCGTTATAATCTTAGAATCGATCCGGATGCATATATTTCAGATATTACAGTTGGTATGCAGCAAAGAGTAGAGATACTGAAAATGTTGTATCGTGACAATGATATACTGATATTCGATGAGCCTACAGCAGTTTTAACACCACAGGAAATCGAAGAATTAATGAAGATAATGAAGCATTTAGTAGATGAAGGAAAGTCTATTATTTTTATATCTCATAAATTGAATGAAATTAAAGAGGTTGCGAATCGCTGTTCCGTACTTAGGAAAGGGAAATACATAGGAACAGTTGACGTAGAAACAACCACAAAAGAAGAAATGTCGGAAATGATGGTAGGGCGTAAAGTTAATTTTCATCTGGATAAAATCGACATTAAACCGGGTGAAACAGTACTGGAAGTAAAGGATCTTACCATTAAATCAAAACTTAGCAAGAAAGATGTAGTGAATAATGTCTCTTTTAAAGCCAGAAAAGGAGAAATATTATGTGTAGCAGGTATCGATGGTAACGGCCAGTCGGAACTGGTTTATGGAATTACCGGTCTGATGCCTGTTAACAGCGGACAAATTATCCTGAATGGTGAAGATATTACTAAGAAATCGATACGTAAGAGAAGTGTATCAGGTATGTCACACATTCCGGAAGACAGACATAAACATGGTCTTGTACTTGACTACAATCTCCAGCAGAATGCGGTACTTCAGACTTACTTTGAACCAAAATTCCAAAATCATGGATTCATTAAATTTGGTGCGGTTCGTCAGTATGCTCAGAAATTAATAAAGCAATACGATATTCGAAGTGGACAAGGAGAAGATTCTATTGTTCGCGATATGTCTGGTGGTAATCAGCAGAAAGTTATTGTTGCCAGAGAATTAGATCGTGATCCGGAAGTTGTTGTAGCAGTTCAGCCCACCAGAGGTCTTGATGTAGGTGCCACCGAATATATCCATAAACAATTGATTGCTCAAAGAGATGCAGGGAAAGCAGTGCTTTTGATTTCCTTAGAATTAGATGAGGTTATGGATGTAAGCGACCGTATTGTAGTTATGTACGAAGGAGAAATCGTCGCCGATTTGAATCCAAAGGATATTACGGTTCAGGAATTAGGACTTTACATGGCAGGATCAAAAAGGAGTGTGAACAATGAAAAAGAAGCATAATTTATTACAAAGTAAAGGGACCAGCAGTTTCTTTTCAGTTATTATGGCAATTGCAGTAGGACTTCTTTTTGGACTTGTCATTTTACTAATTAGTAACTATAGAAATGCTTTTCCCGCATTGATTACTATTATTAAAGGTGGATTTACAGATGGAACCACCGGACTTGGCCAGGTTCTTTATATGGCAATACCCATTATCATGACAGGTCTTTCCGTTGGTTTTGCTTTTAAAACCGGCCTATTCAATATTGGTGCCTCCGGACAGTTTACCACAGGTGCGTTTGTGGCGGTTTATATAGGTATTAAGTGGACGTTCTTACCTTCAGGCATTCATTGGATAGTCGCCTTGCTTGGAGCTATTATTGCTGGTGCCTTATGGGGTATGGTGCCGGGTATATTAAAAGCACTGGCCAATGTAAATGAAGTTATTACTTCCATTATGATGAATTATATAGGCATTTATTTAGTAAATATGCTAATTGTTAAGTCTGTCTATGATCCTTTGAAAAATCAGACGAAATCAGTTGCTAAAAGTGCCATTATTCCAAGAGGCGGACTTGATAAATTATTTGGCGTAAATAATATGAATATTGGTATATTTATTGCTATACTGGCAGTTATCCTTATTTACGTTGTCTTAAGCAAGACAACTTTTGGATATGAATTAAAAGCTTGCGGACATAGTCCGGATGCCAGCCAATATGCAGGTATTAACCATAAGAGAAATATTATATTATCTATGGTTATCGCTGGAGCTTTAGCGGGACTTGGGGGAGGGCTTTTATATTTATCCGGTTCCGGTAAGTACATGCAGGTAATTGATATTCTGGCACCGGAAGGATTTAACGGTATATCTGTTGCATTGCTGGGTATGTCCAATCCAATCGGTATATTATTTGCAGGTTTATTCATTGCACATATTAAAGTAGGCGGTAATAACATTCAGTTATATAATTATTCAGCTGAGATTATTGACATTATTATTGCAGTTATCATTTACTGCGGTGCTTTTTCGTTATTGTTTAAGGGCCTTATTCATAAACTTACCAGAAGAAACAAATTGGAGAAGGAGGAAGGACGCTAATGGATATCTTTTATTTTATAGTACAACAAACAATGTTTTTTGCGATTCCTCTTCTAATTGTAGCACTAGGCGGAATGTTCTCGGAACGAAGCGGTGTAGTTAATATTGCATTAGAAGGTATTATGGTTATGGGTGCTTTTACCAGTATCTTTTTTATTCATGTTATGCAGGATAAAATGAGCGGCCAATTACTATTAATTTTAGCAGTTTTGGTAGCAGGTTTAACTGGCGGCCTTTTCTCACTCTTACATGCTTTTGCGTCTATTAACTTAAAAGCAGATCAGACTATTAGCGGTACTGCCCTGAATATGTTTGCTCCTGCATTTGCAATCTTTACAGCAAGAATGATTCAGACTGTACAGCAGGTACAATTTACAGATACTTTTTATATAAGTAAAGTACCAGTGTTAGGCAGTATTCCTGTTATAGGACCTTTGCTTTTCAGAAACTGTTATATTACTACCTATATCGGTATTGGAATAGCCATTGCAGCGGGAATTGTAATTAATCATACCAGATTTGGTTTAAGATTACGTTCCTGTGGTGAGCATCCACAAGCAGCCGATTCCGTAGGTATTAATGTATATAAGATCCGTTATGCCGGTGTTGTTATTTCTGGTGTATTAGCCGGAATTGGTGGCCTGGTATTTGTAGTACCTACATCCACTAATTTTAATGCAACAGTTGCCGGATATGGTTTCTTAGCATTAGCAGTATTAATTTTCGGACAGTGGAGAACGAAAAAGATTATATTTGCAGCATTTTTCTTTGGAATTATGAAAACATTTGCATCTGCATATTCAGGAATTCCATTTTTAAAAGGACTGCCAATATCCAATGAAGTATATAAAATGATTCCTTATATTGCTACACTTGTTGTGTTAACTATCTCATCTAAAACATCACAGGCACCAAGAGCAGAAGGTATACCATATGATAAGGGAAGCAGATAATATATATTAAATATTGTAAAACAATACCCTTTGCAGATATTATGCCTGTACCCAAATTCGAAGGAATTGGAAGCAGAAAGATTAATATAATAGCATATTATAAAAAGCAATAAATTGTAAAAGATATGTCATTCGGAGCAGTAATTCAACGAAGTTGAATTGGCGAAGAATCTCGGAACATGGAAAGTTGGAGATTCTTCGCCAAGTTTAATTTAACCTCATCAGGTAAGCGGATAAACTTGCCTATCGGCAGGTGGAATATCCGCTTTGATTGTTCAATTTGTTTTTAGAAGGAGAGTGGTCTTATGAGAATGTATGATATTATTATGAAAAAGAGAAACGGAGGAACTTTAGCAGAGGAAGAAATCCGTTTTATGATACATGAATATGTATTGGGCAATATTCCAGATTACCAGATGTCTGCCATGTTAATGGCAATTTACTTTCAAGGTATGACGGACATAGAAACAACAATATTAACAGATGCAATGGCACATTCCGGTGATATGGTGGATTTATCCGGAATTGACGGAATTAAAGTGGATAAACACTCCACTGGTGGCGTAGGTGATAAAACTTCATTAATTATTGCACCTATTGTAGCTGCCTGCGGCGGTAAGGTTGCCAAAATGTCAGGAAGGGGTTTAGGACATACCGGCGGTACTGTGGATAAGATGGAATCCATTCCTGGAATGCAAACCTCCATTCCTCAGGAACAGTTTATTGATATTGTAAATAAAACCGGCCTGTGCGTAATTGGCCAATCCGGTAATCTGGCACCGGCAGATAAAAAATTATATGCATTAAGGGATGTTACCGCAACTGTTGACAGCATTCCTTTAATTGCCGCCTCCATTATGAGTAAGAAACTGGCAGCCGGAAATGACTGTATACTACTAGATGTCAAGACCGGAAGCGGTGCTTTTATGAAGACTTTAGACGGTTCCATTGAATTGGCTAAGAAGATGGTAGCAATCGGGGAACATGCAGGCAAGAAAACAGTGGCACTAATTACGGATATGGATATACCTCTTGGTTTTGCCATTGGTAACTCTTTAGAGATTATAGAAGTTGTGGATACACTGCACAATAAAGGACCTAAGGATTTAACGGAAGTTTGCTTACATCTTGCTTCTAATATGCTGTTCTTATCCGGTAAAGGAACTCTGGAAGAATGCAGAAAGATGTCTGAAGAAGCAATTACAAGTGGAGCTGCCTTCCAAAAATTAATTGAGATGGTAGAAGCTCAAGGTGGAGACAGTTCTGTTCTTAAAGATACCAATAATTTTACGAAAGCACCATATGAAAGAAAAGTAATAGCAAGTATGGAAGGGTATATTACCCATATGAATACAGAACAATGCGGAATCTCCTCTTTGGTTCTTGGTGCCGGCAGAGAGAAAAAGGAAGATTCTATTGATTATTCTGCAGGAATCATTCTGAATAAGAAAGTGGGAGACTACGTAAAGAAAGGTGAAGTATTAGCCACTCTTTATACCTCAAAACAAGAAAGTTTAAAAGAATCGGAAAAAATCTTATTAAATGCAATTAAGGTGGAGGAAAAACCAATTAAGTTGGAACCATTGATCTTTGCTAGAATTGAAAAAGATAAGGTTGAAAAATTTGTTTTATAGAGATTTTATACTATATAAATCTTATATTATATAAATCTAGAAGAGACAGCTGTAAAATCATTATTTTGCGTTTAAATTGTTAAGTCAAATTACGCGCGAAAAGAGGCTGTTGCAGAATGGAATAAAGATACCTGATATAGATAGATTGGATTAATATTATAATCTATATCGGGTATAAACATTCCATTTTGCAACAGCCTTCTATTTATGTCCTTGTGTCCTTAAGAATGTTGAAGCATGCTTTCACATGCCCTAACATTTGGTTTATTATAGAACCTTTATTTTATTCTAGCTCTCATTTGCATGCCGCATCTGCTTGCAGATGGGCACTGCCACAAATCAGGGTATGAATTATGCATTTCAATAATTCGCGCTACTAACATTCTGTCGCAAGCTCACATAAATCTTAATGAATTGGGGAGTCTGACTTCCGTGCCGCGTCCACTTACAGATGCAACACTACGACTTATATTATAATTGTGCCTTTTGACCTTTCTGGGCTCTCTTTCGATTACGAACTTTCTTAGCACTAAATTCTTTTCCTTCAAATATAAATACTTCATCCGATGTTTTTAAAACAGTTGTAAATACTACGACGTCCTTCTTTTCTAAGGTTATGGATTTTATTCCTCGCCCTGTTTTTTTCATTTCGCTGACCTCATCCAGGGAGAATCCTAAAGAAAGGCCTTTCTCTGTTAAAATAATTACTTTTCGGTCGCCGGCTAATACATCGCTGGCAGACAACATAATGATGCTCACTACTTCATCACCGTCTTCTAGTTTAGTTGCAGAAACCATGGAACGGTTGGTTTCAAATTCAACTCCGGAGACTAATTTAATGTATCCGTTTTTGGTTGAGAATACTAATTGTGATTCAAATAATTCCTCAAATGAGGTATAGAGGATAATATTTTCTTTATCCACTTTGCAAAGATTTTGAATGAGGAGACCCTTATCCTTCACCTTGCATTTTGGAATTGCGGAGGCTTTCACTTGATGCATATTACCTTCTGCTGTAAATAGACAGAGCTTGTCCGTATTCTTCATCAAGATAATATGACTGAATTCTTTTAAGGTTTCTTCAGCAGTTCTTGAAAAGCTTGCAAAATCCAGAGATTTGGTATATCCAAACTTATCAATTAAAACATAGATATCTTCCACTTTTTCTTCAATTATATATTCTGCATTATCTTCATTTGCAAGTAAGGTGCTTCTTGGCAGAGTAAATTTCTTCTTATATTCCTTTAAACGGCTTTTGATTACCTTGTATAATTCATTTTTATTACCAAGTATGGTTTTATATTCTTCAATGCTTTTTAGTAATGCATCATTTTCTTCATGCAATTTTAGAATTTCTAAACCAATTAATTTGCTTAATTGCATAGAGAGAATAGCATCTGCCTGGCGTTCGGTAAAATCCAGAGTGGAAGCCTGTTTTTCTGAAGCTTTTGATTTAAATTTAATATCCGTTGTGGTACCATCTATTAAGCATGCTTTCGCCTGTTTGATAGAACTGCTTCCCCGTAGAATTTCAATGATCAGATCAATAATATCCGTAGCACGTATTAAACCATTTACAATTTCAGAACGGTCCTGGGCTTTTGCCAGCAAATGCTGATATTCTTTGGTATAAAGTTCTTCCTGAAAATCAACGAATTCCTTTAAGAGCATCTTCAGGTTAAATACAATAGGCTGCTGATCTTTTACTGCTAAGAGGTTTACGCCGTAGGTATCTTCCATCTGGGATTTCTTGTATAGGCCATTTAGAAGGTTATCCACGTCACGGTCTTTTTTGACTTCTATAACAATACGGATTCCTTCTTTTGAAGACTCGTCCCTCACATCGTATATTTCATCAAACACTTTTTCTTTCATAAGATTAACCAGGCTCTCCACTAGTTTGGTTTTGTTCCCGGCTACAGTGTAAGGTATTTCGGTGATAACAATGTTTTTACGTCCAGAATCTCCGTTTTCGATCTCTACTTTTCCACGAACACGCAGTTTCCCTTCTCCGGTTTCATAAATTTGTTCTATATCGCTTTGATTGATAATGGTACCTCCGGTTGGGAAGTCCGGACCTGGAATGTACTTCATTAATTTTTGGTTGGTTATTTCAGGGTTATCCATATAAGCGATGGCACCATCAATTACTTCCCCGGGATTATGGGGAGGAATATTAGTAGCCATTCCTACAGCGATACCCGTCGTACCATTGATTAACAAGTTTGGTATCATAGAAGGAAGAACGGTGGGTTCTTTCTCGCTGTCATCAAAGTTAGGAACGAATTCCACTAACCCTTTCTCCAGATTCTCTAACATGGTCATGGCACCTTCTGATAATCTGGCTTCGGTGTAACGCATGGCGGCAGCACCATCCCCATCGATGGAACCAAAGTTACCGTGACCGTCCACCAATGGTATGGATAAAGAATAGTCTTCCGTCATATGCACCAATGCATCATATATAGAACTGTCACCATGAGGGTGATATTTACCCATTGTATCACCGACAATACGGGCACTCTTTCTATGTGGTTTCTTAGGATCAAGGCCAAGTTCTTTCATGGCAAATAAGATTCTTCTCTGAACTGGCTTTAAACCATCCCGCACATCTGGCAGTGCTCTGGCTATAATAACGCTCATGGCGTAATCTCGGTAGGAATTTTTCATTTCTTCTGAAAAATCCAATTGAACAATCGTATCTGTATTTTTACTCATGGAGTCCTCCTGAATATGATATTGTTAGTGTTGTAATATATTAATAAAATGTGTATATGTGGTTCTCTATACGTCTAATTTCGCATACTTTGCTTCTTCCATTATAAATTCACGTCTTGGGGGAACACTGCTGCTCATTAATGTGGTAGTAATTTCATCGGCTTCCACAGTATCACTGATGGTAACCTGTGCAAGAATGCGCGTTTCAGGATTTAAAGTGGTTTCCCATAATTGATTGGCATCCATTTCGCCCAGGCCTTTATAACGCTGTAAAGCAATAATTTTATTGTCCTGATTTTTGCGGAACTTGTCCAATTCAAAATCATCAAATAAATACCTGGATTCCCGTTTCTTCTTCCCCTTGTTGCTATATTCATAATCTACTTTATATAATGGTGGAAGACCGCGGTATATCTTGCCTTCCAGTATTAACTCCGGCATAAAACGATAAAAGAAAGTCAGTAACAATGTACTGATGTGGGCACCGTCTACATCCGCATCGGTTAGGATAATAATTTTGTCAAAACGAAGTTTGGTAATATCAAAATCATCTCCGATGCCACAGCCGAAGGAGGCGATCATAGATTTAATTTCGTTGTTTACAAGTATTTTTTCTAAAGAAGCCTTTTCCACATTAAGAATCTTACCTCGTAAAGGCAATACAGCCTGGGTTTTACGATTACGGGCAGTCTTAACCGTACCGCCGGCGGAATCACCTTCCACGATGTAAACTTCACATTCCTCCGGCTTTTTAGAGGAGCAGGAAGCTAATTTACTTCTGGTATCCACATCGTTAAGCTGCTTTAAAACAGCACTGCGGGCTTTATCCCCTGCTTTTCTTGCATTATAAGACTTTAGAGAGTTCTCAAGTATAACTCTAAGTATCTCAACATTTTTATCAAAGTGCCTTTGTACTTCGGCAGCAAATACCTCATCTACAGCGCTTTTTGCATCGGTATTTCCAAGCTTGGTCTTGGTCTGCCCTTCAAACTGAGGATCAGGATGCTTGATTGAGATTATAGCCACCAGGCCGTTACGAATATCTTTTCCGTCAAAGTTTTCGTCCTTTTCTTTCAAAACTCCAAGTTCACGGGCGTATTGATTCATAATTCTGGTTAATGCAGTTTTAAAACCCGTAACTAAAGTACCGCCGTCTACCACATTAATACGGTTACAATATGCATTAATCTGCTCCGAGAAGGAAGTGGTATACTGAAGGGCAACTTCTACTTCTATATCACCGCTTTGCCCTTCTATATAAATAGGTTCATCATGAATGCAAGTGGCTTCCCGGTTTAAATAGGAAACAAAGCTTTTAATACCAAACTCTTCCTGATAGGTTAACTTTTCTCCTGTTGATTGGTCTTCATAATGAAGAATCAGGTTTTTATTTAAATATGCAATTTCTTTTAATTTCTTCTTAATTGTATCCCCTTTAAATTCAACGGTTTCAAATATGGTACTGTCAGGGTAGAAGGTTATCTTTGTTCCGGTATCATTTTTGCTGCATTTTCCGATTGCAGGGAGCATACCATCTTCCAGTTCTACAACAGGATATCCGCCCTTTTGGTATTCATCACGATATATTTTTCCGTCCCGTCTAATTTCAACAATCATACGGCTGGATAACGCATTAACAACAGATGCACCCACACCATGAAGACCGCCGGATACCTTATAAACAGAACCACCAAACTTACCGCCTGCATGAAGAATGGTATAAACGACTCTGACGGTAGGAATTTTTTTTGTCGGGTGTATATCTACCGGTACACCACGTCCATTATCTACAATGGTGATACCGCCATCTTTCTGAAGTATTACATGTATTTCTGTACAATAACCTGCAAGATGTTCATCGATTCCATTGTCAAGAATCTCCCATATCAAATGGTGTAATCCCCGAGGCCCGGTACTTCCTATGTACATTCCGGGACGTTTTCTGACTGCCTCCAGTCCTTCTAAGACTACGATTTGACTTCCTGTATATTGTTCCATTATCTGATTCCTTTCCTTATAAATCATAAGTGATATTGTAGCATATTTTCCAATAAAAATCCACTTTTTTAGCAATCGTATGTTCGCTTTATACTTATGAAGCAGAATAGCCTTGTTGTGAAGGGCAGGGCTATCTTATAGAAAACAGGGAATTTAAGAATAAAGGCGGTTAAAGAAACGTTGTAATTAAACCGCATATGTGATACACTCAATTCTTGTAAGAAACAAGGGAGAAAGGTTAAGTATATTGCTAAAAAGATATACTGCAAAGGGCTATATTCCAATAATTTAGTCATTGACATTCCTTTTATAATAAGATATATTTATACAAATAATGAAAAATGTATAAATATACTAGTCCAATGGAGGTTAATGATAGACAGCCTTCATTATTTTTATTTATAGAGACCAAAACTTTCAAAGTTTAATATAAAGAGTTTAGAAGGAAACGGTAAAGCATTCATTAGCAATTCATTAGCATAAGATAAGGAGGAAGGAGATTAGCATGAAAAAACCATTTGTAACATTAGAACAACTGAAAGAAATCACAAAGAAATATCCAACACCATTTCATATATATGACGAAAAAGGAATACGTGAAAATGCAAGAAAATTAAAAGAGGCATTTGACTGGAATAGTGGGTTTAAAGAATATTTTGCGGTAAAAGCTACCCCAAATCCTTTTATTTTAAAAGTTCTCCAAGAGGAGGGATGTGGAGTAGACTGCTCTTCCCTGACAGAATTAATGCTTGCTGAAGTCCTTGGATTTAGTGGAAGTGACATTATGTTCTCTTCCAATGCAACTCCTGAGGAAGAATTCATAAAAGCGAGAGAATTGAATGGGACTATCAATTTAGACGACTTTACCCATATTGATTTTCTGGAGAAGGTGGCTGGAATTCCGGAAACCATTTCATGCAGATACAATCCTGGTGGAGTATTTAAAATAAGTACGGATATTATGGATAATCCAGGTGAAGCAAAGTATGGATTTACAAAAGATCAAATGATAGAAGGATTTAAAATATTAAAAAGTAAGGGAGTAAAATACTTTGGAATTCACTCCTTCTTAGCCAGTAATACCGTATCCAATGTATATTATCCAACCCTTGCAAGATTATTATTTGAACTGGCAGTGGAATTAAAAGAAAAGACAGGTGTAGATATTAAGTTTATAAACTTATCTGGTGGCATTGGAATACCCTATGAGCCGGATCAGGAACCCAATGATATTATGGTAATCGGGGAAGGGGTAAGAGCCGCTTTTGAAGAAGTGTTGGTACCCGCCGGTATGGGGGATGTATCTATCTTTACAGAATTAGGACGCTACATGTTAGCACCGTATGGACATTTGGTTGCAACGGCTGTTCATGAGAAACATATATATAAAGAATATATCGGATTGGATGCATCTGCAGTAAATCTTATGAGACCTGCCATGTATGGCGCATACCATCATATTACGGTTATGGGCAAAGAAGATAAACCCTGTGATTACAAATATGATGTAACCGGTTCTTTGTGTGAGAATAATGATAAGTTTGCCGTAGACAGAATGCTTCCGAAGATTGATATGGGTGACCTTCTTGTAATTCATGATACGGGAGCTCACGGATTTGCAATGGGTTATAATTATAATGGTAAATTAAGATCTTCTGAGTTACTGTTAAAAGAAGATGGAACGGTGCAGCTAATCCGCCGGGCAGAGACTCCCGAAGACTATTTTGCAACTTTTGACTTTTGTGATATCCTAAAGGATATGAAATATTAAGACATTTTGAATTTTGAAAACATCCCACTAATCTCTAATTTCAGGCTTTACGAAGTCTTGCTATTAGCAGGCATACACTACTTTTAAGAGGTATGTCTGCTTATTTTATTGCATAATAAAACGAAAATATTAATAATAACTATAATGAAAAGTTTGAAATGTCCGATAAATAATGTAAATAGTACTAATACCCTATGAAAACCTTTTAAAGTTGGGATTAGTATTGAATATAACAGTAGAAAGAATCAAGTAGGAGTGAAGAACAATGCGTATAGATGCATATAACAAAATCACACAAATGCTCCAGACGAATAATACAGTGAAGACAGCCAAAGCTAAGGGCGTTTCTGCAAAAGATCATGTAGAGATTTCAAGAACGGGCCAAGATTATCAGGTAGCAAAACAAGCCCTTGCTCACGCAGAAGATATTCGTATGGATAAAGTAAACGATATAAAAAGACGTATGGAATCTGGTACTTATAATGTGACCGGCGAAGAAGTTGCTAATAAATTAGTAGAGAACTATTTTAATCAAATCATTTAACCGTAAAAATGTGAAGAAAAGTATTTCCCTAATTGGAAAGAACTTCTTCACCTATTATTTGAGATGATACAAAGCGGCATCGTATTGGAAAAATGAGAGAAAAGAGGTTGGAAATTGGCTAGTTTAATAGAAGAACTTATAACAACTTTAGAACAGGAATCTGAAATATATGAAAAACTTGTTCCTATTGAAGAAAAGAAAACCAAGATTATAGTAAAAGGTGATTTGGAAGCCTTACAGCAAATAACAGAGCAGGAACAAACTATAGTGGAAAAGATTAAGCAACTGGAACGTAAAAGGGCAGAAGTGGTTAAGAATATTGGTACCGTAATCGGTAAAGATCCCCAAATACTCCGAGTTCAAACTATTATTGAAATACTAGACAAACAGCCTAATGAACAACAACAATTATCAAAGGTGCATGAGAAACTAAAGAAAACTGTCGTAAGGCTGGCTGAAATTAATAACCATAACAATTCCTTAATACAGCAGTCTTTAGAAATGATAGAATTCAATATGAATTTCATACAAAGCGCCCGAATGTTTAATGTGAATAATGGCTATAACAAAGGTGCTTCACAATCTGACACACCAGTTATGGGAACAGGAATATTTGATACGAAACAATAAATTTTAGATTGGGAGGAGTGTGAAGAGAACGTATCTTCACACGTTGGAAGAAGAAAGTTCTTTCAACCGGAGGTTCGCGCTAGATACAAAATCTCCAGACTCTGAAAGGAGCAAGTAAATAATTATGAGTTTAATGAGTGGATTATATGTTGGTGTATCTGGCCTGAATGCCAGCCAAAATTCTTTGAATGCAACAGCGCATAACTTAGCAAATGCAGAAACGAAAGGATATGTAAGGCAGCAGGTAGTACAGGCAGATGGAGTCTATTTAAATTGGGGTATGAATCATATCTCTACATTTCAAACCGGAATTGGTACGAATATAGCGGCAGTCAGACAGGTACGTGATATATTCCTTGATAGGGCATATCGTACAGAATCGGGCCGTGAAGGCTATTATGAGGTACAATATGAGGCGGTTCAGGAAGTTGAAAGTTTATTTGGAGAGATGGAAGGCGTTGCATTTCAAGATACTCTGGAAAAGTTTTGGAGATCTCTTCAGGAACTTTCCAAGGAACCGGATAGTATTGTAAAAAGAACCGCTATTATACAGACTGCTGTAAGTTTTATAGAACATGCGGAAAACATATCAAAACAATTAAATGATTATCAAGTTAATTTAAATACACAGATTATCAATAAAGTCGACCGTATTAATAAAATAGCATCGGAAATCAGTGATCTAAATAAAACTATTCGCAAATATGAAAGCAATGGTATGGAGCGTGCCAATGACTATCGTGACAGACGTAATTTGCTATTAGACGAGTTAGGAGAAATCGCACGAATTACATATAGAGAAAATGCGGATGGTGTAGTTACTGTTAATCTGGAAGGTGTTCAATTAGTTACCGAGGAAAACACATACAAAATGGGTCTTGAAAAAATAAACCCATCTTCTGATATGCTAAAACCTGTGTGGGAATCCACCGGAGATGATGTATATGATTTAAGCAAAATAACCTCAGGGGGTAAAGAAACAGATATTGGATCCTTGAAGGGACTTTTAATAGCAAGAGGAGACAAGGCTGCAAAATATACCGACATACCCAATTCTAATAATACCGATCCTGCTTATAATTATCCGGGAAGGCTGGATTATTATAATAACCAGGTGGAACCCTATGTTATTATGACGGTTCAGGCCCAGTTTGACCAGCTGATTCATGGAATAGTAACCACTATGAATGATATACTTTCCCCGAATAAAGAGGTAACGGTAGCAAATGCTACAACCTTTACATTTGCAGACGGAACTTCATTATCAGTACCGGCAGGGGGTAAGATTAAAATATTAGATTCTGCCAACGCACCGGTAGGAATGGATACTGATGAAACTATGGGTGAGGCACTGTTTAATAGAAAATCAATGGACCGTTATAAGGAAATTGATGAAAATGATTATGGTATAGATCTTGATGGAGATGGAGTTCTTGGAAAAGTTAAGATCTATATGGAAGAAGATGAAACAGATAATTACTCTCTATTTACTTTAGGAGAGATTGAAGTAAATCCTAATATACTTAATAATTATTCTTTAATACCTTTAAGTGTAAAAGGAGGTACCGAAGAATATGATATTAAGATTGCGGAAAAATTAGTGGAGGCATGGCAGGAACCTTTTGCTACCTTATCTCCGAATACATTAACTAAGAATAATTTTAACGGATACTATACGGCATTTATGGGCAATATAGCAACTCGGGGAGAACAGTATTACACCATGACTATAAATCAGAAATCCATGGTTGCCAGTATTGAATCCCAAAGAGAGCAGGTCATTGGAGTTTCTACAGATGAAGAATTGACTAATTTAATTAAATACCAACATGCCTATAATGCTTCAGCCAGATATATAACAGTAATTGATAGTATGTTAGAGCATCTTATTACGAGACTGTAATATTTATTAATAATGTAAGAATCAATCTGAATCTAAAGGATAAACAACATATAAAATACGAAAGCGACAGAGGTGAAAGAATATGCCGTCCACTTTTTTTGGATTAAATATAGGAAAATCAGGATTATATACATACCAGGCTGCATTAAATACAACCTATCATAATATATCAAATATAGAAACCAAAGGATATTCCAGGCAAATCATGAACCAACAAGCAGGAGTGCCTTTAAGGGTTAACAATACCTATGGTATGGTTGGCTCTGGTGTAGATGTAATAGGCATAGTACAGGAAAGAAATGCTTATTATGATTTAAAATATTGGAAGAATAACACTATGTATGGTGAATACGCAGCGAAAGAACACTATATGACGGAGATAGAAAACTATTTTAATGAAGTGTCTTTAAAGGGTTTTACCACCTCATTTAATACTTTTCATGATAATTTACAGGAATTGTCGAAAGACCCTAACAATCCAGCTGTTCGTAAACAGGTAACAAATTTTGCAAAGAACTTAACAGAATACTTTAACTCCTTATCAACAAGTATGAAGCAAATACAGGAAAACTGTAACTTTGAGATAAAGAATCAAGTAGATCGAATTAATTCACTGGCAAAACAAATTTCAACATTAACAAAACAAATCAATACCCTTGAAGTAAATGGCGGAGTAGCCAATGATTTAAGAGACCAAAGACATTTATTGATAGATGAGTTATCAGAAATAGCCAATGTATCTGTTACAGAGAAAGTGGTTGGAGATGGAACTGGTATTACAAGCTATGTAGTTAAAATAGATCATCAAACCTTGGTAGATACTGATGGTTATAAAACATTAAAAGTAGTGCCAAGAAAAAGCGATGAGAAAGCAAATCAAAATGACATAGAGGGTCTTTATGATATTGAATGGGAAGATGGCCAGAGATTTAATGCAAAAAGTGCAAGTTTAGGCGGTTATTTGCAATCGCTTTTTGAAGTAAGAGATGGAAATAATCAAGGGAACCTGCAAGGAAAAGCAAATGGAACCATGGGTGGTACCACTGTAACTTTGTCCGGTACCAATATCAATTATGTAGAGAAATTAAACATTCCTGAAGAAGGAGTAATTACCATAGGGAATCATGAGTATAAGTACAGCAGCTTTGACTTTACGGTAGATGCAGATGGTAAATACGTGTACACCTTTAATCTTGATTCTCCTTTGGCAGCGAATGCGAATAATGAAAATGCTCATATTGGAGAAAGTATTGATTATAAAGGAATCCCTTACTACATGTCCCAATTGAATGAATTTGTACGTACCTATTCCAAAGCTTTTAATGATATTCATAGAAGCGGTCATGATTCAAATGGTGATCCGGGAATGGACTTCTTTAACGGTTATGATAAAGTAAGCGGTGATAATTTTGATTTCAGTGATCCGGCAATAGGATTTAAAGAATATTATAAAGTTACTGCAGGCAATTTCACTGTTACAGAAGCCATATATACAGATCCTACTAAAGTAGTAACCGCTACGGATATTATAAATGGTGTGGAAGAAAATGATATCGTGGAAAAATTAATTGCCTTAAAAGAAGATAAAGGTTTATTTAAACAAGGTGCACCGGCAGCTTTCCTGCAGACGTTAGTAGCAGAAATTGGTATTGATACAGATAAGGCAAAAACATTTGCTGCAAGCCAGACGAATATTCTTAGCGTGATTACCAATCAAAGATTATCCGTATCTTGTGTGGATTTGGATGAAGAAGGAATGAATCTGATACGTTTCCAGAACGCTTACAACTTATCTGCAAAAGCCATATCTGTTATGGATCAAATCTACAATAAGTTAATCAATGAAATGGCTGTGTAAAGTTTTGAAATCTATAGTTATTAAAAGGCGTTAATGCGCAGAATTGAGGTTAACATGAGAATTACCAATAAGATGATGAATAACAATATGATGAATAACATCAACAAGAATAAAAATATGCTAAATATTTTAGATCAACAATATTCTACGGGTAAAAAGATTCAACGTCCTTCAGAAGATCCTATTGTTGCTGTTAGAGCTTTAAAATTAAGAACGAGCCTAAGTGAACTAAATCAATATTATGAAAAGAATATTCCAGATGCCATGTCCTGGATGGATATAACAGAAAGTGCTCTTAAGAACATTAAAGAGATAATAACAAAGATAAACAGCAGTTGCGTAGATGGTGCCAGCGATACATTAACAGCAGAAGATCGTAATAGTATATCTCAGGTTTTAGATGAGATGAAAAAGCAGATTTATCAGGAGGGCAATACAAATTATGCTGGCAGGTATGTATTTACAGGGTATAAGACGGATACCAGTTTGATTTTTAACGATGCAATAAAGTCTTCTGATAACATTAAATATACCATTAAAGAGATTTTTGATGGAAGTGATATGGAAACTATATCAAAGGTAATAGGAAATAATGAGTTAAATCAATATGACCCTGGCAATCCTACTTCAACTACATTAAATACACCATCTTTGCAAAATGTTCATAGAATCCGTTTATCTTATGATAGTTTGGCAGGAATAGCAGGTGGAGGTCAATTGTCATATAAAATGGTGGATGATGATTCACTACCATATAGTAATATTCCTATAACAGAAATATCGGTTACGGATCCGGATGCATATACCCCGGTTAAGGGAACAGTTAATTATATTCCGGAAACAGGTGAATTAATTCTTCATGAAGATGATTATAATGCTATCAGACTATCAGAAAAAATAGAAGTGACGTATGATAAAACGGAATTTAAGAAAGGTGATTTAAGACCGGAACACTATTTTGAGTGCACAAAAACGGACTCTAATGTAACACCTAATAAAGTTGTAAACTATACTATCAACCCGGAAGGGCAAAAAATCCAGTATGAAGTGAATTTCAGCCAAAAGTTAACCATTAATACGGAAGGTAAAGATGCAATCAAACACAGTATTGGCAGAACAATTGATGAAATTCAGGCAGCAATCAAAGATGTTACTACAACAGAAACCAAGATTAAAGAAGTTGAAAAATTATTAGGAAATCCTGAAATTAGTGATGAACAAAAAGCTGCTCTAGAGGATATGCTGGAAAAGCTTAATACCGAACTGGTATTAAAAACAAAAGTTATGCGTGATAAATTTAATAAAGGAATGAAAGAGTCCAAAGAATATGAAGAAACAGTGAATATTGCAACTTCTGATCTAGGAAGTAGATACGTTAGATTGCAGTTGACAGAAGATCGTTTAGGTGGACAGCAGGTTGATTTTAAAGATCTTATGTCCAACAATGAAGATGTGGATTTGGTTGAAACTATTATTCAATTTAATGTGGCAAATAACATCTATAATGCTTCTCTTTCAGCCGCATCCAAAATCGTGCAGAATTCATTATTAAATTTCTTATAAAGTTATAATAATAAGAATAAAAGAAACAAAGGATAAGTATATAACTTATTAGAAGGGACAAGGGATAGTATGTTAATTCAAACAAAACATTTCGGGGAGATTGATTTAGACGAGAGTAAAATCATAACATTTGATCAGGGAGTTATGGGGTTTGAGGAATGTAAACAATATACAATATTGTATGACATTGAAGATAGTGAAAAACCGACCATTTCCTGGTTGCAAAGTATTGAAGAACCTGGTCTTGCTTTACCGGTGATTAATCCTTTTATCATAAAACCGGATTATAATCCTGTAGTAGAAGATGAATTACTAAAACCTCTTGGAGAAATCAATGAGGATAACCTGGTCCTGCTACTAACGGTTACCGTGCCGGCAGACGTTACAAATATGTCTGTCAATCTAAAGGCACCTTTTATCATCAATGGAGATACCAGAAAAGGTTGCCAGGCTATTGTAGAAAATCAGGATTATGAAATTAAGTATAAAGTATATGACATAATTCAGAAATCAAAAGGAAAGAAGGGAGAAAGTTAATATGCTAACCCTTTCCAGAAAAATCAATGAATCTATTATGATTGGAAATGACATAGAAATTACAATTCTGGACGTAAAAGGAGATCAGGTTAAGATAGGAATTAGTGCTCCTAAAACAGTACCGGTCTACAGAAAAGAAATCTATGTTCAGATTCAGGACGTAAACAAAGAGGCTGCTAACAGTGAAGTTTCTTTGGATGCTTTGAAAAATATATTTAAATAAGAGCAAAAAGTGAAACACTTTTCTGCTTCTATAGTGATATGTAATTAAGCCGTATTTTCATGTCCAATTTGCGGCTGCCCGGGCAGCCATGTAACAAATGGCAAAGAAAAAATATCTTCTATAAATTATTTTTCAATTATGTCGATAAAAGAATCATAAGGCATGGAGCCGTAAAAATGAAGCCACATGGAGGTGGAGAAATGGCAATAAGAACAATAAATGGTATGGGTGCTTATAGTGAGGCGTCAAAGAATGTACAAACTTCCAAAACAACTATTGGTAATGGGATGAATACTTCATTTGATAATGCTGCCAGAAATAAAGAGAATTTTTTTAATGAGAAAATTTTAATGAAGGAACAAGCTATTGCCAGCAAAGTCAAAGCAACCCTATCAGAAGCAAACATTAAAGCTACCAGAACAAGATGTGAATTCTCAATTGACGAACCTACTCACAGAGTCTCAATAAAAGTAATTGACAGAGTAACAGACGAGGTTATCAGAGAGATTCCACCAGAAGAGAGTCTGGATGTATTAGCTAAGATATGGGAGCTTGCAGGATTACTTGTAGATGAGAAAAGATAAAGGAGGGGATCAGCATGCCGGTAAGAATGACGGGTTTGATTTCTCAAATGGATACGGAGTCCTTAATAAAAGGGATGGTAGATGCACAGAGGTTAAAAAACAAAAGAGTAGAAGATAAATCTACTTTATTAGGCTGGAAACAGGACAAGTGGAAAGAGTTAAATCAAAAATTATATAAGTTGTATACTGAAGATCTTTCAAAAATGAGATTGCAAGGCAACTATCAAACAAAGAAAGCAACTTCTTCCGATACTAGAATATCTGTTACTGCAGGTACAACAGCACCAAATGGCTCACATTTGATATCGGTTGAACAATTAGCAAGTTCTCAATATGTAACTAGCGGTAAGTTAGCAGATAATATTACAGAAAAAACTACACTTAAAGATTTAGGTATGGTAAGTGGTGCGTCCGGTAGTCTAATCATCAAAATTCAAAACGGTGATACAAAAAGAGATTTTGTAGTAGATGATAAAACAACACTTGGTAATTTTATTGAAGCATTAAAAGAAGCTGGCTTGACTGCAAACTTCGATACAACCCAAAAAAGACTATTTATCAGCTCTAAGAATAGCGGAGAGGATAGTAAGTTCTCCATTACAACAGGAGAAATGTCTGCAGATGGTGTGGGAGCATTAAATAATATTAGGTCATTGGTGAATTTTGCCGGAATCGGTTCGGCAGGACAGACTAAAGTTCTAAATGCAATCAATGTTTTGGAAGGTAAAACTATATCTGACACTTTGTATAATGATGTTATGAGTAAAGCTCCGGGAGAAAAGATTAAAGGAGCAGATGCAGAGGAGCAGAAAATCATTGATGCTTTAGTTGTATTAAGGGATTATGCAATTAAAAAAGTAGAAAACGACACAAAGACAGATGCGATAAAACAAATTAAAGATGGAATTAAAGCATCATTAATCAGTAAATATACGGATCCAAATGATGCAACATTTCTTAAATTAAAGGACGAGGTACAAAGCGATGTTGATAACGGTATTTTACCTTCTGATACCACTCCGGAACAAGTAGAACAGATAGCAAAAGAACGTTATGCCGTGTTGGATAATCTTAAAGCACAAGTTGCTTCCAGAATAGATTCCGGCAAACTAAAAGTACCTGATGATAAAACAAAAGAGGAATTCATTGACGAACAGGCTCAAATCGCTTATGATACTCTAATTCCTCAGGATAAAGCCAACTTATTTAATTCTTTGGTGGAAAAGGAATATAAATCTACAGAAACCATAGAGGTAGACGGCGAAACTATTACAAAGGCCGCAGATTATCAGAATAAAATAAATAAAATATATGATAGTGCAATTAATTCTAATATAGCGGCAGCCCTTACTGATACTAATAACGGATTAGTGGCAAACATTAAAAATTATTTTGATAATTCCGCCATAACAGATATACCGGGTGATAGTATACTTAAGAATATTGGCCTAGATGAAATTACAGGTGCAGCTCATGAAGCGGCAACAGCAAGTGGTTATAGTGTAGTTGCTGCACAAGATTCCATTGTTACTGTAGATGGAGCCCAGTTAATCGGCAAAACAAATACAATTACTGCTAATGGATTAACTATAACAGCTACTGGAACTACAGCACCTGGTGAAACAATCAGCTTCAATGTGGCAAATAATACACAAGAAACTTATGATATGGTTAAAAATTTCATTAAATCATATAATGCGATTCTTAAAGAAATGAATGAGTTATATTATGCGCCATCATCCAGAGGCTATGATCCGCTAAGTGATGATGAAAAAGAGGCTATGACAGATAGCCAAATTGAAAAATGGGAGAAGAAAATACAGGATTCTATCTTAAGAAGAGATAATACGTTAAGCTCCGTATTAGGTACAATGAAAAATGCTATGCTGACTAGAGTAGAAGTAGATGGAAAGTATTATTCTCTATCAAGTTTTGGTATTCAAACATCATCAGATTACACAGAAAAAGGTTTGTTACATATAAATGGAGATAAAGAAGATGGATTATTCTCTACTTTGGATGATAAGTTAATGAAAGCTTTAGAAGAAGATCCTGATACAGTGGTAAAAGTTTTATCACAGGTGTCCATGGCACTTTATGAATCCATGGGTGAAAAAATGTCTTCAATACCAAATGTAAGAAGTACATATACATTTTATAATGATAAAACAATGGCAAAGCAACAGACTGAATATAAGAAGCAGATAGCATTATTGGAAAAAAAAGTAATTGCCATGGAGAATAAATATTATAAACAATTTGCAGCAATGGAAACAACATTAGCGAAATTACAACAGCAAACCAGTGCACTGACAGGAATGTTAGGCATAAAACAATAATAAGTATTAGGGTACCATTAACGGTTACAATGTTATGGTATCCTATTTGTACTGTAGATAGTGGGAGGAATGAAAATGCCGGTTAATGCAGCAGCAGCTTATCAAAACAATAAGATTAATACAGCAACACCTGCAGAATTAACTTTAATGTTATATGAAGGAATAATAAAGTTTTGTAATATAGCCATAATTGGAATTGAAGAAAATGATATTAAAAAGGCGAATTTAAATATACAAAAGGCTGAAAAGATAATTACCCACCTTCGTTCAACCTTGGATTATAAATATCCTGTAGCGAAGGATTTTGATAATGTTTATGATTATGTCTTCGATAGATTAGTACAAGCTAATATACGGAAAGATAAAGATATCATCGAAGAAGTATTGGAGCATATAAGAGAATTGAGAGATACTTGGAAAGAAGTTATGAAGACCGGAAATATTAGATAAATAATATAACACTAAAAATACATTAAATCAATAGATTAGAAAATGAAAAGGGAGGTTATGATGTGGACAATAATACATATGTACATATTTTAACAGATACACTATCAAAAAAAAGTTTCTTACTTGATGAGCTAATACAGATTACAGAAATGCAAGAAAGATATATCACATTGACACCTCCTGACATGGATAATTTTGAAACCTCATTAGAAGACAAAGAAATATTAATTAATAAAATTAATGAATTGGATGATGGTTTTGAAAAAATATATGAACATGTTAAAAATGAAATAATATCTAATAGAGTAAATCATAAAGAGGCTATAATAGAATTACAAAATCTTATAAAACAAGTAACGGAGAAAAGCACTAAATTACAAACCTTAGAGATAAGAAACAAAAAAAGCCTTGAAATATTTTTTGCAAATAAAAAGAAGGAAATAAAGGATTTTAAAAGAAGCAGTGAAACCGCAACTAGTTATTATAAAAATATGATGAACCAGCAATTGGATGAATCTTATTTTCTTGACAAAAAAAAATAAAAAAACTTAAAAAAACCTATAAAGTATTAAATTAATATACCGATATATATGACAAGTAAGACAAATATGAATCTATTTTATTTTGATGGAGCGTACGGCCTGAGAAATAACAGATTGATATTGGTTACTCAATACAATACTAATGTAGCATGGATGCTACTATTTATTCAAGGAGGAATATACATATGGTAATTCAACATAATATGGCTGCTGCCAACACAAACAGACAATTAGGTATCACAACTGGAAACCTTGGAAAATCTACTGAAAAATTATCATCTGGTTACAAAATTAATCGTGCAGGTGATAATGCAGCTGGATTAACAATTTCCGAAAAAATGCGTGGACAAATCAGAGGTCTTGATCAAGCATCTGTTAATGCTCAGGACGGTATCTCTTTAATTCAGACAGCTGAAGGTGCTCTTAATGAAACACACTCAATTCTTCAAAGAATGAGAGAATTAACAGTTCAAGCAGCTAATGATACTAACGTAACAGCTGACCGCGGAGCAATTGAAAAAGAATTAGATGCATTAGAAAAAGAAGTAACTCGTATTGCAACTCAAACTGAATTCAATACTATGAAGTTATTAGATGGTTCATTTACTGGTAAGAATCTTCAAGTTGGAGCAAATTCAGGACAAAACATTGAGTTCTCAGTTCTTACAATGACAGCTACTGCTTTAGGAGTAAATAGTGTTTCAACTAAAATTGGTAGTCATGCTTCTGCAACTAAGGCAATTACAATCATTCAATCAGCTCTTAACCAAGTATCTACTCAAAGATCAGCACTTGGTGCTTTACAAAACAGATTAGAACATACAATTGCTAACGCTGATAATACTTCTGAAAATTTACAGGCAGCTGAATCTCGTATCCGTGACGTTGATATGGCTAAAGAAATGGTTAAGTACTCTAAAGATAACATTCTTCAACAAGCAGCTCAGTCAATGCTTGCACAAGCTAATCAATCATCTCAAGGTGTGTTATCATTATTACAATAATCATTGGCAGGTATTAATTAGTAGGACTGACTCAAGTCAGTCCTACTTTTTTAAATATTATAAAACAGGGTGGAGCGGTAAAAGATGAGAGAATTACAAGATGTAATTAAAGATTCAATACAGTCAATAGACCAAACAACTAAATTATTTTATCAACAAAAAACAAAAGAAGGTTATGAAGAGTTAGAAAGCACATTAAACTTTTTAGCTAATACAATGGATGGTATTTTTACATATATAAAAGCCGGGAAGAATATAGGTGCAGATGAGAATAAATTAGTGCAGTTATTGACAGATTCAATGAATGCCATGGAGAAGAAAGATACAATTTTACTTTCTGATATTCTACAATATGAATTAAAAGAATTATTAGAGAATATTTTGGAAGTTATTTAAATTTAATAAATTATAAAAGCAGGGGTACCTATTATGACATATTATGAAAAAAATATAGAATGTATAAAAAAGAATAGGAGATATATGTATAGCTGTCTTAAAGATATGGATACCGCAACAACTTTTGAACAGGCAGAAGATGTCAATTCTGTAATTACAAGAGATGGAGAGCAGGCAGTTATTGTTAAGTATAAAGGTACAGAATATCGTTTAAATAGTTTATATAGACCTATAGAAGAAGCTAATAGATGGGCAGAACAGTTTTCGTTTAATAATTATAATAATATAATATCTATGTTTGGATTCGGAAATGGTATATTTGCGAGAGCAATTATTAAAAAAATGGGAGAAAAAGATACATTCTTAATTTATGAGCCATGCCCGGATGTATTTTTTCATGTTTTAAATAATTATGATATAACAGATATCTTATCTAATACCCAAATATCGATTGCTATTGATAAAATAAATGAATTTGAATTTCATAATGTCTTAAGAGGTACAATGGATATTACCAACATGAGTGAGCAAATCATGTGTATATACCCTCAATATGATAAGATTTTTTCTGAAATCTGTATTGAATTTTGGAAAGAAATAAAAGATGCATACATTCATACAAAAACGAATGTTAATACTGAAATAGTTTTTGGAAAGAGATTTATAGAAAACACATTAAATAATATAAAATATATAGGCAAGAGTAATACAATACTTGAACTTAAAGAGGATATGCCAGCAGACATGCCTGCGATTGTAGTGGCAGCAGGGCCTTCAGTTGAAAAACAAATTGATGAAATAAAAAGAGCAAAGGGTAAAACGGTTATTTTCGCAGTAGATAGAATTCTTGAATATTTACTGGATTCAGGTGTGGAGCCTGATTTTGTTGTTACAGTAGATCCAATGAAACCGGTTAAGTATTTTTCTAGTAGAACAGATGTAAAGATTCCTTTGATGTGCTTTATGGAGTCAAATTACGAGATATTAGATCGTCATGTAGGGAAAAAAATAATATGTAATTGTAACAGATTTTTAGATAAAATATATCTTGATACTAAAAAAACGCCTCCAAGAACAAGGTCAAGTGCCTCTGTTGCAACAGTGGCTTTTACGGCATGCATTGCGTTAGGATTTGAAAGAATTATTTTAGTTGGCCAAGATCTGGCATATAACGGAGGAAATAGCCATGCTGGTGGGGTAAAAGAAGAATACAATTCCGAAAGAGAAGTAATGATTGAAGATATTCATGGCAATCAAGTTAAATCGAGATACGATTGGAAAGAGTTCGTAATATGGTATCAAGATATGCTGACAGTATGCCCAAACTTAAAAGTAATTGATGCAAAAGAAGAAGGAGCTAAAATTAAAGGAACAATTATAATGACTTTAAAAGAAGCGATAGATACATATTGTGATGAAAATTCTAATTTTAGTTTAAATATAGATGAAAAAGCAACAACGTTTAGTGAGAAAGAAATGGTATTTATAAAGAAGTATTTAAAAGATAATCTTAATGTATTAAATGAAATGGAAGAAAAGGCCCAAGATGCTATTGAGGCTTGTAATATCTTAATTAAAGAAACAAAAAAATCCAAAACTGAAACCTATACTGCAAAAGATTCTTTCAAAAAATTGTCTAAAATCAATAATTACATTCTCGAACAACCGATTAATTCGTTGATAGATCAGTATGTTACAGCAGTAGCAGCGCAACAGCTTGTAGGGATATATCAATTTTCTGATGATATCCGAGAAAATAATATTAAGACATATGAAAAATCAAAAAATGTATTTAAAGCAATAATTGAAAGTGTTGATTACATTAGACCTATTTTAGAAAAGGCCATAGATGAAGTTATATAACTAGATTCGTGATAAAAAGTTGAATTGTTTATAAAGGATATAATTTTTATATTGATGAAAGAAAGGTTACAGAAAAGAACTGTATTATTTATTGTCAAAATTAATTAATCAAATATGGTAAGCTTTTGATACAAAAGAAGATTGAAAATTGGACGGTTAGGAGGACAATATGGAAAAAATTGCTTTGTTATCCAATGTAAACATAGAACCAATAATTCAGGATATTAATAAAAAGTATGTTGTTTTTAAATCAGTTGGATATGGTAATGTATTTGAAGAAATGATGAATATAAGTTCTAATTTATATGAATTCAAACCTGAAGTTATATATATTATAATTGATATAAAAGAGTTATGTATTTATTGTGAAAGTGTAGAACAGATTCATTCAGAAATTTCAAATTGGTTCTCTTTACTTAGAAAATGCATAAAAACTCATATAGTATATTTTATTTCTGATGTTGATTTTCGCTCTTATGATATAGAAATTGGACATAATGGCTTAGATACATTAGATATTGAACATATATGGAAGAAAGAGTTAAAAGATATAATCAGAGACTTTACTAATGTATATCTGTTTGCTTATAAAAAGCAAATTGAGAAAGTTGGTAAAGATAATTTTTATACGGATAAGCTTTGGTATCTTGGTAGGATTATACATACAAGTATTGCTAAATATGCTTTAATTAAAGGAATTGAAGATTCTCTACAAACATTAAAAGGAACTCCTAAAAAGGTTTTAATCCTTGACTTGGATAACACCATTTGGGGAGGCGTTATCGGTGAAGGTGATTATAATGATATAGAACTTTCAGATGAAAAGATTGGTTTGATTTATAAAGATTTGCAAAGAATAATTAAAAAGATAAAGGATACGGGAGTATTGTTGGCTATCGTTTCTAAAAATAATTATGAGGATGCTATTTCGGTTATGAGGACAAATCAACATATGATTTTAAGAGAAGATGATTTTATAGTAAAGAAAATTAATTGGGTCCAAAAGGATATTAATATTTTGGAAATATCAAAAGAAATTAATCTCGGATTAGATTCTTTTGTATTCTTTGACGATAATCCAGCGGAACAAGAATTAGTGAGGATATCTTTACCAGATGTAACAGTTCCTGAATTCCCAAATAAAATAGAGCTACTTCCTAAAGCTATGGAAGAAATTTATAATAAATACTTTAAAAAGTTGGTATTTACAAATGAAGATAAAGAAAGATCCTTGCAATATTTAGCCAACTCAAAACGTCTAGAATTGCAAAAAGAAGCAGTAGATTTTGCTTCATACTTAAAAGGTCTGCATATTGCTGTGAACCCTGTTGATCCATCTTTGAATAAACAAAGGTTGTTTCAATTAATTAATAAAACAAATCAATTTAATTTAACTACTCAACGTTATACAATGATAGAAGTAGAAGAAATAATACAAGATTCTGATAAAAGAGTATATATGTTTGAAATAAGTGATAGATTTGGAAATAACGGAATCACTGCAGTAGTATTTGTCAATCTGTTAAATGAGGTGTATATAGATACTTTTATATTAAGTTGTAGAGTTATGGGGAAGTTTATAGAAAACTATATAATTGATTTTGTAGAAAATGATTTATTAAAGGCGGGTTATAAAATTTTATTCAGCAAATACATTAGGACATCTAAAAATAAGCCTGTTGAAGATTTTTATGATAGATTAGGATATGAAATTATTGAAGAAACAGAAGAATATAAACTATATTGCATTAATTTAGAGACAAGGATAAATCGAGAATATTATGTTGAAAAGGAGTTGATTTAATAATGAAAGAACAAATATTTGAAATTATTGCAAGGATATTAGAGATAGATGTAAAAGCCGTGAATGAAGAATTATCAATTGAAAATACAGAAAAGTGGGATTCGTTAGCGCATTTAATGATTATAGGTGAAATTGAAGAAAAGTTAAAGATAAATGTACCATTAGAGAAAGTGGTTGAGTTAAGTACTGTACAAGATTTGTTAGATGTAATACAAAAATAGGAGTATCTTATGAATGTATATTTGCGTAGGATTAATGAAGATGATTTAGAACGAATTATAAAATGGAGAATGGATCCTGATATTACTAAATGGATGAATACAGATCCGACATTAACAATTGATATACAAAGAGAGTGGCTTAAGAATATTAATAATGATACTACTGTTGAATATTGGATGATTGTAGTCAATGACCAACCAGCAGGTATTATTAATTTAACGGCTATGGATAGCAAAAGAAAAGAAAGTTCTTGGGGATATTATATAGGAGAAAAATCCCTCCGATCTTTAAAATTGGCCATGTACTTAGAATGGAACTTGTATGACTATGTTTTTGAGATTCTGAAGCTAAAAAGGTTATATAATGAAGTTTTTAGCTTAAATGAAGGTGTTATTAAATTACATCAGTTGTGTGGTAGTAACATAGAAAAAGTAATTAAAAATCATGTCACTAAAAATAATATAGATTATGATGTGACCTTGATGAGTATTATTGATACTAATTGGAGAAAGTTGCGTTCAAGTAAAAATTATGATTTTATAAGATTCGAAATGGAGAGATAGTATGAAGATTCATCATATTGCCTATGCGGTTAGTTCAATTGAAAATTCAAAAGCCCATTTTGAATTACTTGGGTTTTCGGAAATAAAGAAAACAATTGAAGATATAAATAGAAAAATAAAAATATGCTTTTTAGAAAATAGAGAAGGTGGTAATAATACAGTAATTGAATTAATAGAATCTATTGATGAGACAAGCCCTATTAGTAATTTAGTAAAAAAGATGAGTGGAGTAGCCACCCCTTATCATATCTGTTATGAAGTTGATGATATAGAAGATGTAGTAGAAGAATATAAAAAGTTAGGATTTATACTAACTCAAAATGCAGCACCAGCAATTGCCATTGATAATAGAAAGGTAGCTTTTATGTTTCATAAAGGTGTGGGAATTGTTGAATTTGTTGAAAATAAGTGAACGGGAGATAATAGGTTGAAAAATAAATTTTTCAACCAGCAATTTGTACGGCACAAAAATTACTTTGTTATTAAATGGTGCTAAAGCGCCGGAATCGAGGTTAATATGAAAATTATATGTATAATACAAGCAAGAATGGGCTCAGAACGCTTACCAGGAAAAGTCATGAAGTCGGTCTTGGGTAAACCTATGGTTGCATACACTTTAGATCGTGCAATGACTAGTAAATATATTGATGAAGTAGTATTAGCCACCACAGAAAATGTTTGCGAAGAACCAATGGTAGAGTATCTGGAATCAAAACATTATAAAGTTTTTCGTGGTGATGAAAGTAATGTGTTAAAACGTTATGTAGATACAGTTAATACATATAATGGAGATATAATTATTCGTATTACAGGAGATTGTCCATTTATTGATCCTATTATTATTGACCAAGTTATTACTTATTTTATAGCTAATAATTTTGAATATGTCAGAGCTGATGTACCTGAGAATTTTATTCGCGGTTTTGATGTTGAAGTATTTACTAGACAAGCATTGGAGAAAGTTTATAATATCACTAAGAATATAGAAGGTGATTCTCCATATAAGGAACATGTTACTTTATATATGTATAAGCATCCTGATGAATTTCTGGTTGGTAAATTCGAAGGATCAAAACTTTATCAAAAGGATTATCGCTTATGCGTTGATACAGAAGAAGACTTTGAATTAGTAAACTTGGTTTATGAACATTTTAAAAATAAATATGTTGCTGGTAAAGAAATTATTCAATTTTTGGATGAACACAAAGAAATTTCCCAAATTAACCAAGATATTAAGCAAAAGACCGTTTAGTCATTGGGGGATACTATGAACAATAACATTGTATTAAAAGGAAGAAGTATTAATAGTAAATCTCAAACATTTATAATAGCAGAAATGTCAGCAAATCATTTAATGAATTATGATAGAGCGGTTGAAATTGTTAAGGCATCAAAAGAGGCAGGTGCAGATGCCATAAAACTGCAGACATATACTCCTGATACAATAACTCTTAACAGCAACAAAGAATATTTTCAAATTACCCAAGGGACAATATGGGATGGTACAACTTTGCATAAATTATATCAAACTGCTTATACACCATGGGAATGGCAACCAAAGTTGAAAAAAGTTGCAGAGGATCTTGGACTAATATGTTTTTCATCTCCGTTTGATTTTACTGCGGTTGATTTTATGGAAGAAATGGATATGGATTTATATAAGATAGCATCATTTGAAATAACTGATATTCCTCTAATACGCAAGGTGGCAGGAACAGGCAAACCAATAATTATGTCAACTGGTATAGCATATTTCGAAGATATAGAAAGAGCGCTGAAGGTATGTAAAGAAGAAGGCAATGAAAATGTTATCTTATTGAAATGTTCTTCGGCGTACCCAGCACCCTACGACAGTATCAATTTAAAGACTATGGTTGATATGAAGGATAAGTTTAATTGCATTACAGGTTTATCTGACCACACTATGGGCTCTGCAGTTTCAGTTGCGGCAGTTTCCTTAGGCGCAAAAGTTATTGAAAAGCATTTAACATTGAGTCGATCAGATGGGGGAGCAGATGCCGCGTTTTCTATGGAACCACATGAATTTAAAAAAATGGTAGAAGATATTCGAATTGTAGAAAAAGCAATAGGCACTGTTACTTATGAATTGACAGACAAGCAAATAAAGAGTCGTGAACATTCAAGATCTTTATTTGTTGTGAAAAACATTAAAAAAGGTGAGGTTTTTACTGCGGATAATGTAAAATCTATACGCCCGGCATTTGGTTTACATACTATGTTTTATGAAGAGATATTAGGCAAGACTGCAGCGACAGATATTGAAAAGGGTACACCTTTAAACTGGGAGTTAGTAGAAAGGTAGTGAGAATTTAGTGCAAAGGAGAACTTTTATGAATGTACTAATTTGGGGTGCAGGAGACGGTGTATTACGTGCTCAGACAATGCTGCAAACACATATAAAGATAAGTGCTTTTATAGACATTGATAAGAATAAAATAGGGAAAAAACTTAATGATATTCCAATTATTTCTGAAAATGAGATTGTTAATTACAGTTTTGACTATATAATTATAGCAAATTTGTATAAATCTGAAATCACGGAAACTTTAATGAATAAATATTCTGTTCCGTCTCAAAAAATTCTAGATGCTTATCAAGAGGGAATAATTGATGTGCGATTAGGAACACTTAAAGCACTATCTCAAGAAATAAAAGAAAAAAATATAGCAGGCTCAGTTACTGAATTAGGTGTGTACAGAGGTGAATTCTCCAAATATATAAAATTGCTTTTTTGATGATATAAAATTATATTTATTTGATACTTTTTCTGGTTTTGATAAAAGAGATATCATCGTAGAAGAAAAATTGCAATGTTCTAATTCAACAGAAGGTGAATATTCTAATGAAAGTATACAATTAGTTCTTGACAAAATGGCACATAAGCAAAATTGCATTGTAAAACAGGGTTATTTTCCTGAGAGTACTGTTGGTGTTGAGGATGTTTTTTGCTTTGTAAGTCTTGATGTAGATTTATACAACCCCATATATGAAGGTCTTATATATTTTTATGATCGTTTAGTAAAAGGTGGATATATAATGGTTCATGATTATAACAGTACTAGATTTGATGGAGTAAAAAAGGCAGTTCGTCAATTTGCCCAAGAAAAGGATATCAATTATTATCCTGTTATGGATATGGGAGGAAGTGTAATTATCTGCAAATGAAAAATGATTTAGTGAAAAATTCTAAAGTGAATACAAGGAGGAAATTATGTATATTCCATATGGCAGACAATATATTGATGATGATGATATTAATGCTGTAGTTGAGGTATTAAAATCTGACTATTTAACGACAGGGCCTAAAGTTACTGAATTTGAAAACGTAGTGAAAGAATATGTTGGAGCAAAATATGCAGTTGCTGTTTCAAATGGTACTGCAGCATTGCATGTGGCTTGTCTTGCGGCAGGAATAGGAGAAGGTGATGAAGTTATTACAACACCTATCACTTTTGTTGCTTCGGCTAACTGTGTTTTATATTGCGGAGCAAAGCCGGTATTTGCAGATGTTAATCCAGATACATATAATATAGATCCTAAAGATGTAAGAAGAAAGATTACAAGTAAAACCAAAGCTATAATTGCAGTTCATTTTGCAGGACAGCCATGTGAGTTAGATGAAATCCACCAAATTGCCCAAGAGTATAACTTGCTGGTTATAGAAGATGCTGCACATGCCTTGGGAGCTGATTACAAAGGAAAAATGATTGGTAATATTTCGGATTTGACGACCTTTAGTTTTCATCCGGTAAAACATATAACAACTGGAGAAGGTGGTATGATTACAACAAATGATAAATCACTATATGACCGCCTTATTTTATATAGAAGCCATGGAATTACAAGAGATCAATCTCTGATGTCGTCCTATGATGGACCCTGGTATTATCAACAGTTAGTGCTGGGATTCAATTATCGTATTACGGATATTCAATGCGCATTAGGCATTAGTCAAATGAAGAAGATAGGAAAGTTCGTAGCAAGAAGAAGAGAAATAGTTAAGCGATATAACGAAGAGTTTGCTAATATTAAAAATATAATAGTACCAAAACAATTAGATAATTGTAATAGTAGTTGGCATTTATATGTGATTCAGATAAAAAACACGAACAGGAGAAAAGCAGTCGAATCTCTTATAGAACAAAACATAGGAGTTAATGTGCATTATATTCCAGTATATAAACAACCATATTATCAAAACAATGGTTATAAAGATGTTGTATGTCCTTATGCTGAGGAAGTGTATTTTAATTTTATTAGTTTGCCGATCTATTCAGGTCTATCAGATGAAGAACAAAATTATGTAATAAAGAAAGTAAAAGAATTATGTCTGTAGATAATTTGATATAGGTGTTATTATATAGCAATCTATGCTAAATAAGGCCGTGTTCAATATCTTATTTAAGGGAGCTAAAATGATATATTTTAGAGTTGATGGTAATGAACAAATTGCAACGGGACATATAATGCGATGTTTATCAATAGCACAAGCAATAGCTGAAAAAGGTGAGAATTGTACTTTTATAATTTCAGATGATTATCCCAAAGCATTAATTCAATCTAAAGGATTTGGGACAATAAACCTCTGTAGCAAATGGAATGATCTTGAATTAGAGATTACTAAGTTAACAGAGTTGATTAGAGAAAAAGAAATCAATAAAATGATTATAGATTCTTATTTTGTAACTGAAAGATATTTAAAAGAAATCAGTAAACATATTCGAAGTGTTTATATTGATGACTTAAGCTTATTTTCTTATCCTGTGGATTTGTTAATCAATTATACTAGTTATTATTCAAAGTTTAATTATGAATCTTTATATAATCTAAAGAGTATAAAGCTGCTATTAGGATGTAATTATGTTCCTTTACGTAAAGAGTTTTTTCAAATAAAAAGAAATCAAATCAATAATGAAGTAAGGAACATATTAATAACAACCGGTGGCTCAGATACTTATAATATAGCAGGCAGATTATTGGATGAAATTAGTATGGAAAAAAGATACAAAGATATTAACTTTCATGTTGTTTCTGGAATATTCAATCAAAATTTATTAAAGTTGAAAACACTAGAAGAGAACAATAAAAATATTTTTTTATATCAAAATATTAAAAGAATGTCAGATCTAATGATGAAATGTGATATAGCAGTATCCGCTGGGGGAACTACTCTTTATGAGTTGTGTGCCTGTGGACTTCCAACTATATGCTTTGCATTTGCAGATAACCAAATTAGTGGTGTTGAGGACTTTAGAGACAAGAAGATTATGAATTATGCAGGTGACGCAAGACAAAATGACAATAATGTTATACAAAACATGATAAATGGTATAGAACTACTTTGTGAGAATGCCCAGCAGCGAGAAACCTATTCTAAAAAGATGACAAATCTAGTAGATGGAGGTGGAGCCTGTCGAATCGCACAGGAAGTGTTGGCATTATAGATATATTGTAATAAATTAATATGAAAGAAATAAAGTAATTAGATTAAATAACAGATAAAGTCATGGAGGAAAACAATGTTAAATGGAAAAACTATATTAATTACAGGGGGAACAGGCTCCTTTGGTAAGAAATTTTTAGAAATGATATTTGCAAAATATAATCCGAATAAAGTTATCATTTATTCAAGGGATGAATTTAAACAAAGCGTTATGAAAGTGGAATATGCTGATAAAGTGGATATGTCAAAAGTAAGATTCTTTATTGGCGATGTTAGAGATAAAGAACGTTTATACAGAGCTTTTGAAGGTGTTGATTATGTTATACATGCTGCTGCCATGAAACAGGTGCCAACGTGTGAATATAATCCTTTTGAAGCCATAAAAACGAATATTCATGGAGCGCAGAATGTTATTGATGCTGCACTGGACAAAGGTGTTAAAAAGGTAGTTGCATTGTCAACGGATAAAGCTGTAAATCCAATAAATTTATATGGCGGAACAAAGCTAGTATCGGATAAATTATTTATTGCTGCTAACGCATATTCAGGTAAGAAAGATACAAGATTTTCAATTGTAAGATATGGTAATGTAGCGGGGAGTCGTGGGTCTATAATACCGATATTTAGAAATATTATAGACAGAGGTGAAAAAACTCTGCCTATTACAGATTCTAGAATGACCAGGTTTTGGATTACTTTAGAACAGGGTGTTGAATTAGTTTTTAAAGCATTAGAGGAATCTAAGGGTGGAGAGACTTACATATCTAAAATTCCTTCTTTTAAAATAACGGATTTGGCAAAGGCTATGTTACCGGATGCAGAACTTAAAGAAATTGGAATTCGTGAAGGTGAAAAATTAGATGAAGTTATGGTAACTAAAGATGATTCCAGAATGACATATGAATATGAAAAACATTATATTGTTTACCCCCATTTTGAGTGGATGGATTTAGGGGAAAATTTACTATTAGGTGGTAAATTAGTTGAAGAGAGTTTTGAATATAATTCAGGAAAAAATGATGAGTGGCTTAGCATCGACGAATTAAAGAAGGAAATAGATAAGTTAAACATATAAAAAATTATAGGAACGAGTGATTTAAGTGACAAATGAAATTGGAAATATTTTTAGAAGTAATATAGAAGCCCTTAATTATTCGGATAAAACTGTAACTTATATCAGATTACAAAATTATAATAAGGCATTACTATATTCAACATGGACTATAGAAGTTCTTAGTAAAAATATACCGGATATAATAACAAATGAATCATATTTTAATGAATATTCTTCATTAGTAGATATAAATCAAATAAATTATATGTTTCAGAATCTGCTAGGAGCTCAAGAAAACGATGATTATATATTATTGGCTGATTTGTATGAAACGCTACTCTTCCCTTTTTTAATAAGTATGCAGCAAATCATTATTGATAAAGAAGATTATTCATTTGATCAAAGACGATATACTAGGAATATAGAAGCATTAAATGCTAAAGACCCTGATTTAACTAATCTGTTAAAACATACATATACCCCCATAGAGCTTATGGAAAAAGGCTATTCAGTAGAATATACATCTTGTGGATTAATGACATTAGCTTTATATGATAATGGTAAGAAATATTACATTCATAGCAATGGAAACGTTATTCATGAAGCAGGGTTAATTGCAAGAGACTGGTTTGATGATGATAAAACAGAATATATCATTTATGGATTAGGACTTGGGTATCATGTTTATGAACTTATGGAACTGGATGAAACTATCAAAATTAAAGTGTTTGAAAGTGATATTAATATAATTAAAGCCGCTACTGCTTTCTCTGATATAGATAAAATATTATATAGCGATAGAGTTGAAATTGTATATGATCCAAGTTTTGACAAGCTAAATTTACATATTAAAAATTTGAAACCCGATTCAAGTTTTTACATCTATTATCCTTCTATAAGAAATATAGAAAATAATAAAGTGAAAGAACTTTTGGAAGGTTACTTTGTATCTTATAGTTCTATTAAGAACCAATTACATAAGTTAAATAATAATTTTAAACACAATATTTTATTAAGGGATGAGCCGGTTGATAATATTAAAGAAAAATTTAAAGGTAGAAATTTATATATAATTGCAGCGGGACCTTCTCTTGATAAAAATTATTTAGAACTTAAAAAAATTGGAAGTAATTCAATAATTTTATCGACAGGAACTGTATTAAAAAAATTACTTAATGCAGGGATTACTCCTGATTTTGCAATAATTATAGATGGTAATAACAGCGTATATAATCAAATAGATGGTATCGAAAATATAGATACACCTTTATTATACTTATCAACAGTTTATTATAAAATTCCTCAATCTTATAAAGGTAAAAGATATTTCATATGTCAAGAAGGGTATACAAAGTCGGAAAAGTATGCGAAAGAAAAAGGATATTCACTTTTTTATACTGGAGGTTCAGTTGTAACGACGGCATTAGATATTGGGATTAGTTTTGAATGCAAAAAAATTATTTTTGTGGGTCTGGATCTTGCTTATACAAATTCCTTAGATCATGCTTGTGAAACTACATATGTAAACAAAATTACAGATAATGATTTAAGAGAAGTTGAAGACATTAATGGAAGTAAGGTTTTGACAAGTAAGAACATGAATATTTATAGAAGGTGGATAGAAAATCGCATTAAAGATGTTAATAATATTGAAATCATAGATGCAACAGAAGGCGGTGCCAAAATTGCAGGAATGAAGCTTGCTAAATTAAGAGATGTAGTTTTATGAATTACAGCTTCCATTTAGTAACGGGAGGTTAATGTATGTCAAAAGCATATTCTGTTGAAATACCTGCGCATAGCAGTATATATACAAATAATTACTCTGATAATAATTACAAAGACAGAAAGATTAGAGTAGATTATTCGGAGCCTGAACAGATAAATGAAAATACTGGAGTTTTATTACTGATTGCGGGATATGGAGCTAGTATTGATTCGAATGTTTATATAAAAATGCGAAAAAATTTTAGTGACTTATATAATCTAATTGTTCTACAATGTAATTATTTTGGAAGTGAATTTATGCAAGGACCTCAAGATAGTGAAATTGAAAGAGTAATAACAGAAATTGATAATAACAAAGACATGAAAAGTTCAGCTAATGAATGCTATCTCAATTTTAATGTAAATACTTGTGAAAATATAAAAAATTTTAATGATATGGGTATTATGCAAGCGATAGATAATATTACAGCAGTATTAGCTATTATTAATATGATTAAAAGTAAGAGTATGTCAATTAATATGAAGAAAATTATAATCTATGGACATTCCCATGGGGCTTATTTGTCTTATATGTGTAATCGTTTCTGTCCTCAGTTATTTCAACTAATTATTGAAAACTCGGCATATATTTATCCTGCGTATTTAAATAATACGCGTAAACTTTTTTTTGAATATAATTCTAATATATTTAGTTTTGATTTTCAATATCTGATAAGCAATATTGAAGAATCCATAAGTAAAGAGATATATTCTCTTGAATACTTGTATAGAAATTTTAATAATATGTGCTATATTGTTAGTTATCATGGTGAGTTGGATGATATGACCAGTTTTGCTAATAAGAGTGAGTTTGTACGTGACATTAATAAGATGGTTTTTATAGGAATCACGGAATCAGATATTGATGGGGAAGTGATAAAATCATGTAGTCACGGCTTAGATGCGGATTTTATTAAGATGTTTGATATTACATATAAAGCATTTGAGAATAAAATTGATCAAGATGTGGATTTGTTATTAGCTAATTCGATAAGGGTTGTCTTAAAAGACAAGATGGAATTATTAATTAGCTATGATGCTGGATTTCCTATTGTAAAAAAGTTAAAATATTAATTGGCTAAATAATATAATTTTAATTGGTAATGCAATTGCATGTAAAAAAGGGAGTGTCGCAAAATCACTAAAATGGAGTGATGGAGCGATACCCTTATTCTATGTAAAAAAACAGGAAACATCCTGTTGTATGAGTTTTTTCCTTTTTTAAATGTACTTTAAAGCCTTTTGATTTTACCCTGTTTACTATGATGTTTTCAACGGAAACAGATAACTTTCTGTCCGTTCATTCTATATCTTTGTGTGGAGTTTATTTATGTTGTACCCCATCATAGTAAAAGTATCTCTAGCTTCACCTTGGATTTCACTTGGAGTAAAAATTTTTGGAACTCATAGTCATGTTCATTTTTCAGTACCCCGAATGCTCCCTCCACTTGTATGGAATGATTCATACATGCTAATCTCGGATTCATAACCACTCTCACTTTTCTGCTTATATATATATATTGGATACAGTTTCTTCATCCTATGGCAGGTATAACTATCTGTTTCTTTGTCATACTCCATGTTTTCCCTCTTGCTGATGTCGTCCTTAAAGCGGAGCTTTTTCCATTTCCCATAAGCCTGATACAGCAATGTGTAATCTAAATACTTCAATTCATGGCTCAGCAGATGGACAGAATAGTCTTCAGGAATTAAACCTTCCACCCTTAATTGAAAAAACAGTTGATAAGTTTGCCCAAGTTCGGAATAATCTTTAGTAGTATATTTGGTTAATCGAATAATTAATTATACCATGAAAAGGGAGCTAATGCTCCAATAGATTATTCATCTATTTTTGCAACAGCCCCTAATAGAATAGATAGAAATACCAGACATTAAATCCCCTATATTCAGAATTTAACCATAGAATCGAAAGAAATTTCATAAGTTAAATATAGCATATCTTTTAAAATTGTACAATATTGGTAAAACGACAATTTTTTCTTTTATTCTATGTGCAATTTGCATGCAATATCTTACATATTATTTCATAATTCGCGTGTTTAAATCCCTTGATTTTGCTACATAAATTAAGGCTATATATTACATTTGTATCAATTGATGAAAGTGATTTTCTATGCTATACTAAAGGCATATTTACAAAGGATATGAGGAGAGATATACATGAATACAATCAGTGCATGTTTAATAGTAAAGAACGAAGAAAAAATTCTTGCAAGGTGTTTAGATAGTATAAAAGACATAGTAGATGAAATCGTTATTGTTGATACTGGTTCCACTGATAAAACGAAAGATATCGCCAGAAATTATACCGATAAAATCTATGACTTTCAATGGATTGATGATTTTGCTGCTGCCAGAAACTTTTCTTTTTCTAAGGCTTCCAAGGATTACATATATGTAGTAGATGCAGATGAGGTTATTGATGAGGAGAACCGGATCAAGTTTCTTCAACTAAAGGAGGCAATGCTTCCAGAGATAGAAATTGTTCAAATGAAGTATGCTAATCAACTACAGTTTAATACAACATATAATTTTGACGTTGAATACCGTCCGAAACTCTATAAGCGGGTACGCAGCTTCTGCTGGATTGATCCCATCCATGAATCAATTGATTTAGAACCAGTTATCTTTGACAGTAATATTGAGATTTTACATTTGCCTATGAGTAATCACGCACCTCGTGATTTTGAAATATTTCAGAAAATAATTGGCCGTGGCGAGAAATTATCCAAGAAGCTTATTAATATGTATGCAAGAGAATTGTTCATTGCCGGTACAAAAGAAGACTTTCTTAAGGCCGAGAGTTTTTTTGAAATACTTATAGAAGAGGATTCCTATTCCTTCACATATGAAGAGAGGAAGGTTATTCAATGCGTCCTGGTAAGGTGCAGCAACCTTAAAAATGATTTAGCAAAGCTATTAAAGTATTCTTTGAATAATGTAGCGGGAGATAAACCAAGTTCTGAAATATGCTACGAATTAGGTGAATATTTCTTTGGTTTATCTGATTATAAAGAAGCAATTATTTGGTTTTATAATGCAGTTTATGAAACAGAATGTGAGCTGAATATCCATTACGGAGGAGATTATCCTCTGAAAAAACTTTCTGTATGTTATGAGAGTCTTGGGGATATAGAACAAGCGGATGCTTACAATGAGCTTGCAAAACAGTGGAAAGCGGAGTAGTAGATAAGTAAAATTCAAGTAGGTTACGGTAGTATTTATAGAAATATACTCATAATAACAGGAAGGTGAAACCTAATGAAAAAAGAATATTCAGCTATTCCGGAGTCAATGGGGAACATGGAGACTTACGGTTTTTCATGGATGGATTTTGTAACTGCAATACCATCACCACTATTTGTTGTAACTTCCTATAAATCCAATGGCAAGCCCAATGCTTGTTTACAATCGTGGGCATGCTTTACTGGTAATCCGGGTGGCTTTTATGCAATTCTCTCAAGTGTAAATAAGTCTGGACATATGTATCAAAGTATAAAGGAAAAAGGGGTAGCGGTGATGAATTTTCCCTCTGCTGATATTTATGATAAATGCATTGCAACAATCGCTAACAATGGATTCGACAATGACGAAATAGCTTTGTCGGGACTTACAGCAGAGCAAGCAACGATTATAAATGCACCACGTATCAAAGAATGTTTTCTAAATCTGGAATGTCGTTATCTGTGGGAACGTGAGATAAAAGATGGAGATCCCCATGTTTTAATGTGCTTAGAAGTAGTTAATGTTTGTGCAGATGAAATACATTTAGATGAAATTATACAAGGAAGATATGGCGAAAAAGGATATCTTTATAATATACATTATCCTATAAATCCTGAAAACTTTACGGGTAAATCACAGGATTGGATAGCAACATTGGAAAAGCTTAAAGATATGGGCGAATATTGAAGAATAAGAGTATGAAAATAAAATTATGGAAAAATAAAATTGTGAAAATATAGAGTATGAAAATATAGAGTATGAAAATATAAGAGTATGGAAATATAAGAGTATGGAAATGTAAAAGTATAGAAATAAAAAATTATGGAAAAATAAAATTATGAAAATATAAGTGCATGGAAATATAAGAGCATGGAAATGTAAAAGTATAGAAATAAAAAAGTATAGAAATAAAAAGTATGAAAATATAAGTATGAAAAATAAGCATGAAACATGAAAGCTTAAAACATAAAAGTATGGAATTAAAAATTTAGAGTTTTAAATAGTAATATTTCTGTCAAATAATTAATAGTATTCATATTAGGCAAGGATGTCTATTCTAAAGGAGGGATTGTATTATGTTTTATATAGCACTAATTTTGATAATATTTTTTCTAGACCTTAAAGTGAAAGAGTACATTGAAGAAAACAAAGAAATGCATAAAAGCGAGGAAATTTTAAATGGTAAGATTATTTTGGAAAGATACCATAATAAAGGTGCAATGCTTAATTTTTTGGAACACAATGTTCAGCTTGTAAAAATTATTTCCCTTTCTTTATTTGGAATCCTCCTTTTGTTTTTTGCATTCCTTTTGCCAAAAAAAGATAACCGTATTCTAAAATTGGCCCTATCTCTTATACTTGGTGGTGCATTAAGCAATATCTATGACCGTGTAAAAAAAGGTTATGTAGTAGATTACTTTAGTTTTAAATTTTTGAAAAAGGTCGTTTTTAATATTTCGGATATATGTATTTTTATTGGTTCTTTTATTATTGTCTTATTATCATTTTTCAAAAATGAGTGATAATAGTATAAGCGAATAAGGAATTATAAAAAACGAATGCTATTCTGAATATAAATAATAAAGTGGAACAGTTGAAGAATCTCTATGTGTTATTTTAGAGATTCTTCATTTTATCCAGAATGTTACACTACTGTTTTTCCTGATACTCCAGAGCCGCTCCTACAAATCCTTTAAACAAAGGATGAGGTCTATTTGGTCTTGATTTGAACTCTGGGTGAGCCTGGGTGGCTACGAACCAGGGGTGGTCTGTAAGTTCAATCATTTCAACGATACGTCCGTCAGGAGATAATCCGGATAGTTTGAGTCCGCTTTTTATAAAATCTTCTCTATAATAATTATTTACTTCGTAGCGGTGTCTATGTCTCTCGTGAATGTTTTTCTCCCCGTATAATTCATAAGCTTTGCTTGTTTCCTCCAGCACACATGGATAAGATCCCAATCTTAAAGTTCCGCCAATGTCTTCAATTCCATCTTGCTCCGGCATTAAATGAATTACCGGATGAGTGGTGCCCGGATTCAATTCAGCACTGTGGGCATCAGCAAAACCGATTACATGACGGGAGATTTCTACAATTGCTAATTGCATGCCAAGGCAAAGGCCTAAGAAAGGGATGTTATTTTCACGGGCATATTTTATGGCAGATATTTTTCCTTCCACACCTCTGTCACCAAAACCTCCCGGTACTAAAATTCCACTCACACCGGATAGGAGCTCGGCTGCATTGCAGTTCTCCAACTCTTCGGAAGGTATCCATTTTATATTTACGGAAGCATTGTGTGCAACAGCTCCATGTTTTAAGGATTCTACCACACTGATGTAAGCATCATGAAGTTGGGTGTATTTTCCTACTAATGCTACAGTTACTTCTTTGGTAGGATGTTTTAGCGCCGCCACCATTTCTTCCCATGCAGACAAATTTGGAGTAGGACAATCCAATGCCAGACATTCACATGCAATATCTGCAAGATGCTCTTTTTCCATGGCAAGAGGAGCTTCGTAGAGAGTTTCTACGTCAAGGTTCTGTATGACATGATGTTTTGGTACATTACAAAAAAGAGCAATTTTATCTTTGATTCCCTGCTCTAGGGGGAGTTCGGTTCTGCATACAATAATATCCGGCCGTATTCCCATTCCTTGCAGCTCCTTAACACTGGCTTGTGTAGGTTTTGTTTTCATTTCACCGGAGGCCTTTAGATAGGGGATTAGAGTTACATGAATCAGTATGGCATTTTGGGGACCTACATCATGTTGAAATTGACGTATGGCTTCCAAAAATGGCTGGCTTTCTATATCACCTACGGTGCCCCCAACTTCAATAATTGCAATCTGCGTATCGTCACAGCCATCATTACGGTAAAAACGACTTTTAATTTCATTGGTGATGTGAGGAATAACTTGTACTGTTCCACCGCCGAAATCGCCCCGTCTTTCTTTGGAGAGTACGGACCAATATATTTTACCGGTGGTTACATTGGATTGTTTTGTGAGGCTCTCATCGATAAATCTTTCATAATGACCAAGGTCAAGATCCGTTTCCGCACCGTCGTCCGTAACGAATACTTCCCCGTGTTGGATCGGATTCATAGTTCCGGGATCGATGTTAATATAGGGATCGAATTTTTGCATGGTTACATGGTAACCACGCTCCTTTAAAAGCCTTCCAAGAGAGGCAGCAGTGATACCTTTTCCTAAGCCTGATACAACGCCGCCAGTTACAAATACGTACTTAACTCCCATTTCGTTTCCTCCTTTATAATGTGTTTACAGCTGCTATTTTATTTCTTACAACGAAAAAAGCCTTGAAACTAATATTTTCATTGTTATTAGCTCAAGGTGTATCGGATAAGGGTGGTGAGTCATAAGTTTGTACATCCAATGCAAACCTTTATTACCTACACCCTTGTAAGTTTGTGTTAAAATAATTACTGAAACATTATACTACGAACAGGCTAATAAATCTACTATAAATTTTATTTTCAAAAAAAGTATTTTTAATTATATATGTAATTGGCTTACAGAAAAACTAATAAAAAAGATTACCAGCAGCGTAATCTATATGTATTTCAAGGAATAAGGAATTGTTTTCCTAATAAATGATGTAAGACTTAATAATATTTAAGAAAGTTTTATTTCTTGGTCACAAAAATTTCACTTCAAACGTATTGATTTATATGTTTAGTAACATTATAATGAAGTGTAACTATCAGATATTGGATTATTTTGATAAAAATATAGTATTTACAAAATACATGACTTATTTCACATAAAAAGAGCTGCTTTAAAATAAGTTCATAAAAAGAGCGCTTATAAAATATTGCAATTTGCAGTATATACTAAAAGAAGCAAATGCTGAAGCATTGGGGAATAAGTAAGAAGCAAAGCAAAACAAGCTTTGACTTAGCACAGGAGGTTAGGATGGATAATAACGACAAAAAACGAGGGCCAAACGTGAATAATAAGAAGCCATTTTTCTATACATTAGTGGCTGCTATTCTTTTTTTGGCACTGTTTTCTTACATGACAAATCGAATCAAAGAGGGCAGTAATAAAGAAATCACCTATGACCAATTTATAAAAATGGTTGATAAGGGTGAAGTAAAAGAGGTTTTATTTAAAACCGATAAAATAGTAATTGATCCCAAAAAGCAAGAAAATCCTATGTATGAAATTAAGTATTATACCGGGTATGTAAAAGATGATACCTTATCGGATCGTTTGCTTAAAGCGGATGTAAAGTTCAGTGGGGATGTAGTAGATACTCGTACAACTATAGTAGATATTATCATGGTCTATGTATTGCCATTTGTACTTATATATGTAGTACTCTGGTTCTTCTTTAAAATGATTTCTAAGAGCGGCGGCGGTATGATGGGCGGCGTCGGAAAAAGTAATGCCAAAGTTTATGTGGAGAAAGAAACGGGAGTTACGTTTAAAGATGTAGCAGGTCAGGAAGAAGCAAAAGAATCACTGACCGAAATCGTGGATTTCCTTCATAACCCCGGCAAATATACCCGCATTGGTGCAAAACTTCCCAAAGGTGCTTTATTAGTAGGACCTCCGGGTACTGGTAAGACACTTCTTGCAAAAGCAGTAGCTGGTGAAGCGAAAGTGCCTTTCTTCTCTTTATCCGGTTCTGATTTTGTGGAAATGTTTGTAGGTGTTGGTGCTTCCAGAGTTAGAGATTTATTTAAACAAGCACAGCAAATGGCACCATGTATTATTTTTATCGATGAAGTGGATGCCATCGGTAAGAGCAGAGATACCCATTACGGCGGTGGAAATGATGAAAGAGAGCAAACTTTAAACCAGCTATTATCTGAAATGGATGGTTTTGATTCTTCCAAAGGTCTTGTAATTTTAGCTGCAACTAACCGTCCGGAAGTTTTGGATAAAGCGCTGCTTCGTCCGGGACGCTTTGACCGTAGAATTATTGTAGATAAACCGGACTTAAAGGGAAGAGTTGATATCTTAAAAGTCCATTCCAAAGATGTATTAATGCACGATTCCGTTGATTTAGAGGCAATTGCATTAGCAACTTCAGGAGCAGTAGGATCTGATTTGGCGAATATGATTAATGAAGCAGCCATTCTTGCAGTTAAGCAGGGAAGGACTGTAGTCACACAGGAAGATTTATTTGAATCTGTAGAAGTAGTTATTGCAGGTAAAGAGAAGAAAGACCGTATTCTTGGTAAAGAAGAGAAGAAGATAGTTGCTTATCATGAAGTTGGCCACGCCTTGGTTACTGCGTTAGAAAAGAATTCTGAACCGGTACAAAAGATTACCATTGTGCCAAGAACCATGGGTTCTTTAGGATATGTTATGCAGGTTCCAGAGGAAGAGAAGTATTTAATGAGTAAAGATGAATTAATAGCTAGAATCGTTACTCTTTACGGTGGCCGTGCGGCAGAAAAGCTTATATTTAATTCTATTACCACAGGCGCTTCCAATGATATTGAAAAAGCCACTCAATTAGCAAGGGCTATGGTTACCCAATATGGTATGTCAGATACGTTTGGCTTAATGGGACTTGAGTCTGTTGAGAACCGTTATCTGGACGGAAGACCAGTATTAAATTGCGGAGATGCTACTGCGGCAGAAATTGATAAAGAAGTAATGGTCATTTTAAAAGAATGTTATGATAAAGCAGAGACACTTTTATCCGGAAACCGTGATGTATTGGATAAGATTGCAGAATACCTGGTAGAGAAAGAAACTATTACTGGTAAAGAATTCATGAAGATCTTCCGCGAAGTAAAAGGCTTACCGGAAGAAGAAGTGAAAGAAGAATCAAAAGAAGAAATAGCAGAATAAAAAGAAATTTATATAAAATATAATAGCGGATATCATAAAAAGGACTATGAAATAAAAGGTAAAGCCTTTCGTTTATAGTTCTTTTTATTTACTCAGAAGAAAAATGTAAGAAAATCTGTATTATTGTATTAATTTTTACATCTCCAATTGACAGAAACAATTATAATGATTACATTTATGATATAATACAAACGGAGTGAAGTAAATGCAAGCGTGCTTGCATTTGCTGAGTGGAGTGCCAAGATCATGAACACGTCTTTCGTTCATGATATAATACAAACGGAATGAAGTAAATACAAGCGTGCTTGCATTTGCTGAGTGGAGTGCCAAGATCATGAACACGCCTTTCGTTCATGATATAATACAAACGGAATGAAGGTTTTGTATGTTACATAAAAGATAAAAATACCGATTTAAGTATAAAGGTAATACAACTGTTTTACGTTCAGATAAAGGAATAAGATAGACTTAGTTAGCTGAATTTGATATATTAGACCTGAACAATAAGTTTCTTATAGTATAAATACAGTACTCTAAGTCATATGAATAATCAAGCTATAAAGTTAGGACGTACAGGGCATTAGGAAGGAGTATATATGTTTTTTGATATTGAAGAAGAATTAAAGAAGCTTCCCGCCAAACCCGGTGTATATATTATGCATGATAGTAACGACACCATAATATATGTAGGAAAAGCCATCAGTCTAAAAAACAGAGTGCGGCAGTATTTTCAAAGCAGCAGAAATCTTACTCCAAAGATTCAGCAGATGGTTAGTCATATTAACTATTTTGAATATATTATCACAGACTCAGAACTAGAGGCGTTGGTTTTGGAATGTAATCTGATTAAAGAGCACAGACCAAAGTACAATACCATGTTAAAGGATGATAAAAGTTATCCTTATATTAAAGTAACGGTAAATGAAGCATATCCCAGAGTGCTGTTTGCAAGACAGAGAGGTAAGGATAAAGCAAAGTATTTCGGACCTTACACCAGTTCTAAGTCAATAAAGGACACACTGGAATTACTGCGAAAGATATATTTTATAAGGACTTGTAACCGGAACCTTCCAAAGGATGTGGGGAAGGACAGACCCTGTCTTTATTATCATATTAAACAGTGTAAAGCGCCCTGCCAAGGCTATGTATCAGAAGAAGAATACAAGGAATCCATCCAAAAGGTGCTGGAATTTCTAAATGGAAACTATTCTCTGGTTACAAAAGAGCTGGAAGGGAAAATGAAACAGGCAGCAGCAAACTTGGAATTTGAAAATGCTGCAGAATATAGAGATTTGCTGAACAGCGTCATGCAAATAGCTCAAAAACAAAAGATTACCAGCAGCGAATTGGAGGACCGTGATATAGTCGCATTAGCAACAGCAGGAAATGAAGCAGTTGTGCAGGTCTTCTTTATACGAAGCGGCAAATTAATTGGCAGGGATCATTTTTATCTGACCGGTGTGGAACATGAAACCAAAAGTTCTATTCTAACAAGTTTTGTAAAGCAATTTTATGCCGGTACACCATTGATACCAAGAGAATTAATATTGGGAGAGCCCATTGAAGAACAGGAAATCATAGAAGAATGGCTTGCTTCCAAGCGGGGACAAAAGGTATACATTAAAGTTCCCATTAAAGGTGAAAAAGAACGGTTGGTTGAGCTTGCAAGAAAGAATGCATCTTTGGTATTACAGCAGGATGCAGAAAAGATCAAACGGGAAGAAGCCAGAACGGTGGGTGCCATAAAACAGATAGGAGAACTATTGAATATACCTGGAATCAGGCGTATTGAGTCCTTTGATATATCCAATACCAGTGGCTTTGAATCCGTTGGCTCTATGGTAGTTTATGAAAATGGTAAACCAAAGAGAAATGACTACCGTAAATTTAAAATAAGATCTGTTAAAGGACCGGATGATTACGCCTCCATGGAAGAGGTACTTACCAGAAGGCTTACCCACGCTGCTCGTGAGCAGAATGCACTTCTTCAAGGGCATGGCTCATATGAAAATATCGGACTGAGCGGAGAAAGCGGATCCCATGAAGAATATGCGGCTGGTAAAGGTCGAGAACTTGATGAAGAGCAAGAATTTGATGGAGAACAAAGACTCGGAGGAAAACAAGAACTTGGAGAAGATCAAGAACTTGATGAAGAACAAGGACTTGTAGGAGAACAAAAACTTCCCGAAGGCCAGGAATTTAGGGAAAAGAATCTAAACCGGGAATACGACAGCTTTAATAAATTACCGGACTTAATCATGATGGATGGTGGTAAAGGTCAGGTTAATATTGCGAAAAAAGTGTTGAATGACTTAAATATGGCAATTCCCGTATGCGGTATGGTAAAAGATGATAACCATAGAACAAGAGGTCTCTACTATAATAATACCGAGATACCAATCGATACACACAGTGAAGCATTTAGATTAATTACAAGAATTCAAGATGAAACCCACCGGTTTGCCATAGAATATCATAAACTGCTTCGGGGAAAAGCTCAGATACATTCTGTATTGGACGATATTAAAGGTGTGGGTGCCGCAAGAAGAAAAGCTTTGATGAAACATTTTCAATCCATTGAAGCCATAAAAGAAGCTAGTGTGGAAGAACTGGCAGCAGTGGCCTCTATGAATAAACCGGCAGCAGAAAAGGTATATGAATTCTTTCATTCATAATATCGTAATTTTTCCAATATTATTTACATTAACAGAAGGTATGTGATAAAATAGTAAAATCAGTGCAGAATAATAAATCTATTGTCTTCAAAAGTAAGAAAGGAAGTATAAATATGTATACTGTAGAATTGGCCAAGCTAATTGGAAAGATGAATCTTGAAGTTCTAACACCGGATATCGACTATGAACATATAAAAATCTGCCAGCCGGATGTGAATCGTCCTGCCCTTCAATTGGCCGGATTTTTTGATCATTTTGATTCTGATCGTGTTCAGGTTATCGGGCGGGTAGAAGAAGCCTATATGAGAAAAATGGAAAAGGATCACGGCATAGGTATATTAACAAGATTAATGGACTATAAAGTACCATGTATTGTATTCTGCCGAGGCATTGATGTTGAACCGGAACTGATTCAATTAGCAACGCAAAAAGGTGTACCTATTTTGAAAACAAACAAAACCACATCTTCTTTTATGGCAGAAGTGATTCGTTGGTTAAATGTTGAGTTAGCTCCCAGAATATCCATACACGGAGTTTTAGTAGACGTATATGGCGAGGGTATTCTAATTACGGGAGAAAGCGGTATTGGCAAAAGTGAAGCTGCTTTGGAACTGATTAAGAGAGGACATCGTCTTGTAACCGATGATGTTGTTGAAATAAAAAAAGTAAGTGATGAAACGCTGATAGGTATGGCACCGGATATTACAAGACATTTTATTGAACTAAGAGGCATCGGAATTATTGATGTTAAGACTCTTTTTGGCGTTGAAAGTGTTAAGAATACCCAATCCATTGATTTGGTTATTAAATTAGAGGAATGGAATAAAGAGAAGGAATATGATAGATTAGGCCTTGAAGAGCAATACACAGAATACCTTGGAAATAAAGTAGTCTGTCATTCCATACCAATCCGTCCGGGACGTAATCTTGCGATTATTGTAGAATCTGCTGCTGTTAACTACAGGCAAAAGAAGATGGGATACAATGCTGCACAGGAACTATATAATCGAGTAACCAATAATTTAATGAAAAAAAATAAAGCAAATGAAGAATAATAATATCATATTAAAACTAAAGTAAAACCGGAAACTAATTTTTAACCGGCAGATATATACCAATAAAGTAATTTCTGCCTATACATCATAATAAAAGCAATGTCAGAAAGGAGATACGTAAGTTATAATATAAAATTTACGTAAGCAGCAATATGGAAAAGCTATGTTTTGGAATTGATATTGGTGGAACAACAGTAAAGTTAGGGTTGTTTACAGATAAAGGTGATTTGGTAGACAAATGGGAGATACCAACCAGAAAAGAGAACTCAGGAAGTTACATATTAGGTGATGTAGCCAAAACTCTGGAGAATAAAATTTCAGAAAAAAACCTGGATAAAAATCAAATTGTTGGTATTGGTGTAGGTGTACCAGGACCGGTTACCGCAGATGGAACCGTTATTGAATGTGTAAATCTAGGCTGGAGCATAATAAATGTTGCCAATGAACTAAAAGGACTTACTGGTTTTGAAGCAAAAGTGGGCAATGATGCCAATGTAGCTGCTTTGGGTGAAATGTGGCGAGGCGGCGGTAAAGGTTATAATAGTATTGTTATGGTAACGTTAGGCACCGGAGTAGGCGGCGGCGTAATTATAGATAATGAGATTATTACTGGAAGTAATGGAGCTGCAGGTGAACTGGGCCATATTTTAGTAAATTATGAAGAAAAAGAAAAATGCGGCTGTGGAAAGACTGGCTGTTTAGAGCAATTCGCATCTGCAACAGGCATCGTGAAGGAAGCCAAGAGATTACTAAGTAAATCCACAGAACCCTCTAAGCTTCGTGAATTCGACCATCTGTCTGCAAAAACCATATTTGACTGTGCAAAAGAAAATGATAAACTGGCATTGGAATTAGTAGAACAATTAGGAAGATACCTTGGTATTGCATTATCACATGTGGCAGCAGTCGTAGATCCACAAGCCTTTGTTATCGGCGGAGGAGTTTCGAAAGCGGGTAGTATATTAACCGATGCAGTGAAAAAATATTATAATCAATATGTCATGCTGGCATTAAAAAATAAAGAATTTCGTCTTGCAGAACTTGGCAATGATGCAGGCATATATGGCTGCGCCAGACTTATACTGGGCCATTAACTTTTAGAGTTGCCAAATTCTATTAAATATTGTATGATATGTGTAGTTTTGGATGGTATACTGCCAGTAAGTTTTGGCATATAATATGGAGAATATATAAATATTAGCGTTAACAGGCTGATAGTAGTTTATAAAGAAAGAGGAAATAAATTTGAATGAGGATTTTTATCAGACACTAAAGGATATATTAAAAGATGAGCAAATATTGATAGAAGAACCTCTTGCAAAGCACACCACTTTTCAAATAGGCGGCCCGGCAGAATTTCTTCTTCTACCTGAAAACAGCCATCAGGCAGCTGAACTGGTTAAAATGTTGTGTGAGAAAAATATGCCTTTTTATGTAATTGGAAACGGAAGTAACTTACTGGTTAGTGATAAAGGATATAAAGGAACCATCATTAAAATCGGACAATGTATGAGTGACATCCAGATTGAGAAATATGATGGGTCACACTGGCTTGTTAAAGCTGGAGCAGGCGTATTGCTTTCTAAATTAGCCAATAAAATAGCTGACCATGAATTAACAGGCTTTGAATTTGCTTCCGGAATTCCGGGTTCTTTAGGCGGGGCGGTAACTATGAATGCAGGTGCTTATGGCGGAGAGATGAAAGACTCTATTATCGGTACTACGGTAGTTGATCAGTCGGGCAATATAATGCATTTAAATAAAGAAGATTTACAATTAGGATACCGAAAAAGTATCATTCAGGAGAAGAATTATATTGTATTGGATGCCTCCTTTTTATTTGAATTAGGAAATAAGGAAGATATCAGAAATAAAATGAATGATCTTAATGAAAGAAGACGTGACAAACAGCCTTTGGAATATCCAAGTGCCGGCAGTACTTTTAAAAGACCGGAAGGATACTTTGCAGGTAAATTAATTATGGATGCAGGTCTTAGAGGATATCAGGTGGGCAATGCACAAATATCGGAAAAGCATTGCGGCTTTGTTATTAATAAAGGAGGAGCAACTGCCACTGATATTATAACATTGATTACAGAGGTAAGGCAGATTGTTTTTGATAAATATGGAGTTATGCTGGAACCGGAAGTAAGGCTTTTGGGTGAGTTTTAGAAAAACGGAGTAGCGAATTTGTGAAACAATTTATTGTGCATATTTATGCTATGGCACAAATTCACGGAAACGTGGCATAAGGAGAGAATTTTTATGAGACTGGTAATAGTTACGGGAATGTCAGGAGCAGGTAAAAGTTCAGTGCTGAAAATGCTGGAGGATGCAGGGTATTTTTGCGTCGATAATCTTCCTATACAACTCATCTATAAATTAGTCCAGTTAACCTTCAATGGAACCCAGAATATCGATAAAGTAGCATTAGGTGTCGATATTCGCAGCGGACAAGCTTTAGAAGAACTGGATGAAGTGTTAGAGCGAATGGGTATGGATGGATATCCCTATGAGATACTATTTTTAGATGCCAGTACGGAAGTGTTGGTAAAACGTTATAAAGAAACAAGAAGAACCCATCCTTTATCCGGAGCAGGACGAGTAGAGCAGGGAATTGATACTGAAAGAAACAAGTTGGAATTTCTTAAGAAAAAGGCTAATGTCATAATTGATACAAGCCAATTGTTAATTCGGGAATTAAAAAATCAAATTGATAAAATATATTTGAAGAATGAAAAATACAATAATTTTTTTATAACTATATTATCTTTTGGATTTAAGTATGGAATTCCAATGGATTCCGATTTGGTATTTGATGTAAGGTTTTTGCCTAATCCCTACTATATTCCAAAATTAAGACCGAAGACAGGAAATGATAAGGATGTAAAAGATTATGTAATGAAATCTGAGATGGCTCCTGAATTTTTAAAGAAGCTGGAGGATATGATTGCATTCTTAATTCCAAACTATATCGAAGAAGGAAAAAATCAGTTAGTTATTAGTATTGGCTGTACTGGCGGCAAACATCGTTCTGTTACCTTGGCTAATGAGCTGGCTTTAAGACTGCAACATCTTGAATATGGATTAAAGGTGGAGCATAGAGATATTATGAAGGACACATTGCGTAGTTAGCGAAGTGTACGTACAAAATCTCTAGATTCTGAAAGGAGCAAGATATAAAAATGTCATTTTCCAGAGAGGTAAAGGATGAATTATCAAAACAGATTAGTCCTGCAAGGCACTGTCAGATAGCAGAACTGGCGGCAATTATCAGTTTATGTGGAGACATTATTATATCGGAATATGATAGATATGTTCTGAAGCTCCATACGGAAAATCTACTGGTAGCCAGAAAATACTTTACATTAATTAAAAAAACCTTTAAAATAAATACAGAAATCTCAGTAAAACAAAATAATTATTTGAAAAAGAATAAAACCTATACTATGGTTATTGTAGATCATGACATAGTTATAAAAATTCTACAAGCCACCAAGCTGATGGATGAAAATAAAGAAATCATGGAAAACTTATCTGTAGTAGATAATCTGGTCATACAAAATTCTTGCTGTAAAAGGGCATTTATCAGAGGTGCATTTTTAGCTTCCGGTTCCATGAGTGAACCAAAGAAGACCTATCATTTTGAGATAGTTGCACCAAATGAGCCAAAAGCAAGGCAAATTCAAGAAATTATCAATACCTTTAATATAGATGCAAAGATTGTAATACGTAAGAATCATTTTGTTGTCTATGTAAAAGAGGGTTCACAAATAGTCGACCTATTGAATGTTATGGAAGCTCATGTTTCTCTTATGAATTTGGAAAATGTCCGAATATTAAAAGAGATGAGAAACTCCATTAATAGGCAAGTGAACTGCGAGGCTGCAAATATTAATAAAACCGTGCAGGCAGCAACCAAGCAGATTGATGATATAATATATATTAAGGAACAGATTGGCTTCAGTGAATTATCAGAGGGGTTGGAGGAAGTTGCGTCTTTACGCATAGAATATCCAGAAGCATCACTGAAAGAATTGGGGGCTCTGCTTAATCCGCCTATTGGCAAATCCGGTGTTAACCACCGATTACGGAAATTAAGCATTTTAGCAGATAACGTTAGGAAACAGAAGGAGGAAGTAAACTATGGTATCGAAAAAAATAACAATTAAAATTCCCACGGGATTAGAGGCAAGACCAGTTGCTCTATTGGTTCAGGTTGCAAGCCAATATGAAAGTGCTATCTATGTAGAATGTGATGATAAGAAAGTCAATGCAAAGAGTATCATGGGAATGATGAGCTTAGGTTTAGCTGCAGGTGAAGAGGTTACTGTTTCTGCTGAGGGTACTGATGAACAGACGGCTATTGATAATATTGAGAAATATTTAAGTTCAAAATAGATTCCATATAAAGTTTAAATTAGGACATAATAAGAATAATACCCTATGTAAAGAGGTTGGTGCAAAAAGGAAAGTTTTGCATAACCTCTTTTTTTAAAATTAATAATTTTGTAAAGAAATATTAAAAGGTTCGTGCTATAATGAAGGAAGTGTACACAGAAATTAAGTATATCCTTTAATAAAGGTATATAATACAAAAGATAGACGTTATGTTGTATACATATGTTAAGTAAGAATCGTGAATAATAGATTATAACAGACAACATTAAACGAAAAGATAAATTACATTAATTAGCCTGAAAGAACCTTAAAACCAGTGCCATAATGTATTTTGGAACTGGTTTCATTTGTCTTTTGGGAATTTGTGAATGAAGGAGGTAGTTAAGTGGATAACAAAACAAAAGGAAATATGAATAAAGCAAATTCCTATGATTATAGATCAGAAGGTAATGGTAGAAAAAAAGGAAAGTATAAAACAATACTTATTGCCGAATTGCTATTGCTTTTATTAGCGATAGTCGGCATTATAACCTTTGCTGTTTTAAAAGGCGGCTATTTCAAAAAGAATAATAATAATGCTGGCAATAACAATCAGACTCAAGGCGGCGGTAACAATGTTCCAGGAGGTAAAGATAATGAGTTAACTCCGGAAGAAGAAGAGAAAAAACGCTTAGAGGAAGAGGAAAAAGAACAACAAGAAAAGATCTCAAAATTAGTAGAAGAAGCAGATCTATTGGCAATGGGCTATGATTATGATAAAGCTATTGAAACCATTAAGTCATATGGACAAGGCTATGTAAACCATACAGTACTCACGGATGCCATAGCAAAATATGAAGCGGACAAAGCAAAATTGGTTCCTTTGGGTGCCTATGAATCAGTTAACGAAATAAGCCATATATTTTTCCATTCCCTGGTGGCGGATAATTCCAAGGCCTTTGATGGAGATTACGCATCCAATGGCTATAATTATTATATGACCACCATTTCTGAATTCAAGGAAATGATGAAGCAGATGTATGAAGATGGATATGTTTTGGTAAGTATCCATGATGTAGCGCACCAGGTGACAGCAGAGGACGGTACAACAAAATTTGTTCCGGGAGATATTATGCTTCCACCTGATAAAAAGCCATTTGTAATGTCACAGGACGATGTTAATTATTATGAATATATGACTGGAGACGGCTTTGCTTCCAAAGCTGTTATTGACGAAAATGGAAGACCATCCACTGCTATGATTATGGATGACGGAACGGTTTCCGTTGGAGATTATGATATGGTTCCGATTTTGGAAACATTTATTGCGGAACATCCGGATTTCTCTTACAAAGGAGCCAGAGGATTATTAGCACTTACCGGTTATGAAGGTACCTTGGGTTATCGTACTAACGATAAATCTTCTCCTACCTATGAACAAGACAAAGAAGCCGTTAAGGAAGTTATAAAGGTTATGAAAGAGTGGGGATGGGAATTTGGTTCTCATAGTTATGGACATAGAAATATGGGAAAAGTAAGTTATAACTTTACGATACAAGATAGTGACAGATGGATGGAGGAAGTTGGCTCTTTAATTGGTCCTACAGATGTTTATGTCTTCCCTTACGGTATAGATATAGAAGAGAATATTGGTGCTTATACCAGTGATAAATACCAATATCTAAAGAGTTTAGGATTTAACTATTATTGCGGTGTTTTTAAATCTCCTTGGATTCAGGTAAAGGATGAATATGTTAGAATGACCAGAAGACCTTTGGACGGCCAGGCAATGCTACAGTTTCCGGAAAGATTAGCAGACTTGTTTGATTTAAGCAAAGTCATTGATCCGGATCGGCCGGCACTAAAATAGGGGTCTTCTGACCTCGTTTATGTTACAAATAGAAAGGTATAGGAATTAGGCTGAAAGGAAACTTTCAACCTATATGATATGGAGGTAAAAATGAAATTTGCACACTTACATCTGCATACAGAATATAGTCTTCTGGATGGATCAGGTAAAATTAAAGAAATGGTAGCCAGAGCAAAAGAATTAGGCATGGACAGTATTGCCATTACTGATCATGGTGTAATGTATGGCGTCATTGATTTTTATCGCGCCTGCCTTTCAGAAGGAATAAGACCCATTATTGGGTGTGAAGTTTATGTAGCACCCAATTCAAGATATGATAGAGAAGGTTCCTCTTCGGAAGACCGGTATAATCATCTGGTGTTATTAGCAGAGAATAATACCGGTTATTCCAATTTAATGAAAATAGTTTCCACTGGTTTCATAGAAGGTTTCTACTATAAACCCAGAGTGGATTACGAAATATTGTCAAGGTACAGGGAAGGTATCATAGCTTTAAGTGCCTGCTTAGGTGGAGAAGTCGCAAGTAATTTGCGCAGAGGTTTCTACGAAGAAGGTAAAAAAGCGGCACTGCGCCTAAGAGATATATTTGGTGAAAATAATTTCTTCTTAGAACTGCAAGATCACGGATTGCCGGAACAAAAGCAAGTAAACCAGGCTTTGCTGCGAATGCATAGTGAAACGGGTATTCCGTTAGTGGCTACTAATGATGTTCATTACACCTTGGAAAGTGATGCTCAGGCACATGATATCTTACTATGTATTCAGACTCAGAAAAAAGTTTCCGATGAAAATAGAATGCGTTATGAAGGCGGCCAATATTTCCTGAAATCACCGGAAGAAATGGAAGCCATATTTCCTTATGCCAAAGAGGCACTGGAAAATACGCAGATGATTGCAGAACGTTGTCATGTAGAAATTGAATTTGGTGAATACAAACTCCCTAAGTATGATGTTCCTGCTGGCTTTACAGCCTTAGAGTATCTGAAAAAACTCTGTGAAGAAGGATTAATTAAGAGATATGGGAATCCTCCTGTAGAATTAAAAGAAAGATTAGAATATGAAATTGAAACCATAAGGGGTATGGGATTTGTAGATTACTTCTTAATTGTATGGGATTTTATCAAATATGCAAAAGATAATCAAATTATGGTAGGACCCGGACGGGGTAGTGCAGCGGGAAGTATTGTATCCTATTGTTTAGAGATTACCGATATTGATCCAATAAAGTATAACCTGTTGTTTGAGCGGTTCCTGAATCCGGAACGATTAACCATGCCGGATATTGATATTGACTTCTGCTTTGAAAGAAGACAAGAAGTTATTGACTATGTTGTACAAAAATACGGAAAAGACCGGGTGGTTCAAATTGTTACTTTTGGAACCATGGCGGCCAGAGCTGTTATAAGGGATGTGGGCAGAGCTTTGGACCTTCCATATGCCCAGGTAGATACGGTTGCTAAAATGATACCCACAGAAATAGGAATTAATATTGAAAAAGCTCTGAATTCCAATTCAGAATTAAAAAATCTATACAACAGCGACGAAGAAATTAAATATTTAATTGATATGTCCTTACGCTTAGAGGGATTGCCAAGACATACATCTATGCACGCAGCTGGTGTAGTTATTAGTAAAGCTCCGGTAGTAGAATATGTTCCTTTGTCCCGTGCTTCCGATGAGTCTATAACAACACAGTTTACTATGACAACTTTAGAGGAATTAGGCTTATTAAAAATGGATTTTTTAGGTCTTCGAACTTTAACCGTTATTCAGAACGCAGTTAGATTAGTAAATGAAAAACTGGACAGCACGAATAAAATACATATGGATCGGATAGATTATGATGATAAAAATATTTTTAACTTGATTTCTTCTGGTAAAACAGATGGTATCTTCCAATTGGAAAGTGCCGGAATGAAAAACTTTATGAAAGAGCTGAAACCCAAAAGTTTAGAGGATATTATTGCAGGTATCTCTTTATACCGTCCGGGACCAATGGACTTTATACCCAAATATATTAAGGGTAAGAATGAAGCAAAGTCCATTATATATGAATGCCCACAGTTAGAGCCTATTTTATCGCCTACTTATGGGTGTATTGTATATCAGGAGCAGGTTATGCAGATCGTTCGTGATCTTGCAGGTTACAGCTACGGACGAAGTGATTTGGTACGTCGTGCCATGTCTAAGAAGAAAGCTTCTGTTATGGAACAGGAACGTAAGAACTTTGTTTATGGCAATGAGGAGGAGAATATACCGGGATGTGTTAATAATGGTATATCTGCTGAAGTAGCCGATCATATTTTTGATGAAATGACGGACTTTGCAAAGTATGCGTTTAACAAGTCCCATGCTGCGGCTTATGCGGTAATTTCCTACCAAACAGCGTTTTTAAAGTATTACTATCCTGTGGAATTTATGGCGGCACTAATGACTTCGGTGATTGATAACCCGGGAAAGGTTGCAGAATATATTTATGCCTGCAGGCAGATGGGAATTGAAATTTTGCCTCCGGATATTAATGAGGGATATAGTACCTTCTCTGTATCAAAGGGAGCCATACGCTACGGACTTTCTGCCATTAAAGGTTTGGGGAAACCGGTGATTGAAGCAATTGTAGAAGAACGTGGATCCAACGGCAAATTTACCAGCCTGAAAGACTTTGCCGTCAGATTGTCCGGTAAAGAAGTAAATAAAAGGACTGTAGAAAGTTTTATTAAATCAGGAGCCTTTGACAGCCTTCCGGGAACCAGAAAACAATTAATGATGATTTACATTCAGGTGTTAGATGATGTAATTCAGGATAAGAAGAAAAATCTAAGCGGTCAAATCTCTTTCTTTGATTTAGTAGGAGAAGAAGAAAAAGCAGATTATGAAAATAATATGCCGGATGTTGGAGAATATTCTTCAGAACAGCTTCTGGCTTTTGAAAAAGAAGTTATGGGTATCTATGTAAGTGGGCATCCTCTTGATCAATATGAAGGATTATTGAAAAAAAATATTACCAATTCTACTTTAGACTTTGTCCTTGATGAGGAAACTAGGGAAGCAAAAGCAAAAGATGGTGCTTATGCAACAATAGGAGGAATGGTTGTTTCCAAAACAGTAAAAACTACAAGGACTAATTCTATGATGGCTTTTATCACGTTGGAAGACTTGGTTGGTACTGTTGAAATTATAGTTTTTCCAAGAGACTATGAAAAATATAAAATAGTATTACAAGAGGATAGTAAAGTCTTTGTTCGGGGAAAAGTAACAGCGGAAGAAGAAAAGCCTGCTAAGTTAATATGCAGTGATGTAATACCTTTTGAAGCCATTCCCCAAGAAGTGTGGATCAAATATCCTGATAAAGAGAATTTTGTAAAAGATGAACAAAGTTTATATGAATTATTGAGCCAATCTGATGGTGATGATTCCGTTACCATTTATTTAGAATGTGAAAAAGCAATAAAACATCTTCCTCAAAGTAAGAACATCAATGTGGAAAGTGACTTGATTAGGAAATTGAAAGAAAAATATGGAGATCACAATGTTCAAGTAGTAGAAAAGAGTATTGAAAAAGCCAGAAAAATGCATTAAAATATAGAAGATTTGAATCTTACAGTACAATGTAAACAAGCAATTTATAATGTATATCACCTTGAAGTATACAGGAAAGAGGAAACGATGGCAAACAAAGTTGGTACAATTGGTATATTAACGAGCGGTGGGGATGCACCGGGCATGAATGCTGCTATTAGAGCGGTAACGAGAACTGCCCTTGGATATGGTTTAAAAGTTAAGGGGATACGAAGAGGATTTAATGGTTTATTAGAAGAAGACATTGTTGATCTAGATGGTAGAAACGTTTCTGACATTATACAAAGAGGGGGAACCATTCTATATACAGCAAGATGTAAGGAATTTACCACAAAAGAAGGCCAGGATAGGGGCGCTGAAGTTTGTCAAAAATATAATATTGACGGCTTAGTAGTAATCGGTGGTGACGGATCTTTTAGAGGAGCAGGAAAGCTTGCTGAGAGAGGCATTAATACGGTAGGAATACCTGGAACTATTGACTTAGATATTGCTTGTACCGATTATTCCATAGGATTTGATACAGCAGTAAACACAGCGATGGAAGCAATCGATAAGGTTAGAGATACATCCACTTCCCATGAAAGATGCAGTATTATAGAGGTAATGGGCAGACATGCAGGATTTATAGCCTTATGGTGTGGTATTGCCAACGGAGCGGAAGATATTCTGATTGCAGAAAGATATGACTATAATGAACAAAGAATTATAGACAATATTATTAGAAGGAAAGAAAGCGGTAAGAAACATCATATTATTGTAAATGCAGAAGGTGTTGGTGATTCTTACGAAATGGCAAAAAGAATCGAAGAAGCTACAGAAATTGAAACCAGAGCTACCATTATAGGTCACATCCAAAGAGGAGGAAGTCCTACCTGCAGAGATAGGGTGTATGCTTCCACTATGGGTGCTTATGCAGTTGATTTACTTTACAAAGGTGCATCAAGACGTGTTGTAGCACATAAAGATGGCAAATTCGTTGACTTTGATATACAAGAAGCTTTATCCATGGAGAAAGATATTGACCAATACTTATATGATTTATCCAAGAGATTATCAAGATAAAGCATACATTTTAAGAGGCTGTTACAGCCTCTTTTTCAATCTTTTGAGTTGCCTAAACAGAGAAGAGATGTTATGATAATTAATTAATCCATTAAAAATTACATATCATATCTGTTATAATGGAGAAGTAACTATGTACTGTGTATTCTACGAAAATACATGTAACTATATAACTTGTTATATAGAACAAGTAATAAATAAAGTGGAGGAGTTATGAGCAGAAAAACGAAGAAATTTTTATCCTACTATAAACCATATTTAGGACTTTTCCTGTCCGACATGTTTTGCGCTTTGCTGGCAGCAAGCATCACGCTACTTTATCCTTTGATAGTCAGATACATAACCAATGATTTGCTGGGGAGCTATGAAATCAGCCAAGCAATGAATACTATTATTAAGCTGGGACTTTTGATGATCGGGCTGGCTATTTTAGAAATGTTTTGTAACTTCTATATTGCATACAAAGGACATATGATGGGAGCAAATATGGAATTTGATATGCGTAATGACATCTTTGAACATTATCAAAAATTATCTTTTAACTTTTATGATAATCAGAAAACAGGTCAGTTAATGGCAAGAATTACCCACGATTTATTTGATATTACAGAACTTTGCCATCATGGACCGGAAGACATTGTTATATCTATTATTAAATTCGTGGGTGCTTTCGTCATCTTAATCAATATCAATCTCCCCTTAACGTTAATAGTTTTTACTTTTTTACCTATTATGTTTCTATTTGCATATTTTATGAAGAATAAGATGAACCGCGCTTTTAGAAAGAACAGAGAAAGAATTGCGGAAATCAATGCACAAATAGAAGATAATCTGTCAGGCATTCGTGTAGTAAAATCCTTTGCCAACGAGAATCAGGAATTGGATAAATTCCATGCAGGTAACAAACGATTTGTAGAAAGTAAAAGAAACAGTTATTGGCAGATGGCAACCTTTCATTCCGGACTTGGTGTATTTACCAATCTGATTAGTGTTGCAGTAATCGTAGGTGGAAGCTTATTAATCGCAGATGGATCCATTGAAGTAAGTGACCTTTTAACCTTTTTACTCTATATTAATAATATTATTGAACCTGTTAGAAAACTGATTAACTTTACAGAGCAATTCCAAAATGGTATTACAGGCTTTGATCGTTTCATGGAAATTATGGATATTAATCCGGATATTGTGGATAAGAAGAATGCAGTGGAGCTAAAGGATGTAAAAGGTGAAATTCAATTTAAGAATGTTTCCTTTAAATATGATGAAACTACTTCCGATGTATTCCGTAATATTAATCTGAAAGTAGAAGCAGGAGAATATATCGCTTTAGTAGGTTCCTCTGGTGTAGGAAAAACCACTATGTGCAGTTTAATCCCAAGATTTTATGAAGTATCCGGTGGTGCCATCACATTGGATGGAATGGATATACGGGATATTAAATTAAAATCACTTAGAAAAAATATTGGCATTGTACAGCAGGATGTATATTTATTTACCGGTACCGTTATGGAAAATATCCGGTATGGTAAGATAGATGCAACAGAGGAAGAAATAATCGAGGCAGCAAAGAATGCCAATGCCCATGACTTTATTATGGAACTTCCGGATGGATATGATACTTACATTGGGCAGCGGGGTGTTAAACTCTCAGGAGGGCAAAAACAAAGATTAAGTATTGCCAGAGTATTTTTAAAGAATCCGCCGATTCTTATCTTTGATGAGGCCACTTCAGCATTAGATAATGAAAGTGAAAAAGTGGTACAGGAATCTTTAGAAAGATTAGCGAAAAATAGAACCACCTTCGTAATCGCCCATAGATTATCCACCATTCGCAATGCTAAGGACATTATTGTATTAACAGAAGAGGGAATCGCAGAAAGAGGTAATCACAATGAATTGTTAGATCAAAAAGGAATCTATGCAAATCTTTATACTTTAACCCAGGCAGCTCAGTGAAAGGAGTAAGATTACAGACATGAATAAGAAAATAGTATTTTTTGATATAGATGGAACCTTGTATTTACCAGATATAGGTGTGCCTGATTCAGCAAAAGAGGCCATCGGCCAATTGCTTGATAATGGACATATTCCCATTATCTGTACAGGAAGAACCAGACCTATTGTTCCGGATAATTTAATTGAATTGGGCTTTAAGGGAATTATAGCAGGTGCCGGTACTTATGTTGAGTATGAGGGTAAAATAATTGAGAACAAAGTAGTGGAAGATAGCTTAGTAACCGAAATCATGGCATTTCTTCAAGAAAATAAAGTAAGGTATATTTTGGAGGGGCCGGAATGCCTCTACTACGAAGAAAAAGACAAGGGAGAAGAGTACAATTATATCGTAAGCCTTTTTAAATATTTCGGGGAAGAAAAAATAAAAGCATTAGATTCTGATATGGATATATGCATTAATAAAATGTCTTGTACTTTATCGGAGGAAAGCAACCGTGATATTGTTATGCCCAAATTGGAAGAGAAATTTCATCCTATTTATCACGGAATACAGATGTTTGAATTAGTACCCCGTGGAATTAATAAAGCAACTGGTATACAAAGATTATTAGAACACATTAACATGGATCAGAAAGATACTTATGCATTTGGTGACAGTAGTAATGATATCGAGATGTTAGAATACGTTGCTACCGGAATTGCAATGGGTAATAGCTATCCGGAAGTACTGGAAAGAATTAAACATAAGACAAAGTCAATTAAAGAGGACGGTATTTATCATGGATTAAAGAAATTTAACCTGATATAAATATATCTGTAATAAATAACTATTTACGCAGTATTAGTATCTTAATTATGTTATCCAATTATTTCATGGGAACTATTTTTTAGTTTACATCGTCAAATGTTTAAGAGTATACTAATACTGCAGCCAACAAATTTCTTTAGCGGATAAAAATAGAAAGTGGGAGATGAAGCTAACCTATCCGCATAAATAGAATATAGGGGGAAGAGTTCAATGTACGAGGAGAAACAGCCTGTTTACCACATTGAAACCTTGATAAGGCAATATGGCAATGATGTTTTACGTACTGCTTTTATGTATGTAAAAGATAGTCATTTGGCAGAAGACATTTTTCAAGATGTATTCATTAAAGTAAACAAAAATCTCAGTACCTTTCAAGGAAACAGCAGTATTAAGACTTGGATTATTCGAATCACCATTAACACATGTAAGGATTATTTAAAAAGTGCATGGAATCAAAAAGTAGTACCTATGACAGAATATGAGGAAAATACCATACATACAGATGATGATTACACAGCTGTAGAACAACAAGACCAGAATCAGCTGATTCGCGAAACGGTTATGAAACTGCCGGACAAATATAAAGATATTATTGTATGTGTTTACTATCATGACATGACCATAAGCGATGCAGCTAATATATTAAAGATAGCAGAAGGAACAGCTAAAAGCCGTTTATCCAGGGCGAAAGAGAAACTAAAGACTTGTTTGGAAGGGAGGTTGTAAGATGGATTTCCAAAAACATAAACTTAATAATCAACAGAAAAATGGAAATGGTTCTATGGATGGAGACAAGATTTCTACAGAGAACCACTTAGATAAGGAAATCAAATTTGAATATAATAGTATTCATTTAAAAGACCATCTTAATGCTTCTTTTGACAAAGATAACATTGTAGTTTCGGAAGAACTGATTCAAAAAACATTACAGGCAATTCAATCCGGTAAGGATTCTTTAACCCCGGAAGAAGATAATCAGGAAGCGAATACGTCCACAGAGCGTAAAAAGAAAAACCGATTCCCTATCTTTAGATTAGCCGGTATTGCGGCTGTGCTTCTGTTACTATTGATTGGTTTGAATATATTAAAATATTTACCGGGCTCCAGTAAAAGCATGGAAAATGAGACGAATTCTTCTGCTGAGGATACCTCAGATTCGTCGTCATTAAAACGGCAGGAGAACGGAACTTTAGAGAGAAATACTGAGGTACAGAAGGATAAAGAAATCTATTCTATTACCGCAGGAGAAGCGGAGGCAGATCAAAAAGTGGCTAAAGACGGTAAGGATGCTTTATCTGATGAAGGTGCCGATAAATTTAATTTAGAGACGGAACCCCAAGAAGCCAAGATGGGCATATCTTCGGCAGGAACTATGATATTTTCTGATATTCTGCCTTTCACGGCAGAACAGGTTAGTTCTTTTTCCATTATAAATAGCAAGAAAGAAAGTACAGCCTTTAAGGAACCGGAGAAAATCGATGATTTTCTTCTTATGTTAAATGAATATTCCCTGCTGCCGGCTGAACAGGAAGAAGATACCTCGGAAAGTCAGGGGGAAGATTTGTGGGATTATCAGATTGTATTTACAACCCAGGATAATTTAACTTATACTATATTGGTAGGAAATGAAATTCAACTAAAGACAGATGATAATAATCGTGATATAATAAGGTATACCATTATAGGGGATGTAGAACAATTAAAGAGCAGATTAAATGAATATAGATAATTAATTCGTAAGCCATAGTCTTGACGAAAATTTCATGAAAGGCTTTTTAAAAGCGGAATCTACAACCCTAGAATAAAGTTAAGAACTAGGAGGATATAATATATGAATCCAATTTTAATGGCTTTTCTAGGGGGACTTGTAACTTGGGGCGTAACAGCAGCCGGTGCAGCCATGGTATTCTTTTTTAAAGAGATAAAACCAAAGGTTTTAAACCTTATGTTAGGTTTTGCATCCGGTATTATGTTAGCAGCTTCCTTTTGGTCCTTGTTGTTACCAGCGTTGGAATTATCGGAGGATACTCCCCTTCCTTGGTTTCCTGTAGTAATAGGATTTGGCCTTGGAGGATTATTCTTATTTGGCGCAGATAAATTGCTTCCTCATGTTCATCACGTGGAAGATAAGCCCAGAGGTGGAATTGGTAAAGTTTCCAGAGACAGCATACGTCGCAGCGTATTATTGGTTACGGCAATTACACTTCATAATATTCCGGAAGGTTTGTCCTTTGGTGTAGCATTTGGTTCTATAGGAACAACAGAAAAGGCAACTACTGCAGGAGCTATTATACTGGTTATTGGTATTGCACTGCAGAACTTTCCGGAAGGAGCAGCAGTGTCTATACCTTTACGAAGAGATGGACATTCCAGATTAAAAAGCTTTATGTATGGGCAGGCATCGGGAATTGTTGAGCCGATTGCAGCAGTGTTTGGAGCAATGCTTGCAAGCAGCGTCGGGGCTATTTTGCCTTATGCACTATCCTTTGCAGCAGGTGCTATGGTATTTGTAGTAGTAGAAGAACTAATACCGGAATCACAGAATGATTCTCACCTTTATGGACATGCGGCAACTATCGGAGCTATGCTGGGATTTATGGTAATGACAACATTAGATATTGCTTTAGGATAAGAAAATAACCGGCTATTACCTTATTGGAATAGTCGGTTATTCTTAAATTCAGACTTTATTGTTCTTCTTCCGAGTCATTGGAAGCAGCTTCTTCAGAGGTGAAATTGATGGATACATATTCACGAGTATCTTTTTTTTCTACTTCCGGAGCATCCTCATCTTCATCATCGAAATCTTCAAATTCATCTTCAAACTCGTCAAAATCATCAGAAGAGTCTTTGTTAATTAAATTTTTGTAAACATAGTAAGCTCCACATGCTAAAGTAGCAAGGGAAACAGTCCCAAACAAGAATTTACCGAATTTTTTCATACTATCATACTTCCTTTCGTCTTATCAGTATATGCAATTACTAACAATAATTATACTATTTTAACTAGGAATCTTTCCTTAATTATAATCCATTATAAGCTAACTCCCTGTAAAAGGGAAGTAAAAAAAGTGTTAAATTATTATGAAGTAATTGACAAAGACTAAAAATGTTTGTAGACTCAATATACAATGGGAAAGAGGACCCATTTGTTTTAGCGTGAAAGAATACATAGTTTGGAGCTTAGGTTGAGAAGCGCTAAACCATCAGAATAGAGGTTATTATGAAATATAGTAAAGTACAAGCAGGAATATTTAAGTCCCGTCCAAATCGTTTTATTGCCTATGTAGAGGTGGATGGAGAAGTAAAAACCTGCCATGTAAAAAATACCGGACGCTGCAAGGAATTGCTAATACCGGGGGTTACCGTTTATTTGGAAGAACAGGATAATCCTAACCGAAAGACAAAATACGACCTGATTGGTGTTCAAAAAGGGAACCGAATGATTAATATGGACTCCCAGGCACCAAATAAAGTAGTTTATGAATGGATTCAATCCGGTGGATTATTTTCTGATATTAAATTAGTAAAGACGGAAAAAACATATGGTAATTCTAGATTTGATTTATATGTGGAGACAGAGAATAAAAAGATTTATATAGAGGTAAAGGGTGTTACCCTTGAAGAAAAAGGAATAGTCAGGTTCCCGGACGCTCCTACAGAAAGGGGCGTTAAGCATGTAAAAGAACTAATTTCCTGCATGGAAGAAGGATATGAAGCATACATCATCTTTGTGGTACAAATGAAGGATGTTAAATATTTTGAACCCAATGACGTCACTCATCCTGCCTTTGGTCAGGCTCTGAGAGAAGCGGAGGAAAAAGGCGTTCATATACTTGCTGTGGATTGTGATGTGGAAGCCGATAAATTAAATATTCGAGATAATGTCATGGTTAAATTACAATAATAAATTAATGCAATAAACCCAATCTAGTATATGGGCGTCGAAACATTTATCCCCCATTATATATAGAATATAAAATTATGCTGCAAAAAAAGAGGGATTAACAAATCTGTGCTGATGCCTAAGTTCATGGTGTTTCAGCAGAAGGGAGATTATTATGTTTGTAATGAAAGAAGAATATTACACCGGCATTAAGCAAATTGATGAGGAGCACAAAGAACTGTTTCGAATTGCACAATCCGCTTACGATGTATTTGCGGACGAGTTTATTCCAGATAAGTTTGACCACATTGTAACCATAATCAATGAGTTAAAAGAGTATGCAAAATTTCATTTCGCAAGTGAAGAAGCATATATGAAAAAAATCGGGTACAAAAAACTGTTCAGCCAGGTTGTTGACCATGAACAATTTATGGAAAAAGTGAATGGAATTGATTTTGAACAGGTGGATAAGAATCAGACAGAAATGCTATTGGACATTCTTACCTTTATTGGGGACTGGCTTAGCCAACATATATTAGAGAAAGATAAATTGATTAGCGAAAATTAATATGTGTTGAAATGAGAAAATATATATTAAAACTGCATAGAAAAACAACATAAACATAGGGAGAGAATCTAAATTATGCAAGTTGTAATATATAATAAATAATAGTATAATAGTTGGGATTTAGTAAATATTAGATGTATCATAGTGTATTAGGTGGGGAAAGGGAGAGATAAATTGAACATAGCTTTATTTACAGATACGTATTATCCGGAAATTAATGGAGTTGCAAATTCTGTTTATATACTAAAGAATGAATTGGAGCAAATTGGGCATACAGTTTATGTTTTTACAACAACAACACCAGGTTCACCGGAATATGAACATAATGTATTTCGAGTACCCAGTATACCTTTTGCTTTAATTACGGAAAGAAGAGTAGGCATCTTTTATCTGCCTAAACTGGCTTCTATTATAAAAAAATTAGATCTGGATTTAATCCATACCCATACGGAATTCTCTTTAGGTATATTTGGCCGAATCATGGCAAGGGAATTAAGGTTACCTATGGTGCATACTTATCATACCATATATGAAGATTATACTCATTATTTAACACATTTTAAGACTCTGGATAAAAGGGCTAAGGCATTTGCCAGAGTCTTTACTAAAGTGTGCTGCAATACAGTGGAACAAGTTATTGTACCTACCCAGAAAGTAAAAGATTTATTATTAACTTACAGTGTTCATAAAGAAATTAGTATAGTACCTACAGGGGTGAATCTTAAAAAGTTTAATCCTGCTCTTTATTCTAAGGAAGATGTACTAAGATTAAAAAAGCAATATGATATTCAGGAACAGGATAAAATAATGCTTTATCTGGGACGTGTTTCCAAGGAGAAAAACATTAGTGAAATCATAGAATCAATGCCGGAATACATGAGTAAAAGAGAAAATGTAAAGTTTGTTATTGTAGGCAATGGGCCTGAGATGGAAACCTTGAAACAAATGGTGGCAGAACGAAATTTGGGCGGAAAAATTTTGTTTACCGGAGCACAGCCTTGGGATAATATTGGATTGTTTTACCGAATGGGTGATGTATTTGTAAGCGGTTCTACCAGCGAGACACAAGGGCTGACATATATTGAAGCCATGGCTGCAGGGCTTCCTATTGTAGCCAGACGGGACAGATGTTTAGATGACATTTTGGTTCCGGGCTGGAATGGCTATGATTTTACAGACCGAAAAGGGTTGTTAGAAGGCCTGGATTCAGTGCTATTCGGTGAGTCAGATATAGCATATGGCGAAAATGCAAGAAAGAATGTACAAAAACTGTCTACGGAAGCATTTGCAAGAAACGTAGAAAAAGTTTATGAAGAAGTTATGAAACGGGATGCCATATCGAAGAAGCGTGAAGAATATGAGTCGAGAAAAATAAGACGTTTATCTCGTAGATAGGGGTAATTCATGAATCTGTTTACAGTTACATTTTTATTAATAGGCGTATGTTGTATATTATACTTTGGAATAATCATACTATATGCAGGACCCAAAGCCTCTTTTTTGCAGTTTTGGATAGTTACAGGAATGCTTCTAATACTTGCAGCATTCCTTTATCCTTTGATGGATACAGACAAAATTGCCATTTGGAAATACATTAAGCCAGTGGCAGTTATTATATTAATCTTAGGTGCCGCCATCTTTATTCTGACAGAAATACGAATTATTGCGGCAGGATGTAAAAAAGTAAGTACATCGGCAGAGTATGTAATCGTACTGGGTGCTCAAGTAAAGGGAAGGGTATTATCCAAAACATTAAAAAAACGTATGGATACCGCCTGTAAATATCTTAAAGAGAATAAAAAGGCGAAAGTAATTGTGTCCGGAGGACAAGGAGAGGGAGAAGATATATCAGAAGCGGAGGCGATGGGCAGTTACTTGGTAAAACAAGGGATTGAGCCATTCCGGATTATAAAAGAAGATCAATCTGTTAATACTTATGAAAATATGAAATACAGCAAAAAGTTTCTAAAAGAAGAAGGGGTACCTGTTGTTCTTATAACAAGCCGTTTCCATGTATACCGGGCTATGGGAATTGCTAAAAGGCAGGGATTGAAGGCACAGGGCCTTGGAGCACCTTCGGATCATGTTTTAACATTGAATTATTATATTAGAGAGTTCTTCGCAGTAGTGAAAGATAGATTGATTGGGAACATATAAAGAATTATTTTACAGTACTACAGGTATTTTACTCTTGACAAAGAAATTTGCAATGTTATAATAAAAATTAATTAAAAATTCTAAACACCTAATACGTTGAAGAGACGAGTAAGATGTGAAATATTACAGAGAGAGATATATTGGCTGAGAATATCTTAATAGGAATCATCTGAAGACTACCTCTGAGTGGCTCTAATCCGGCCCGGTGATTACGTTATAATCAGAAAGAAGCGGGTAATGATACATTACCAATGAGGGTGGAACCGCGAGTGAATAGATACTCGTCCCTTTCGATTTACTGGATAGTAATTCGAAAGAGACGATTTTTTTATCGTCTTTTTTCGAAGGAATCATGAACGAAGAATGGGTTGAAAATAATTCATTCTTTCAACATTTTGAAAGGAGCATGGTTATATGAAGATTACATTAAAAGATGGATCAGCAAAAGAGTATGCAAACAGTATGTCCGTTATAGATATTGCAAAGGACATTAGCGAAGGCCTTGCCAGAATGGCATGTGCCGGTGAAATAAACGGTGAAGTAGTGGATTTAAGAACCGTAGTGGATAAAGATTGTGAATTAAATATATTAACCTTTAATGAGGATGCTGGTAAAGCAGCATATAGACATACTGCTTCACATGTGTTGGCAGAAGCAGTTAAAAGATTGTATCCCCATGCAAAGCTTGCAATTGGACCTTCTATTGATACCGGTTTCTACTATGACTTTGATGTAGAACCATTTGATAGAGATGCACTTGATAAACTGGAAAAAGAAATGAAAAAGATTATCAAGGAAGGAGCAGAACTGGAGAAATTTACTCTTCCCAGAGCAGAAGCAATTCAGCTTATGAAAGATAAAAATGAGCCATATAAAGTTGAATTAATTGAAGACCTTCCGGAAGATGCGGTTATTTCTTTCTACAAACAAGGGGATTTTGTTGACCTATGTGCCGGCCCTCACTTAATGAGTACAAAGAGTATTAAAGCTATTAAATTAATCTCTTCCTCCGGTGCTTATTGGAGAGGCAGTGAGAAGAATAAGATGCTTACCAGAGTATATGGTACTGCCTTTACCAAGAATGCAGATCTGGATGCCTATTTAGCTCATTTGGAAGATGTTAAAAAACGTGACCATAATAAACTTGGACGTGAGATGGAAATCTTTACTACTGTAGATGTTATAGGTCAGGGTTTACCTCTTATTATGCCTAATGGTACTAAGATTCTCCAAACACTGCAAAGATGGATTGAAGATGAAGAAGATAGAAGAGGCTATGTAAGAACAAAGACTCCATTTATGGCAAAGAGTGACTTATACAAAATCTCCGGACACTGGGACCATTATAAAGAAGGTATGTTTGTACTTGGTGATGAAGAAGTGGATAAAGAAGTATTTGCCCTTCGCCCTATGACTTGTCCTTTCCAGTACTATGTATATAAATCAGCACAAAGATCCTATCGAGATCTTCCCCTTCGTTATGGTGAAACTTCTACACTTTTTAGAAATGAAGATTCCGGTGAAATGCATGGATTAACTCGTGTACGTCAGTTCACTATTTCTGAAGGCCACTTAATTGTAAGACCGGATCAAATGGATGAAGAGTTTAAAGGCTGTCTTGATCTTGCAAGATATTGCTTAAAAACATTAGGCCTTGAAGAAGATGTAACTTACCGTTTATCCAAATGGGATCCTAATAATAAAGAAAAATATATCGGTACTGAAGAAGTTTGGGAAGAAACTCAGGGAAGAATCAGAAATATATTAATTGATCTTGGAATTCCTTTTACAGAAGAAGAAGGAGAAGCTGCCTTCTATGGTCCTAAAGTAGATATACAGGCTAAGAATGTATATGGCAAAGAGGACACTATGATTACCATTCAATGGGATGCATTGATTGCAGAACAGTTTGATATGTACTACATCGATCAGAACGGTGAAAAAGTTCGTCCTTATGTTATTCATAGAACCAGCGTGGGCTGCTATGAAAGAACCCTTGCCTGGCTGATTGAGAAATATGCCGGATTATTCCCAACCTGGTTATGTCCTGAACAGGTAAGAATACTTCCTATTTCAGAAAAATATCATGATTATGCAAAGAAAGTAGAAAGTCAGCTAAAAGATAATGGAATTCGCTGCAGCGTTGATGAACGTGCAGAAAAGATCGGTTATAAAATCCGTGAATCAAGACTTGACAGAGTTCCTTATATGCTGGTAGTTGGACAAAAAGAAGAGGAAGAAGGCTTAGTATCTGTAAGAAGCCGTTACCTTGGAGATGAAGGACAAAAATTTATAGATACTTTCATAAATGATATTTGTAAAGAAATCAGAACAAAAGAGATTAAAAAAATTGAAGTAGAAGAGCAAAAGTAATAAAGAACTGTTCTGAATTAAAATAAACCCTATAGAATAGAAGTCAGAAAAAGGATTAAAGTAAAAAATCTTCTTTCTGGCTCTATTCTATGGGGCTTTTTTATACACAAATTTAATGGAGAAACTTAAATAGGTGAAAGCAATTAAAAGATGGAATAATTATGAGGCATAAAATATGGTTTCGTGAATTATGGTATTATGATATTTCATGCTGAAGTAAACGGTTAATTTCTACAAAAACATACATTAAATTATACAAATTATATAATAATGTTAATTTATGTGATAATATAAAAATATATACAATAATTGCAACTTTAAATTTGAAAATAGATAAAATAGATAAAAAATAATTCTTAAAATAATTATTGCAACATAAATTATTATTTTTAATTCAGCATATAATGTATAAATTTTGATGAAGGTAATGAGGTTATGGATAATTATTTAAATGGTTTAAAAAATCATTAATACTTTACTAAGTAAAAATAAATATTTCCCCCTAAAAGAACATTTTTCTATTACATTGGGCGAAATCAATGCAGAATTCTACTTAGCCAGCGAATTTGTTTTTGTACTACCCGTCCAACAAAAAGCGTGGGTTAGATGGTGTTTTAGGGTCTTGCAATTAAAATAATCCACTTCCTTTATTCAATTATAAACCTAAAATTATTAAATCTGGTACATAATCTAATGCTTTTATTGAACTGTTGGTTATTCCGATAAGAGAAATATCATCTTCTTCACCTAGGCAATCAACAAACTCTTTACAAGCATTTGGCTCATCTTCGACAAGTAATATTGATAGTATATCCAACCCAACATAGTAAAAATCTGAAAAACGGGTAAACCTACCTGACAGCGTTCATCGACTGGATTACCTGAGAGTGGTGAATTTAAGGGTCAGTACCTGGACATTGTGAATGAAGCTCTGAAAAATAGAATTAGCATAAAAATTGCTTGCCAAAATATAACTATTATGTAATGTTTGGTGAATATAAAAAATGTTAATATGAGGGATAAAATAGATAAAAAAACCTTATAGTTTCATTCAATCTTAACGTATTGACCATCATTTTATTATTTCCATTCCATGTCTTTTTGTAGATTCTAGTTCATTAATAAATATTACAACTGATAAGAATGGTTCTGCAAAATGAACTGATAGACTTAAAAATAATGAAATACAAGATAATTATCACGCCTAATGAAAGGATATTACATAGATGAAGTACGGTTATTATAATGAAGCAGCTGTATAATTGAGAATATTGTCACTTTTGAAAATGGAGAGAAGAATTCTAAAAATCAAGTATTATGAAATCAAAAATATTCATAATCAAAAATCGTACCATGACGAGATTTCAAGCAAATACGGGTATGTTTGGAGGGGAGAGGATTAATGCAACAGAATTTATTTATTAAGTGCAATAGGTGTGGTGGTATTAATGAAAGTAAAAAAATCATCGAAAATAATTATATTTGTAACTTATGTGGCTATTATGAAACATTGGATTATAGCCAAAGACTTTCTATGATAATTGACCAAAATTCATTTGAAGAAACTAATATACATACTGAATTTTATGATCCCATTAAATTTCCTGGATATTGTGAAAAGCATGAGAGTATAGTGAGTAAAGTTAATCTAAATGAAGCGGTTGTAACAGGAAGAGGATGCATCAGTGGGCAGCAGGTTATGGTTGGAGTAATGGACACTAGATATATGATGGGTAGTATGGGAGTCATTGTTGGTGAAAAGGTAACCAGATTGTTTGAAGATGCAAAGAAAGAAAAACTTCCGGTTGTAATGTTTGTTGCTTCGGGCGGTGCCAGAATGCAGGAGGGAATTTTTTCACTAATGCAGATGGCAAAAACGGCTGCAGCTGTATCAAGCTTTAGCGAGACTAAGGGATTGTATATTAGTGTGCTAACAAATCCTACAACAGGAGGAGTCAGTGCGAGTTTTGCCTTTTTAGGAGATATTATATTAGCAGAACCAGGGGCATTAATTGGATTTGCAGGAAAGCGGGTAATTGAACAGACAATCAACGAAAAGCTTCCGTCTAATTTTCAAACCTCGGAATTTCTCTTTGAGCATGGCTATATTGATTTGATTGTAGAGAGAAAAAGGTTAAGAGAAACGCTTGGTGATATACTTAAGATTCATAGCCAGGAATATAACAAGATATTTAAGCAGGAGTAAACAATTAAAAATGTTTCTCAGTGGTTTAATAATAAGATATGGGGGGGTTATGGTGAAAAACAGTAGTGTTGAGGAAATAGGAGATAATAGTGCATGGAGCAAAGTTTTATTAGCAAGAAAAATTTCTAGATTTCGGTCCTTAGATATTATCAATCAAGTATTTGACTCTTTTATTGAATTTCATGGAGACCGAGGAATCGGGGATGATAAGTCTATTGTTGGAGGAATCGGATTATTGAATCATCAAGCGGTCACTATAATTGGACAGCAGAAGGGGAATAACCCAAGAGAGATGAAATATCGTCAATATGGAATGACTAAGCCTGAGGGTTATAGAAAATCCTTGCGTTTAATGAGGCAGGCTGATAAATTTAGACGTCCCATTATTTGCTTTATCGATACACCAGGAGCATTTCCGGGTATTTCTGCGGAAGAAAACGGACAAGCAGAGGCAATTGCAAGAAATTTGTATGAAATGGCTAATTATACAGTTCCGATCCTATCCGTTATTATTGGAGAGGGAGGAAGTGGAGGCGCGCTAGCATTAGGTGTTGCAAACCGAATAATTATGCTGGAAAATTCCATTTATTCTGTCGTTTCGCCAGAAGGCTGTGCAAGTATTTTATGTAAGAATTCCAGAAAAGCTCCAGATATTGCAGGTAATTTAAAAGTTACTGCAGGTGATTTAAAAAATTATGGAATTATAGATGAAATCATAAGCGAAGAGGGAAGAGAGAACATCATATTTGGAAAGATTAAACAGAGTATTGAACGGGAGCTGCTTCGTTGTAGTCGATTAGACGGAAATGAATTAAGAAAGGAAAGAATAGCAAAGTATAGAAGTATAGGAAGTGAAATTTTTTTTTCATAAAATACATAAATGAGGGAAAATAAGATGGATGATTTAAATAGCAAATTATATGTTATTGATAAGTTAATTAAGCAGTGCGAACAATCGAAACTAGTGTCATTTGACTATCAAGACAAGCTGTTTTCAATTCGCTTTAGTAAGGTAGAAGTGGAAGCAGATCACAGTCAAAAGGGAACTGTGGAAGACGCTTCTAAATTAAATAATGGTAATATTAAAATTAATTTAGATGAGTATGCAATAACAGATTTCTCACAAATAGGTAGGCAGGAAAATGAGGATATTGTAACAATTGTATCTCCTTTTGTAGGAAGAGTTGAGTTTAGTAATCAAATAAAGCTTGTAAATAATGATATTCATGTAAATAAGGGTGATGTGATTTGTTCTATTGAGGCAATGAAAATATTTAATGATATTCCGGCTCCGGCTTCAGGAACTATTATTGATATATTTGTAAAGGATTGTAGTTTAGTTGAATATGAACAACCAATATTAAAGATTAGAGTGGATAAAAATGAATAATAAATATAAGAGAATATTGGTAGCAAATCGTGGAGATAGTGCAGTACGAATCATTCGTGCCTGCAAGGAAATGGGGATAGAGACGGTTAGCGTTTTTTCAAAGGCTGATAAAGGAGCTTTGCATACAAGACTTGCCGATTATTCTGTCTGTATCGGAGACGTTCAAGGCAAGGACTCTTATCTAAATGCATATAATGTATTAGCCGTGGCAACAAATTATAAGGTGGATGCAATTCATCCTGGTATTGGATATTTTGCTGAGAATGCAGATTTTAGTGAACTATGTGAGAACTGTGATATTGATTACATTGGTGCAAGCAGTGCAAATATCTCTTTGATGGGAAACAAGGTCATAGCCAAGAAGGTGGCGAAAGAATTAAATATACCTGTGATAGGAGATGACAGTGTTGAAATTAGTAATTATGAAGAGTGTTTTCAATATGCAATGAAAGTTGGTTATCCTATTATATTGAAAGCGACAAATGGCGGAGGCGGCAAGGGGATTCGTATCGTGCACAAGGAAGATGATTTGTTTCGGGCACTTGAATTATGTCTGAAAGAAGCTGAAAAGGTATTTGGATTCAGCAGTATCTTAGTGGAGCGCTATATAGATCATGCTAAGCACATAGAGGTTCAGGTACTAGCTGATCGATATGGAAATGTAATACATTTGGGTGATAGAGAGTGTACCATACAGAGAAAGAATCAAAAGCTTATAGAGGAATCTAGATGTGATACGCTTGACGAAGAGACAAGAAGTAGGATGTATCAAGGGGCAATTGATATTTGTAAACATATCGGCTACGTTGGTGTAGGCACAATAGAATATATTCTGAAGGACGATAAATCTTTTTATTTCATGGAAATGAATACCAGACTGCAGGTTGAACATACGATAACGGAGCTGATTACAGGAATCGATTTAGTTAAGGAGCAAATTCGTGTTGCGCAGGGTGAACCGCTTAAATTAAAGCAGGAAGAAATACTATTTCAGGGCTATGCAGTTCAATGCAGAATTTTAGCAGAGTATTTTAACGGTACGTTTATATCAGATTGTGGTAAGATTACCAGATTCGAAATGCCGGGTGGATTTGGTGTAAGGGTAGATACTTCCTATGAAGTAAATAACATAGTAACAACCTACTATGATTCCCTCCTATCTAAGATAAGCTGCTATGCTCAGGATAAGATACAGGCAGTCAATAAAATGTTAAGATGTTTGGAAGAAATGAGGGTTGAGGGTGTTTCAACCAACAAAGAACTACTGATGAATATTTTAAAGGATTCAAGGTTCTTAACAGGTGATTATACAACCACATTCTTTGATACCTTAAAGCAGCCAGAGATGATAATGTAATGAAGGAATTATAAGTACAAATTAATTATTCTCAAACATTAGAAAATTGTAAGTTGATACGAAATTGGTAAAAAGATGGAGAACATGATGGTTATAAATTGCACAAATATAACTGAAATTAATAACGATAACTATCAACTGCTTAGAAATGCAGTTTCAAAAGAAAGACGCATAAGAGCAGATCGCTTTCAATTTATTAATGATTCCAAAAGGAGCGTTTGTGCAGAATTATTACTTCAATATAATCTGTTTCAGGTAGTTGGTCGACTGGTAGAGATGAACGTTGTTTACAATGAATTTGGAAAGCCGTTCATGAATCATATGGATGAATTTTCATACAACCTATCACATTCTGGAAAGTGGGTAGTAATTGCGTATGGGAGCAGCGAAGTTGGAATTGATATCGAGGAAATCCAGTCAGGCAAAGAAGATATTGCTGATAAGTTTTTTACAGAAGAAGAAAAAAGCTTTATTCATGCGGCTACTGGCAGGGAGCGAACGAAAAGATTTACACAGATTTGGACACTCAAGGAGAGCTACATCAAATACCTTGGGACAGGCCTCTCGACCAGACTTAATTCTTTCTCCGTAAATGCTTTAGACGGTGTGGTAACCAATCAAAATGGCGAAACCCAAAAGGGATTAAGATTAAAGAGCTATCTGTTTGATACAGACTATTACCTGTCAGTATGCAGCACAGAGGAAGTGATTACAATTAATGAAATTAAGCTGGATGGTTTGCTTCAATTTATAAATAGAAGTAAGAGGAAAAGAAATGAACAAATTAAATAGTAACTTAGAGGCTCTTAGAGAAAAAAGCTATATTGAGGACTTTGATATAAAAAAATTTAAAAATATATAGTCCTGATGGACATGTATAATATAACAAGGTATGAGGAGGAAAAAATGTTTATTTTAGTTCTTATTGCAGCAGGCCTTATAACAGGCGTTATTCAGTTGGCAGTGTCGGGTGGTTTTGGAGATGTTTCGGTTGTGTGCTCGACATTACTGTTACATCAATTTGTAGTTATGTTTGGCCTTCTTGGAATTATAGGCACGATAACTAATATTATTAAAGCAGAAGATAGTGCAAAAGCACTGGGATGGCCAGGCGGGCCTTTTCAGATTAAATATGGTTTTTCACAATTGGGACTGGGCGTTATGGGAGTAATGTGTATTTGGTTTAAAGGTGGATTTTGGCTTGGGACATTAGTGAGTATGTATATTTATGGTGTAAGTGGTCTTTGGTCACATATTGCAGAAATGAAAAGGCAGGGAAAGGCTACAGTTAATGATATAGGAAATCTTATAATAGATGTGGTTTATCAAATTATGCTTACAGTGCTGTCTGTATATGCTGGAGGTGTATGGGGATAGTGACGGAAATGACAAGAATTATAGAATAAGAGGGATAAAGGAGATGATGTAATGTCCTATAGTTTTGAAATGAGTGAAGTACAAAAAGGAATGTATTTTGAGTGCGGTACGAAAGGTAGTATTGATTATAATATTATGATTACTTTGGAAGTACGAGATATAGATTGTAAGGTATTAGAAAATGCAGCTAATTTCTGTGTGTCAGAGCAAGAAGCATTAACTCTTAGCGTAGAAGAAACTGAAGAAACAATTTGTATGAGAGCTCACGAGGATATTTCAGTGGATATTCCCATGGTTTTATGTGAGGATGAGCAGGAAACAAGAATAGTGGCTTTAAAAACCTTTACCAAAGCGTTTGATTTACATAAGGCTCCGCTGATTCGTATGAATTATGTTGTAGAAAAAACCGGCAAGAATTATTTATTGATATGCATGCATCATTTAGTAGCGGATGGTATTTCGGCAGATATATTTATAAAAAGGCTCTTTTCTATTTATGAGGCTATGGTTTTACATACTCATTTTGAAGTAAAAATGAATGAAGACGCCCGTTTCTCGACATTTATTCAGAAAGAAAATGAAAAACTATTGAATGAAAAATACAAGAAACAGGAGGAATATTGGAAAGAAGCATTACAGGATGCTGTTGCACCGGAATTTATTAAGGAATTTTCGGAAACCGATAAAGATTCGGAAAAATCGATAGGTGCAGAAGTTCGAATTCCTATATCAGAGGAATTAGTGAAAAAAGTTGAAAACAAAGTGAAAAACCTTGAAGTCTCAGAATATATGTTTCAGACAGCTGTATATATGGTTGGTATTATGAAGTGCACAGGAAGCAAAAATTTTGCAATTGCTTCACCGTTTACTTATCGTCCGGAAAAAAAAGATGAAGAAACAATCGGCTGTTATATTTATAATAATCCATTATTTTGTAAAGTAAAAGAAAATGATACTTTTGAAAGTCTACTTAAAGAAGTAAGAAAAGATGTTTTTATGGGATATATGAACATCGGCTATCCAAGTAATTTAATGCTCCGTGGACAGTCAGGCAATTCTCTAACCGATCAGTCAGTTTTTGATTATAACTTTATTTATGATATGTATGAACAGCTGGAGTCACAGTATATTGTGGGGATGAAGGATTGGGATTTTTGTATTTATCCAGGTGAAATAACAGTAATTTATCAGAAAATTGGAGAAAAAGCCATGATTCGTTTGCAGTACAGAAAAGACAGTTTTTCACAGAACAATGTAAAATGTTTTGGAAAAAGATTATTGCAAATCATGGAGCAGGTTTGCAAATCTCCAAAGATGACAATTTCTGATATAGATATTTTTCTGCCAGGAGAGCGTGAACTTTTAGAGGAAAGGGAAAGAGAAAGTGTTTTCTTTCCTTTTAAGCCAGAATGCTCCATTGATATTTTTGAAAAGAAGGTTGCAGAGCATGGAGAAGAGCGTGCAATCATTTTTGAAGGTGGCTCTTTTACATATAATGAAATAAATAATATGGCAAATGCCGTTGCAAAAAGACTGTTGCAGTTACAAGTGGCCGATGGAAGAAAAAAGACAGCGGCTATTTTGATGAATCGTTCTGTAGAAATGGTCGTTTCTGTACTTGGAATTTTGAAAGCTGGCTGGGCATATGTTCCTATGGATTTATCCTATACAAATGGACGCATTCAGTATATCGAGAAGGACGCGGGATTATCGGCGGTACTTACCTCAGCAGAACTTTTAAGCAGATTAGAAGACGTAACAGATATTTCTCTGTTATGTGTAGCCGAAATTATATCAGAGTCTAAATACTGTAAAAATCCAGATGTTATCAGGAATCCACAGGATGCTGCTTATATTGAGTATACTTCTGGATCCACAGGAGAACCAAAGGGAGTTATTATTGAGAATCAGAATATCGTAAATACGGTCAAGGATTTGGACAGAAGATTTCCGCTGGAAAAGGGGAATGTATATCTGTTTAAATCATCGATTACCTTTGATATTAGTGGCACAGAATTATATGGCTGGATTGTTGGAGAAGGTGTATTATGCATTCTTCCAATTGATGCGGAAAAAGATACATTTGCTATTGTACAAGCTATAGAAGATTTTGGAGTTACACATATAAATTTTGTTCCTTCTATGTTGCGGATTTTCTTTGAATGTTTGGAAGATGAAGAGAATTGTAAAAAGATACATTCATTGAAATGGATTTTTACCGGTGGAGAAGCAATTAGTCATGACTTGGTAGAAAGATTTTTAGCACTTAATACTGGAATTTCTTTGGAAAATGTTTATGGACCTACAGAGGCTACAATGTGGGCGACTCATTATCCATTGCGCCGTGTGGAAAAAACGCTGAATGTTCCGATTGGAAAAGCATTAAATGAATATCGCCTTTATGTTGTAGATGAAAATATGAAGAAGCTTCCGGTTATGATTCCAGGAGAGCTTTGTATTAGTGGTGCAGGAGTGGCAAGAGGTTATCTGAATAAGGATGATTTGACCCAAAAGGCATTTTTAGATAATCCGTTTTTGCAAGAAGGAGATGCAGATCAATATAAAAGATTATATAAAACCGGAGATTTGGCGAGAATGCTTCCGGATGGAAACTATGAGTTCTTGGGAAGAATAGATCATCAGGTTAAGGTTAATGGTATTCGAATTGAACTTGGCGAGATTGAAAATGTATTTTTGGAATACGAGGGAATTACCCATAGTGTTTGCCTGTTAAGTAAAAGGGCAAATGGCGACAGCTATATCGTGCTTTGCTATAGTTGTGCAAAAGAGATTCAAGAAAGCAAATTACGGATATATGCAGCAAACAATTTGCCAGCTGCTTTTATACCATCTAAGTATGTATTTGTAAAAGAAATGCCTAGAACGTTAAGTGAAAAAATAGATCGAAAGGCATTGACAAAATTAGAGGAATTAAAAGAAAAAGATCATAAAATTATAACGAAACCGGAAAGCGAGCTAGAAGAGTTAGTAGCTTCGGTTTGGGGAGAAGTATTAAACAAAGAAAAAATCGGAATAGATGAGAATTTTTTTGAAATGGGTGGTCATTCAATTGCGTTGGTGCGCATGCATAATTTGTTATGCAAGAGACTACAGACAAAATTTCCTATAGCGATTCTTTTAAATAACTCAACGATTAGAGAAATTGCTGCAGCGATCCATTCTCTAAACAATGATAGTGTTTTATCTTCTCATATAGTTTTTTCTAATAGTAAAAAAATATCAAATGATGATATTGCTATCATAGGAATGGCAGTAGATGTACCGGGAGCAGAAAGTATTCATGAATTCTGGGAGAATCTTGTTTCGAAGAAAGATTGTATTCACGAGTATACAACAGAAGAACTTGAAACATTAGGTATAGATAGAGAGTTAATTGATAATCCGGATTATATTCGAAGAAAAGGGCGCTTAGATAATCTTGAAGAATTTGATACTGCTTTTTTTAAGGTGACTCCGGCTGAAGTGCGTATGATGTCACCCCAGCTTCGTATATTATATAAAGGTGTATGGCAGGCAATGGAGGATGCAGGAATTGCATCAGGAAGCTATAATGATAGGACAGGTGTCTATATAGGTGCTTCAGATGATTTTATCTGGTATCAGGGAATGATGTTTGGAAATGAAAGATACAGTGATACATATCAGATTTATACACAGTCAACAAATCATTTCCTTGCAACGCGGCTTGCATATATGTTTGATTTCAAGGGACCAGTTATGTCAATATTAACAGGTTGCTCTACGTCCTTAGTAGCAGTGCATCTTGCATGTAAAGCTCTTCAGCAGAATGAATGTGATGTTGCTTTAGCAGGCGGCGTGACGGTAGAATGGCCGAATGAGGGAGGCTATTTGTATGAGTCGAACCTAATGTTTTCAAAGGATGGAAAATGCAAGCCGTTTGATGATAAAGCAGATGGAACTATATTTTCTAATGGAATGGGAAGTGTAGTTCTGAAGCGTTTGGAGGATGCGAAGAAAGATAATGATCACATATATGCCGTGATTAAGGGCAGTGCAGTAAGAAATGATGGAAAGTCGAAATTGAGTTATACTGCTCCCAGTGCTGTAGGACAGGCAATTACGATGAAAGATGCATATGAAAATGCAGGAATTGCACCAGAGACAATAACATATATTGAAGCACATGGAACAGGAACGTTATTAGGCGATCCGATAGAAATTGATTCATTGAGTCGTGTATTTGGTACATCATTAAAACAATTTTGTACGGTTGGATCTGTGAAAGGAAATATTGGCCATACTGATACCGCAGCAGGAATTGTTGGCTTGATAAAAGCAGCACTTTGCCTAGATAAAAAATATTTACCTGCGACACTGAATTATGAGACGCCAAATCATAATATAAATTTTGAAGAGACTCCATTTATAGTGAAAAATTATGGCAGCGAATGGAATCGATTAAAAAAAGATATTCCTAGACGAGCTGGTGTGAATGCCTTTGGTGTTGGCGGAACAAATGTACATGTTATTTTAGAGGAAAATGCGGCAGATAGGGGTCAGCATGTGGATAAGATTGAAAAGGCAGTATCAAGACGCTATAATCTGTTCCCGGTTTCAGCTGTAACAGAAACGGCTCTTAGTGCAACTGTAAATGATATTTATACATATATTGAGAAAAATAATGATAATTGTATTGAAGATTTAACAAATGCCGCATGGTCATTGACTACGGGAAGAAAAACATTTTTAAATAGGGGCTTTTTCGTTACGGATGGAAATAAAAAGACGGACAGCTTTATAGGCAAAAAAATTGTCCAAAATGAAGAGAAGCGCGTTTGCTTCATGTTTACCGGACAGGGAAGCCAGTATCAGGGCATGGCTCGGGAATTATACAAAAATGCAGATAGTAATCCGGTTTGCGGAGTATTCCAGCGTTATGCCGAAAAAATTATTCAGGCAATGCCGGAAGAAGAAAATGAGTTCGTAGAAATTCTATATGGTACAGAAGAACCAGAACGAATCAATCAGACGAGATATAGTCAGATGGCATTGTTTTTAACAGAATATGCCATGGCAGCAACACTGATGGAACTTGGAATAAAACCTGACGTGCTAATCGGGCATAGTATCGGCGAGGTAACTGCGGCAGCTTTTGCAGGAGTATGGACTCTTGAAGAAGCTGTAAAGGTAGTATTGCAGAGAGGAAAGCTCATGCAAAAGCAAGAGCCTGGGGTAATGTTATCAGTAGGGGCTACAAGAAAACAATTGGGGAAATATATTAAATCAGTAGAAAATGTATGGATCTCTCTCTGTAATACAACAGGTAGCTGTGTTGTGAGCGGTAAAAAGGAGGGAATATACAAATTGCAGGAAATCCTTGTAAAAGAAGGATTTCATTGTAGTGTATTAAAAACCTCACATGCATTTCATACACCAATGATGCAGCCGGCGGCAAAAGAATTTGGTGAATATCTACAGAATTTAAAAATGGAAGAACCCAAGTTTAAGATAATTTCAAATATTACAGGAAAGCCTGTAGAACTAGGCCAAATGAGTAAGCCGGAATACTGGGCAGAACAAATTACTCATCCAGTAGAATTTGAAGATGTTTTATCGTGTGTTTTTGAGGATGAAAGTATTGTATTTCTTGAAGTGGGTGGAAGAACGCTTTGTTCACTTGCAACGAAACATAAAGAGAAAAAGGAAGGACATGTATTTATTCCTTGCATTCGTCATCCAAAGGAGAGCAAACATGAAATCGTTCATTTTTTAGATATAATCGGTAGAGCATGGTGTGAAGGTCTTGAAGTTGATTGGGATTTATTATATCAGAATATTGAAAGGGTAAGAGTTTACTTACCAACCTATAGTTTTGATAAAAAAGATTTTCCAATCAAAATTAATACGGTAAATAGTGAAATTAGAAATGGATTAAGTCTGGAAAGTGCTGAATCTGAGGCGGCTACTACAAGCAGCATATTCGTTCTTGATAATGAAATATTGAATGTGACAAAGGCTGCATTCCAGGAAATATTTGATTTAGATTATTTAAATGAAGACAGTGATTTCTTTGAAATTGGTGGAGATTCCATGCAGGCAGCAAGCTTGGCAGCTAAATTGCTTAAGGAAACCGGGGTATCAGTATCTGTGACGGAAGTTTTCTCTAATGCGTCACCAAAAGCACTTTCGGAATTAATAGAGAATAAGCGAAAGGAATCAGGAGATAGCCAAAACACGAAGAAAATTCCCAAGGCAGAGAAAGCAGAATATTATCCAATCTCACCGGCGCAGAAGCGTATGTATACACTTTATGCGATGAACAAGGAGAATTTGGCATATAATTTGCCTTCTGCAACATTGATCGAAGGAAATCTTGATATGGAAAAGGCAAGGAAAACCTTTGAGAAATTATTGGATCGGCATGAAATCCTTCGTTCTTCCTATGAATTGAGGGATAATGATGTGGTTCAGGTTATTCATGAAAAGTGTGAATTACCTTTCCAGGTGGAAAAAATAACAGGTGAATTCGATATGGATGAGCTTGCTAGAAAGTTTATACAGCCATTCTCTCTGGATAAAGCGCCTCTCATGAGAGTGAAGCTGATTCAAAATGAGAAACACGCCTTAATGTTATTTGATGTACATCATATTATTGCGGACGGAACTTCTGTGGAGTTAGTGACGAGAGATTTTAATGAGCTTTACATAGGGGATATGAAACCATTAAAATTGCAGTTTAAGGATTATGTTGTATGGTTAAAGGGATATTTACAGTCTGCTGAGATGAAAAAACAGGAGGAATATTGGCTAAGAAATTTATCTGGGGATTTACCATATTTAGAATTGCCAACGGACTTCGAGAGACCAGCTATAAAGCAGTTTAAAGGAAAAAGATATGAATTTTCTTTTGGAAATGAATTGTCTAATGCAATAAATGCAAGATCAAGAGAGTTCGGAGTAACGAATAATATATTGGTAATGAGTGCATGGAGTATTGTACTTGCAAAATATGCCGAACAGTCAGAGATCATCATTGGAACTTCTGTGTCTGGCAGAACGATAGACGATATCAGAGAATGTGTTGGAATGTTCGTGAATATGTTAGCTATCCGGACTTTTCCTGAGGGTGGGAAAAGTTATATAAACTATCTTCAGGAGATGAGGCATACAGTTGCGCTGGCATTGGAAAATCAGGATTACCAGTTCGATAGATTGGTTGAAAAGCTTAATATCCCAAGAAGATTGGATAGAAATGCTATTCTCGATGTGTGCTATGATTACCATAATATTGAACTGCATGATCTGGAAGTTGAAGGGTTAACATTTAAGCAGCAGGAATTAAAAACAGGACGGGTGTCGAATGAACTGCTTTTAACCTGCAACGAAGATAAACAACATGAAATATGTGGTTTTATTGATTATGCGACATCAATTTTTACGAAAACAACCATCGAGAGAATGGCAGAATCTTTCCTTGAGGTGTTGAAAACTATCTCTATGGAAGAAAGAAACGTACTGGAAGAGTATTCAATTGATGATATTGGCATTATTTCAGAAAAAGAGAAACAGACAATTGAAGAGCTAAATAACAGGTCATATAGAGACTATGATTACAGTGTAACTGTTCCGGAACTGTTTAGTAAATGGGTGAAAAAACAGCCAGAACAGACGGCAATTATAACAAGTGACGGAAAAGAGTTTTCATATCAGGCAGTTTGGAAAAAGGTGGAGAGGTTGGCATACGTACTTTGCCAGAATGGCGCAAAGAATGAAATGCCAATAGCAATCATTCCACGCAGAGATGAAAACATGATTGTTTCAATATTTGCAGTGTTATATGCGGGAGCAACATATGTGCCAATTGATATTTCATACCCGGATGGCAGAATTAACGACATCATAAAGCAGAGTAATGCACAAATCGTTATAGGAGAAAAGGAAGTTGAAAGTCGGTTAACAGGTGAGTGTACTTTTATAGATCTTCACGAAAGCTGTAGAATAGATAAGGAAGAGAATATATCTATATTGTTTGATGGAGTAGAAAAAGGACAGGCAGATGACTTGGCATACATCTTATTCACATCTGGCTCAACAGGTGGACCGAAGGGGGTAGGTGTTACTCAAAAGAATCTGTTGAATTTCATTTATGATACGCAGGATCGGGGACTAATTGGACAAAAAGGAGATAGAGTATGTTGTATTACAACGCCTTCTTTTGATATCTTCGGATACGAAGCAATCACACCGCTGTGTAGCGGAAGTTCTATTTATGTCTGCAGTCAGATAGAGCAGTTAGATGCTAAAAAAACGGCAGAAAAGATAGTGAAATATCAAGTAACTCATTTACTGAGCTCTGTATCCAGATTACGCGTATTTGTAGAAAATAAAGATTTTGGACAAGCATTATCTACACTTCGTTGTATTATGGGAGGAGGAGAGAATTTTCCAGATGTTTTAATGGAATTTTTGAAAAAAAATTCAAAGGCACGTATTTATAATCTGTATGGCCCTACTGAAACGACAATATGGTCTACAGCAAAAGAATTAACAAATTCAAACAGTGTATCCATAGGTGGTCCAATCGCAAACACAAGACTTTATATAATGGATGCAAATGGGCATTTAATGCCAAGAGGCGTGTTTGGAGAACTTTGTATTGCGGGCGATGGTGTTTCGCGAGGATATCTTAATCGAAAAGAAGAGATGGAAAAGCATTTTGTGAATTCTGCGGAACTGAAAGGGCTTCGTATATATCGTACAGGTGACAGAGGAAGATTGCTTAATTATGGCGAGGTAGTGCTATCAGGAAGAATAGATCATCAGGTAAAACTCCACGGTTGCCGAATAGAATTAGGAGAAATTGAAGGAGTAGTTCAAAATAGTAACCTTGTAGAAAGTGTATCTGCCATCGTACGAAAAAATGATGATGGAAATGATCAGTTATATCTGTTTTATAGTGGTAAAGAGGATGCAGGAGCACAGATTCGAACATATATATCTGAAAAACTTCCAACATATATGATACCTGATCGATTTGTATGGATGGACGAATTACCAATTAATAATAATGGGAAAATTGACAGGAAGTATCTTGAAGAGATTGTATCAGACGCAATTTTAAATATAAGCGGAGGTTGTGTTCGAGAAAAAACGCATACACTTATTGATATGGTAAATGATAAACAAAGTGTTAAAAATGATGTTTTAAATATTTGGAAAGAAGTTTTACATAACGAAACTGTAACAGTAAACGATAACTTTTTTGATATCGGTGGTAATTCTTATAGTCTGATGCTGGTAGCCAATAAAATTGAAGAACTTCTTGGAAGAAGTATAGATCTGACGATTTTATTTGAATATCCTACAGTACAGGGATTTGTAGACTACTTAAGGTTAGATGAGAAAATAGTGCCTGAAAGAGCACCTGTTGAAAATGAGTTTATCAAATGTAATATACAGGAGGTAAAAAATCAGGAGTTATTAAGGCAGGAAAACAGCAGTGGGAAAATAGCTATAGTAGGAATGGCGGGAAGATTTCCAGAAGCAGAGAATGTTGATGAATTCTGGAATAATATAAAAGCGGGCAAGGAATGCATTCGTTTCTTTCGTGATGAAGAATTGTTAGAAGCAGGTATATCAAAGCCTGATATAGAAAATCCCGCTTATGTAAAGGCAAAGGGTTATCTGGAGGATATACAATATTTTGATGCAAAGTTCTTTGGAATGACGAAGAGAGAGGCTCAGATTATGGATCCGCAGATACGAACTTTGATGGAATGCTGCTACCATGCCTTAGAGGATGCAAATTGTAATCTGAAGAGATTTGAGGGAGAGATAGCATTATTTGCAGGAAGCAGTTCAAATGTATTATGGATGTCAAAATTTGCAGGAAATAATGATATCGTAGATATTTTCAGTGCTATGACAGTTAATGACAAGGATTTCCTTACAACACAGATTTCATATAAGTTAAATTTGAAAGGTCCAAGTATAAATGTTCAGACTGCATGTTCCACATCGCTTGTGGCAATTTGTCAGGCAGCACAATGCTTGATTAATGGAGATGCTGACATGGCACTCGCTGGTGGTGTTTCTATTACATATCCTAGAAAGGAAGGATATGTATGGCATGAAAGCATGATTTATTCTAGGGATGGACATTGCAGGGCATTTTCAGAGGATGCTTCAGGAACAGTGTCTGGTAATGGCTGCGGAGTAGTAGTATTAAAACCATTAGAAAAAGCATTAGAAGATGGAGATGATGTTTATGCAGTTCTGGAAGGTTTTGCTATAAACAATGACGGTATAGGAAAAGTGGGATATTCTGCACCAAGTATTACAGGACAAAGGAAGGTAATTGAAAAAGCTCTGACAAGAGCAAATATTGCACCAGAAAATATCGGATATGTAGAGGCACATGGAACAGGAACAAAATTGGGAGATCCAATTGAAATTGAAGCATTAAAGCAGGCATGGAAAATTGAAGAAAGAAACAATTGTGCAATAGGCTCGGTAAAAACCAATGTAGGTCATCTTGATGCAGCAGCAGGTGTAGCAGGCTTTATTAAGGCAGTTAACGTAATACATCATAGAGTGATACCACCGATTGCTAATTTCTCAAAGCCAAATCCAATGATTCATATGGAGGGAACGCCATTTTTTGTGCCTACACAAGCTATGGAGTTGAAGGAAAAATATAATAATGTAGCTGTGAGTGCGTTTGGAATTGGAGGAACAAATGCTCATGCGATTTTAGGAGCCGCTCCAGCAGAAAAGAAACAATATAAAAATAAAGATATGGGATTATTGCTATTTAGTGCTAAGACGGAGAGGTCGTTAACGCAAACTGCAAAAGCCGTATTGAATGAATTGCAGGAAAAGGATTTTTCAGTAGCGGATGTGGCACATACACTTAGTGTAGGACGTGTAGAGTTACCTTTAAGAATGGCAATTGTCGTGCCAGAAAATAGAGCAAAGATACAGATTTTGGAGCAACCTTCTAAAATCTATTCGTTGGATGAGGAAAGTGATAATCGAATAAATGGCGTATATATTTTATCTGGTGAGAAAGAAGTATTATGCCAATTTGTACGAGGATTGATGGCTTCAAGAGCAAGACATGAACTGGCAAGACGTTTTAGAAAAATATTGGGAGAACTCATAGATAACAGTGAATGGAATTATAGCCAGATAATCGAGAATGTAATCTATGGAGAGGAAGAAATTACATCTGGTGCATATGATGAAACAGAGCTTACCGTTACGGCTGCTGCAGCTGAAATAGCATTATATCGCTTGTTTAAGTATTATGGCGTTAAGAAGGTTTTATTGGAAAACGAAGGAGTAGGCAGAGTTGCAACGGCAGTAATAGATGAAGGATTAGATTTTGATGAAGCCTTGAATGCTATTAGTGCAGATGCAGTTGATGAACAGGTAAATTATACTTCGCACCAGCATGTTGATCATAAGAAGTTATGTTCTGTTTCTATCAGCACTAAGTCCTATGATGATTCAATCACATCACAGGAAGAATTATTGCAAATAGTAGGAAACCTGTGGGCAAGTGGTTGCAACATAGATACTGGCAGAATAAATCCGGGAAGAAAATTGCATATCCATGGATACGTTTTTGAAAAGGAAGAGTTTGAAGCTGATGTAAAATCCAATTCAATGCTACAGAAGCAAGAATTAAAAGTACAGAAAAACGTATCGAGATTTAACTCGGAAGAAGATGTGTTTGAAGAATTTAAAAAGATCTGGGAGGAAATTCTTGGAGAGAAAAATATCACAAAGGATAGTAATTTCTTTGAAGTAGGTGGAGATTCCTTAGGATCTATCCGAATGGCAGCTTTGATTGAGCGGGATTTTGGACTTTCAATTTCACAGGAGGTGTTATTTGAAAAGGTATCAGCTGGAGAAATCTCTGCATGGATATATGAGAATTTAGAAGCTTATAACAAACAGCAGAAACTATCGGAAAGTGAGATTAAGCCTTTAGAGAAACACGGGTTTTATGAGACATCTTCAGCTCAAAAGCGTTTATATACGGTTCAAAACATGCAGCCGGATAGTATAGCATATAATCTGGCAGCCATCTACATAGTAGAAGGAAAAATAGATGTACGGCGAGTGAAAGATACGGTACAAAAGCTGATTGAAAGGCATGAAGCATTCAGAACTTCCTTTGGAATCAGAGATGGAGAAATTGTTCAATATATTGCGGAAAATGTTCAGGCTCCAATTAAGTTTGTAAAAGAGGAACATGACAAGAAGAACCATTTAACAGAGTTGGTCAACGAATTTGTGAGACCATTTGATCTGGAGAAGGCACCATTGCTACGAATGAAGGTGGTCAGCGTAGCAGAGAGTAAACATTATTTCCTAATGGATATGCATCATATTATTTCGGATCAAAGTTCAATTGATGTTTTAATGAATGATTTTTATTCAATATATCGGGGTGAAATACTTGCTCCATTAAACATTCAGTTTAAAGATTTTGCAAAATGGCAGAATATAAAAATCCAGAACGGAGAGACGAATCAACAGCTGGAATATTGGATGAATCAGTTCTGCGAGGAAGCATTACAGACAAACCTGTATCATGACTATTTGGTTCCGGCCAAGAGAAGTTATGCAGGGAAAAAGCTTCACTTTGAAATGAATTTATCTGATCGATTAGATGACTTCTCAACAAAAAACGGTGTGACTCCATATATGGTGCTGTTTTTAACACTGGAATTGCTGCTTTGGAAATATACACAGCAAAACAGCATGATCATTGGAACCGCTGTAGAAGGAAGACAAAATGCAGATCTGCATAATTTAGTGGGAATGTTCGTAAATACAATTACAATCTGTACGACTGTTGATGAAGAGAAGAATATGAAACAGCAGTTAGAGGAAGTGAAAAAGACGATTCTTTCTGCTTTTAGAAATCAGGATTGTCAGTTTGATTCAATCGTTGAAGAATTACGTTACCGAACAGGAATGAATGAGTCTTTAACTAATGTCATGATGAATTATGTAACAAAAGGAACTCAGGAAATTAATGTAGAAGGATTAAAACTATATCCATATGAGACAGAAGATACCATTGCAAAATTTGATTTAATGTTCGTATTTGAAAAGAGTGAAAACAATTACGCATTAGATATTGAATATGCAACAGAATTATTTGCTGAGGAAACCATAAGACTGATGGGACAAAGATTCCTTTCATTACTCAATATAATTATCGATAATTCAGAATTACCTTTAAAAGAATTAGTAATACCTTTGACAGAGAAAGATGAGAAGATTTACGAGAAAATCAGTCATCATCAGGATATCAGCTTGGATAAGTCCATTCCGGAAATTTTTGAGGATGTAGTAAGAAGAGAAGGAGAAAGAATCGCTGTTAAATGCGGAGAAACAGTTACAACATATGAAGAATTAAACCGGATGGCGAATTATGTGGGAACCCAATTAAAGAAAATGGGAACCCAAAAACATGACCGGGTAGCACTTGTATTAGAGCCGGGAGCATTACAGATTGCATCGATTATAGCAGTTTTGAAATGCGGAGCAAGTTATGTACCTATCGATCCTCAATATCCATCTGACAGAGTTGATTTTATGCTTTTAGATAGTAATATAAATGTTTCTGTTGTGCAGGAAGAGTTTGCAGGGATTTGCGGAAGTTACGTGAAAGAATTACAGATAAATAAAAATTTTATTTATGAAGAAGTATGGAAAGCTACCAACGAAAGGTTTGTACAGGAAGAAAAATTGTCAATTGATGATGAGACATATGTTATCTATACTTCAGGCTCAACAGGAAAACCGAAAGGCGTATCCATTTCCGGAAGGAATATTTTAAGGATTGCCTGTTATCCGAATTATATACAGGTAAAACCAGGAGATTGTTTGTTGCAATTAGCAAATTATGCATTCGACGCATCAATTCTTGAAATATTTGCGACAATACTGAATGGAGCATATTGTATTGTTGTTCCAAAAGATACACTGTTAGATTTTTCTAAGTTCTCAAAAATCCTGGATCAGCAAAAGATAAAAGGTGAGTTTTTGACAGCATCGCTCTTTAATATGATTGTTGACTATGATATCAATATGCTGAAGAATTTTGACAAGATATTTGTAGGTGGTGAAGCACTTTCCGTTTCACATATGAAACGTGCTTTGAATGAACTTGGAAAAGGTCGTTTATATAATAACTATGGTCCGACAGAAACAACCGTATTTGCAACGTTTTATCCAGTGGATGAGATCGCAGATAATTGTGAAAGTATTCCAATTGGACATGCAATTACAGATACTACGCTTTATGTAATAGATTCCCATGGACGTATCGTTCCACCAGGAGTACCGGGAGAATTGTGTGTCGGAGGATCCGGGGTTTCTAAAGGATATATTAATAATAAAGAACTGACGAGTGAAAAATTCCATAATATTACTTTTGGAAATTGTGAAGAGCGGGTCTATAGAACTGGGGACAGGGTAATTCTTAGAAGTGATGGTGAAATCATATACATTGGAAGAACAGATTCTCAGGTGAAGATTAACGGTTTCCGTATAGAACTAAGAGAAATTGAAAAATATTTTGACAATATAGAAGGAATGAAGGAAACTGCTGTCATCGTTCAAAAAGATACTCATGGCACAAAGTTGGTAGCCGCATATTATACGATTCAGGAAAAGAAATATGAATATTTGACACCTGCGTATATTAGTCGTTATTTGCGTGAACTTCTGCCAGCATATATGATTCCTGCAAAAATTGTTCTAATTAAGGAGATGCCATTAAATACAAACAAGAAGATAGATTATCATAAGCTAATCCAGATAGGAGAAAATGAAACTATTGATCTGGGAACAGCAGACAGTATCAATTTACCAAATACTGTAGAATATGTGTTGGATGTTATGAGAGAGGTTCTAAATAACTTGGGAATTAAGCCAAATGATAACTTTTTCTTCTGCGGCGGAACTTCTATTAGAGCAATTGCTATATCTCAAAAGTTTAGAGAAGCAGGATATGAAGTGAGTGTAAATGACATACTGACACATACAACTGCATTAGAACTTGCTGCTCTTCCAGCATTTCAGAAATTAGATAAAAATCAGAAGCAAAATGCTACAAAGAAAGTGAATAATCAATTACTTCGCCATGCAGAATCAGATGAATTGGAAGGAATCGTTCGGTATAGTTGTTTGACTTCGGATATTCTACGACAGGTATTGAAGAATAGAAAGACGCAGGAAGAGTTTTCAATGACTCCTATTCAGAAATTGCATTTGGCGAAAACACAAAGAGTTAGTGGTATGAATGTGCGAATTCATACGAGGAAGAGTACAGAAGAGTTTAAAGAGGCAATTGCACAGGAAATATATAGACATCAGTTACTTCATTCAATTGCAGACTTTGAGCGTGAAATGTGGCTGGAAAAAGACTGTGATTTAAATAGTAAGCAGCTGGCTCAGTACATTTCTATTGTGGATGCGTCAATCTATGATGAAAGTACAAAGGAAGACTTGGAAGAAATGCTACATATAAATCTGATGAATCAAAAGCCAACAAGTGGTGAAGTTATGTGGAGATTATGTTGCGTGAAAGAAAGTGGCGAAAGCTATTTGATTCTCTGGGTGTTTGATCATATTTGTTTTGACGGTATGAGTGCAGAAATTATTCGGCAAGATTTATCATGTATGTTATCACAAAATGAAACCACTTTGCCGGAATCGCAAAAGTACAGTGATTATGCGGAGTCCATACAGAAGGATGGAGTGATTTCAGAAGATTTAAAAACATTAAAAGAGGACCTTCTGAATTGGAATGAGTTGAATCATAATTGTATTACTTCCTTGGAAAATAAAGCCGGAAAAACAAAACAGGTTAATTTAAGAATGCAATTGGGAGAGAATTCTGGAGAAGCCTTTAAGCTGACGCTTAAGAATACAAAAAGCTTTTTGCAAAGCTATGTTAATGCGACAGAAATTCCCATCATGATATTAAATTATGGAAGGAACTTACATGGGCAGGAATACTATAATTGTGTTGGAGAATTTCTTGATTTGGTTCCAGTCGTATTAAAGGAAGATGCATCAGAGAGTACCGTAGAAGAAGCGATGAAAAAGAAAGAGGGGAGAAATCTGTTGCATATTCTGGCAAATACAAAGGATACTGATTTGTTCGATGATTTATACTCAAAGGAAGGAAGAGGTAAGTTTATTCTTTGGAATTTCCAAGGATATGTAGAAAAGAAAGAGCGTGATATTTTTGAAAAGGTAGTGCAGTTGTTACCAACTGATATGATTGCAGATTTTGTAATTGCAGCAGGTTATGATGAAATGGGGATATATGTACATTTGGAGTCATCCTATGGCTTTGAGATGGAAGCATTGAAGAAAACACTCTCCAATACAGCCTTTGAGTTGGAGAAATAAACAAAAAGATATATGTGCTGAGAGGTGACAAAATGGCGTTAGCATTGGTTGAGGGAGCAAAAAAAGACGTTTCACGCGGATTTATACATGCATATGATATGTTGGATAATGCTGTAGAAATTGAACCGGAGAATGGAACGTACTATATTTATGAAGATGGTAGCGAGGAAAAAGTTACATATTGCACGCAAAAAAAGATTGCTTTAGGAGTTTTGGCTTCTTTACAGAAGAAAGGCTTAAAAAAGGGAGATTATATTATAGTAGACGTGTCAGAGGCTAAAAATTATCATTTGATAATGTGGGCATGCTTTTATGGCGGTATTATTATTACCGCCCTCCCAAGGCCGGACTTTAGCGTAGCAGATTCAGAAACTTTAAATGGAACAATAAGAATATGGGAAACGTTGGGAAAACCGATGTTCATAACCGATAAGGAAGTAGTGGATTACTATAAAAAAGCATTAGGCATTAGTAATGTTGAGCTCGCACAAGAATTGCATTCAGAAGAGGAAGGAATTATTGCTGATATTTTAAATGATGATGCAGCATATATTCAATTCTCATCTGGAAGTACAGGAAACAAAAAGGGTGTTATTTTAAGTAATAGAAATCTTATCGAAGCCAGTTGCAACATTGTGGATTTTGAACATTGTACCAATCTTGAAAGACCGTTAATGTGGCTACCGCATACACATAATTTTGGAGCCTTTACGTTCTGCCTTTTAGCGGTGGTATTAGGATGTGATTCATGGAGCATGAGGACGGAGATTTTTATAAGAAATCCACTTCTCTTTATGCAGAAGGTAGCACAACACAAGGTAACGAGATTGTGTATTAATAATCTCGGACTTCAAATTTTATTAGGGTTGGCAGAAAAGATTAGAAATGTCGAGTTTGATCTTTCAGATCTTTTGGCCATCTATATAGGTTCAGAAAAACCATCTGCCAAATTGATGAGTGCTTTTGCACAGGCATATAATCTAGGCGAAGATGTTTTCAGAGCTGGATATGGAATGTCAGAAACTGTGTTGACCATATGTTCTAGCGAGGGATATCGTAGTAGGGAGATTCTTAAGATTTCCAGAAGGAAAATGATCGAAAATAACAAAGCAGTGGATTTTGCAGGAGAGAATCTGAATGATTGTATTACTTTATTGGAACATGGCCAGACTGTTACGAATGTTACAGTAGGTATTTTCAATGATAAAAACCATCTTTTAAACGAAAATGAAATGGGTAGTATACGCGTAAAAAGTGCTACGGTCTTTAAAGGTTACTGTAATAAACAGGACAACGAGGGGATTTTTGTAGATGGATGGTTTATTACTGGCGATATAGGTTTCATACGTGATGGAAAGTTATATATTGCAGGAAGAAGTAAAGATATTATCATTATTCACGGTGTTAATTATATGCTCACTGATTTAGAGGCTTTTGTGCAGAATAAGCTAGGTGGGACTGAAAAAGTATTATTTATTGCTTTGGAGAATGAATCAGAAGAAGAGCTGGTTGCTTTTTTGGAGTTTAAATTATTAGAGAAAACTGAAAAAAAATATCTGTCGCTGGTTAAGAAAATTAAAAATTGTCTGGGAAATGAATTTGGTTTAGAAATAAAACCAATCATTCCCATACCTAAGATTAAATTGAATACTAGTGGAAAGTTAGATCGTTATGGTATGAAAATGGAATATCAGAGCGGAAAATATGATGATATTTTACAGAAGATACAGAAGTTTGAAGAAATCGTTGTTTCTGATAACGAGATACAGAAGGACCAGAATAAAGGTTTAGTATATGAGGTGCAAAAATGTTGGGGAGAAATTTTAGACTTAGATCCTGAAAGTATTTCATTTCATGCATCATTTAAAAGTCTTGGTGGAAACTCAGTAAAAGGGTTCTATCTTATTCAAAAGATAGAGGAGACCTTGAAAAAGAATGGAAAGTCTGAAATTAAGTTGAATCAGAATCTTCTTGTGAAATGTGCAACGATACAGGAAATGACAGATTATATAGAGACCCTTAGTATAAAATCAAAGTCTGGGGTTTACTGTGAAAAACAGGAAAAAGAAGTAGCTGTAACAGGAATGGCCTTTCGTTTTCCGGGCGCTTCCAATCAGGAAGAATTATGGAAGATCCTTGTAGAAGGTAGGGATTGTGTACATAAAGTAAGTGAGAAAAGAAAAGCACTAAGCGGTGAAGAAGCATGGAATGATATCTTCGGAGAAATTGAAGGAATAGATAACTTTGATTATGAGTTTTTTAATCTCTCCAAGGAAGAAGCTGATTTTATGGATCCGCAGCAGAGGCTTTCTCTCGAAGTAGCCTATGAAGCCTTGGATGACAGTGGCGAGGGCGTACTAGAAGATGAGGAGAAAAATATTGCAATTATTGCAGCAACAAGCGGAAATTCGTATTATCCACTGCTGCTTGAATATGTAAAGAAAAATGGAACAGGACATATGCCAGCAACAACGATGGTAGGAAATTTAGGAAGTACTATTGCTACAAGAGTAGCGCATTATTTGAATAGCAGAGGCTGTGCATTAGCAGTGGATTCTGCATGCTCGTCATTTATGACTTCATTTCTTATTGCAGAGAAGATGATCAAAGCAGGGGAATGTGAGGGAGCCTTAGTGTTAGGAGCAAATATTTATCCTACTTCATATACGCATTCCATTGCTAAGTGTGCAGGTATCCTTTCCAAGGGAAATTGCACAAAGGTTTTTGATAAAAATGCTGATGGATCACTTCTTGGAGAAGGTATTGTTGCAGTTTATTTAGAAGGCCTAGAACATGCAAAAAAATATAAAAAGAATATTTATGGTGTTGTTGTAGGCGGAGCTATGAATAATGATGGAGCATCTTTAAGTGTAATGGCTCCAAATCCGGCGGGGCAATATAATGTTTTGAAGAAGGCGTATGCGGTATCTGGTGTAGGAACGAACGATATTTCATATATTGAAGCTCATGGAACAGGAACACAGATTGGTGATCCAATTGAATTATCTGCTTTACAGCATATGTTTCAGGGAGTGGATGAAGAAATAAAAAATCGAAAGATACCGGTAGGATCAATAAAATCGAACTTTGGACATTTGCTTTCTTGTGCAGGTGGAGCAGGACTTATAAAAGTATTATTGTGTTTAAAAAATAACAAGTTGGTACCAAGTCTTCATGTAAATGAAGTGAATCCTTTATTAGAAAGTAAAGATTTTCCTTTTAGAATTATCACGGAGGTACAGGAGTGGAATTGCCCTGAAAATGGTTGTCGCTATGCAGGCATCAGTTCATTTGGTATTGGAGGAACGAATGCTCATATTATTATTAGAGATGCACCGATAAGTCCTGAGGAAATTTCTAAACAAAAATATTATCTTGTTACAGGATCTGCAAAAGATGAGGAAACACTTTCTATTGTACAGAAGGATCTTATTAATGCATTACAAGATGAAGATGTAAAGCCTCAAGATATAAGTTATACTCTGGGAAAAGGAAGAAATCATTATAAATATCGCTTTGCACTTGTGATAGACGAGAAAAAGAATATTTATGGCGAAAAAGCGGTTGGAATGAGTTACAGAGTGAATGGAAGTAAGGTTGTAGTTTTAAGTGAAAAGGCTACTATGGATGAAGCAGATACGAAATTACTTTCAGATATGATAAAGCGTGCCACGAATGGAAAATGCAGTTTTAAGAAAAAGGATGATGATTTTAAGGCGGATTGTATTGTATGCTTGAATTCATCAGATGCTTTTACAAAGGATGTGGCATCAAAGGCAAAAGAGGTAAGAACATTAAATTGTACCTTCGAAAATGAAGAGAAAGAATTATTTTTACAGCTTTTATTAAAAGAATTGTATGCATGTGGTGCACAGATTGATTGGGAACAGGTATGGAAGGAAGAGGCAGGAAGAATGATTTCACTTCCGTCGTATCCATTTAAAAAAACAATCTCTTGGATTGAATCTTAATAAAAGTAGTATTACAAAAAGGCAGAAAGAAGGGGGTTTTATTACGTATGTCAGAAATGCAGGAATACCATGAGAGAGTAAAAAAAATATTACCGGGTGGAGTGCATTATAACTTTAATTTACCTTGGGAAGAGAGTCCTATCCATTATCAAAGAACAAAGGATAGCCGCGTTTGGGATATGGATGGTAAGGAATATCTTGATTTATATGCTCGTTTTGGTGCAATGATTTTAGGGCATGGAAATAAAGAATATAGCGACAGCCTAAAAGATGTTATTGACAGAATATTATCAGTTAGTCATTGTGATTTGGATGCAGAAGCATTGGAAGCGATTCATCAGTTTATTCCATCAGCTGAGATGATTCGTTTTGGACTTTCTGGTACAGAAATTGTACAGAATGCTATTAGAATTGCACGTGCGTATACAGGAAGAAATCGTTTTGTTAGATTTAATAATCATTATCATGGAAATGCGGATAATATTATGGGTGGTCATAGCACAAATAAGGAGAATCCTATACCAATTGATTACATTGGTGATACAAAAGGTACAGAAGGAAGAGCTAATGGCATATTAGAGGATCAGTCTTATTTAATTGAGTGGAATAATGCGGAACTGTTAGAAAATCTGTTAGAGAAGCATGGAGAAGAAATCGCTGCTGTTATTATGGAACCGGTATGCGTAAATGGTGGAAGTATTATGCCAGCACCAGGATATTTACAAAAAGTAAGACAGCTGTGTGATACATATGGCATCGTGCTTATTTTTGATGAAATTATTACTGGCTTTCGAATGGGACTTGGTGGTGCACAGATGGAATTTGGAGTTACACCGGATTTGACAACACTTGCAAAGGCAATTGCTGGTGGTGGAGTACCTGTAGCAGCCATAGCTGGAAAAAAAGAAATTATGCAGTTATTAACAGAAAAAAGAGTGATTCATGCTGGAACATTCAATGGATATCCATTAGGAACAGCAGCAGTGAAGACCACAATAGACATTTTGAGTCGGGACAATGGAGTTGCCTATGAATCTATGAAAGAGCATGTAGACAAAATATATGAAATATTACGCAAATTAGCAAAGGAAGAGAAGTTCCCGTTGATCGTTCAGGGACCTGTATTGTGTGGAGCATATCATTGTTGCGAAACAGAATTAAAAAAGCCATCTGAGTATACATCGGATATTCAAATTAAAGATGTGATTTTAAATTCAGCTTTGCGGAAAAATGGAATTTTAGTATCCAGTATTTCGCGTATATATCCGAATATTACACTTTCAAGAAAGGATGTTGACTGGTTTGAAGAAAGAGCTGGTCAAGCAATCAGAGAGGCAAAACAATTAATAGATGAACTATATGAATAAAAGAAAGGGAGTGATATATATGTCAGCAGAAAAAGATACGTCAAAAATCAAGAAAGATAATGGATATAAAAAATATTTTTGGATTTATATAGGTATTACCTTTGGTCTGAGCTGGGGAATGAGTTTTTTATATGTTATTTTTTACGATATGCTTTCACCATATGTTGGAACTTTGGATTTAAGTAATCCTTTTGTAATAGTATCACTCAATTCTCCATCTATAGCAGGTGTTTTTATTTATTTCATATATGGAGGCGGAAAAGGAATGTTAAAATTTTTGAAACGTTTAATTCCGAATAAAAAAGAGTGTATCTGGTTCCTGATTTTATTGGGAATATCTGTAGTGTTTTATGTGTGTATACATTATGGTTCTATACTTTTTGGAATTCCACTTCCAGAAGTCACAATGAATACCAAAGAGAGAGTGATTATGTTACTGAAAAATATTTATGAGGAAACAGGACTTTTGGGAGGAGCACTTGGATGGTATGGATTTTTGCTTCCATATTTACAGAGAAAAACAAAATCCAGTATAAAAGCAGGCCTTGCAACAGGATTTATATTTGGTTTATTTGTATTACCTGGATATTTGTTCTCCTCCTTTGAAACAGCAACGGCATATCCATTTTATGTATTGCAGTTAATGTTCTTCTCAGTATTTATAGCTTTTGTTTTTAATAAAACAAGAGGAAATGTATTGTTTTTCGTTTTCACATTCTGGTTGGTAGCTTCTGGTAGTAAATTGCAGTTTTATAATTTTATTGTAAGTGTGCAGATTCTGGAAATGGTTTTCTTCATAATTGCAGCAGGAGCTATTTATTTATGGTATAGAAAAACAAAAGGGGAAGATTTAAATACAAGTGATTTATGTTGTTTCCCAGAGTTTATAGAAAAATAGGGAAAAGACGGGATGAAAAAAGTATTTTTTAAGACAAATGATAAGTCGGGCAGACAGATTGTGATGTTTCCTTATTTAGGAGGAAGCGGCGCATCATTGTTTAAGCTTGCAAAAGAATTGGATGAAAGAAGCGACTGTGATATTTTTGTGGCTTTTCCACCTGGACATATGGGATCTGAAATAGAACTTTATAATAATCTGGAGGATTTGCTGGAGCTTTATTGTACACATGTTAAGGAGATTCTAAAGCCAAATAGTATTTTCTTTGGACATAGCATGGGCGGAGTAATTGCATATTATTTGGCAAAGAGACTTTGGGAGTATGTCCCAGAGTTAAAACCAGCATCTATTATTTTATCTGCTTCCCCAGCACCTGACTTTATGTTTGGAAAAAGTTTGTCTACTAGTGATGATGCAATCCTTTTAAAAGAAATGGAAAGATTGGGAGGAACTCCTGAGGAACTGTTAGAAAATAGAGAACTCCTGGATTATTTTCTTCCGATTTTTAGGGCGGATTATAAAATTTTAGAAGATGCATCAAAAATATCACCGCAATCACTTAATATTCCGGCAGAATTTATTTTGTGTTATAAAGATGAAATGACGCAAGTAAAGAATCTTTTACAGTGGAAGAAGTATATCAATGAAGCCTGCATGATTAGAACAATGCCAGAGGACGCGGGACATATGTATTTGACAAAATATGCTGATTTGGTTGCAGATATGATATGCGATTATATGAACCTAAAGGAGTAAAAAGGGAAAAAATGAAAGAAAAAAATAGTTATTCGGTATTTTTAGTGTTATGGTTTGGGCAGTTAATTTCCAGTATAGGAAGTGGGCTGACTTCATTTGGATTAAATATTTATGTATTTCAGCAAACAAGAAGTGCGGCAGCGTGTTCCATAGTTATGTTATGCGCATTTCTACCAATGGTGTTACTAACACCGTTTTCTGGAGTTTTGGCAGATCGGTATAGCAGAAGAATCTTAATGCTTATTGGTGATTTTTTTTCAGCAATTTGTCTATGTGTGATGCTTGCAGGGATTTTTTCGGGAAAAGATAATATTGTAATGATTTGTGTTTGTGTATTTTGTAGTGCTATTTTTTCATCATTAATGGATCCGTCCTATAAATCAACAGTGACAGATCTGCTTACCGTTGAACAGTTCTCAAAAGCTGGCGGTCTAATCCAGTTGGCATCATCTGCCAAGTTTTTAATTGCACCTGCACTAGCAGGAATAATTATAAAACTTGGTGGTATTGAGCTGATTTTAATGATAGACATATGTACATTTTTCCTTACACTTTTAACTGTAATTTATGCTGGTAATTTGATGGAAGAACGACAGAATTTAGATAAAAGTAAAGAATTCAGTTTTTTTTCAGATTTAGCAGAGGGCTGGAAGAGTTTGATAAAAAACAAAGGAATAATGGTATTATTAACACTTTCTACAGTGATTACCTTCTACATTGGTTTTGTGGAAACGCTACTTACTCCAATGCTATTAGAATTAACTGATTCTGCTACGCTCGGAGTTATTACGTCGGTCAGCGCAATTGGCATGTTAATTTCAAGCATTATACTTGGAATTAAGGGGATTGAAAAGAAATATGTAAATGCGCTTGCAATATCATTTTCATTGATGGGCATATTAATTTGCTTTGTTGGCTGCATTACGAATCTGTATATTATCACAGCTGCAGGTTTTCTGTTTTTTGCTATGATTCCAATTGCAAATACATGTATAGATGTATTAGTAAGAAGTAATTTGGAAAAAGAGACGCAGGGACGTGTGTGGGGACTGATATCGCTTATTTCCCAGATCGGTTACATAGTGGCATATGGAATATCAGGCCCTTTAGCAGATTATGTGTTTAATCCACTTTTTTATCATGACGGTGCTCTCGCTGAAAGTATTGGAAAAATTGTCGGCATAGGTGAAGAACGAGGCATAGCTTTTATGATGGTGTTCTGTGGATTATCTATGTTTATTTTTAGTATAATTATCAAAAGTAATAAATCAATGAAAAAGGTTGAAGAAGAATATCTTCTTAAAAAGAAAAAAGTTACGGAAGGAAATTTATGCTTAAAAAAATCATTTTTAGAGAATTAAAAAGAGGGAAAGTAGTTAGTATCATACTTTCATTATTCATTGCGATTTCTGCGATGTTAAGTGCAAGTGCAGCAGATTTACTGTATTCCTTAGCTGGTTCTATGAATAACTTTTTTGAAATATCACAGACATCCCATTTACTTCAGATGCACAGCGGTGGCATTGATGAAGAACAGATTGACGAGTTTGTACAGGAAAATGATTACATCAAAGATTATCAGATTGTCACTTTACTGAATGTAGAGGGTGATGCTCTTGTTCTTGATCAAAACGGAAATAGCGAATTGGGAAGTGTAATAGATAATTCGTTTGTGATACAAAATACGAATTTTGATTATCTGTTAGATGAGGAAAACAAAGTAGCTAAAGTCTCAAAGGGTGAAGCTGCCGTACCAGTATATTATGAAATAAAGTATGGTCTGAAAGAAGGAGATACCGTAAGCATCAAGACGTCAAATGGAACGATTGACTTTGTTATTTCCGCTTTTGTGAGGGATTCGGAAATGAATTCTTCCTATATCTCATCAAAAAGAATTTTGTTATGTAAGGAAGACTGGAACAATCTGAAAGCACAAATAGGAAGTATTGAATATATGGTTGAATTTCGTGTTTTTGACACAGAGAAGATCAATGTGTTGGAAGCCGCATATTTAGAAGCAGGACTTCCTTCAAATGGTCCAATCATCACATATTCAGAAATAAGATTGTTGAACAGTCTAACAGATATTATGATGGCAGCATTGATCATCCTTGTTGCAATTTTCCTGATTATCATTTCGATTTTATGTGTTCGTTTTACGATGATTGCATGTATTGATGAGGAATATATGGATATAGCAGCGATGAAGGGAATTGGTATTCCAGCGAAATTCATTGCTGATATATACTTAAGAAAATATTTAATTATTTCTATGGTTGGCTGCATTATCGGATATTATGCATCTTTCCATATCAGAGGAATTGTTCAGGAAAATCTGGATTCATATATGGGGCTGGTAGACAAAAACTTTGGAAATTATGGTTTGCAGCTTTTTACTAGCATAATTACGGGACTTTTGGTACTTTTCTTCTGTAGAAAAGCAATAAAGCGCACTGATAAAGTTAATGTTGTAGAGGCATTACAGGGTAGAAGAACGAAGAATAATGATGTGGTTGTACGTCACCCTTCCTTAAAGGGAATAGGAAAACAATGGGTTAATGTTAAGCTAGGTATAAAATATATGGTAAGTTATAAAAAGCCATATCTGATTATTACATTGATTTTTATTGCAATGACCTTTTTCATTTTACTTCCTTTGCAACTTACAACTACAGTTCAGTCGAAAGAATTTACATCATATATGGGTGTGGCAGAATGTGATATACGAGTAGATTTGCAGAACGGAGATACGATTTCAGAGGAAAGCGATGCAATTGAAGAGGTTCTTGCGAATGACAATGATGTAGAATTGTATGGAGTGTATAATACATATTCAGCAACATCTGAGAATAAAGAAGGAGAAGATGTTTATTTAAATTTTGAGACTGGAGATTTTCGGAAATTTACTGTTTTCTGTATAAAGGGTAGATTACCTGAAGAGGAATCAGAACTAGCAATATCGTACCTTGCTTCGACACAGTTGAATAAAGAAGTTGGCGATCAGATAGTAATTACACTGAATGGAGAACAGTATACCTTTAGTATTTGTGGTATATATCAAGATATTACAAATGGTGGAAAGAGTGCAAAGTCAATGATTAATACAGATGATGCTAAGGTAATCAGAAGTGTTATCAATATTAATCTTTTGGACGGAACAGATGTATCTGAGAAGATACAGACATTTGGAAACAGTTTTTCTGCTGGAAAGATAACAGATATTAATAATTATGCGTCGCAAAGTATGGGAGATTCTATTTCACAACTTCGTGAAATTACGGCTATAACGATGTTGATTGCGATGTTAATCATTGTTTTCACATTGACGGTATTTTTGAAGCTGTTAATTATCAGAAACAAAGATGATATTGCTATTATGAAGGGACTTGGTTTTAAAAACATAGATATCAGGATTCAGTATGGGGTACGAATTATGTTATCTCTTTTGGTTGGAATTGTGATCGGAGCGTTTTTAGTGAATCTTGTGGGGCAGCCATTGGTTGGTATGGTTACTGCATCCATGGGTGCAGCAGAAATTGTATTTGTTACAAATATTTTTCATGCGTATTTTTTATATCCATTGAGCATGTTTATTACAGCGTTTCTTACGGTTATTGTGGCAAGTAAAGAACTAAAGAAGATAAGAATTGTAGAAGGAATGTAGAAATATTGGAAAGGATACGGAACAGTGAATACAATTTTAAAAGTAAAAAATTTAAGTAAAACCTTTCATATGGAAAAGGGAATCGAACAGCAGGCATTAAAAGAAATCGAGTTTGGGATAAAAGAAGGGGACTTTATTGCAATTATGGGTCCATCGGGATCAGGAAAATCTACCTTACTTTATAATATCAGTGGAATGGATCAGCCATCTTTAGGGGAAATTTTTCTGGATAATACTAAAATAAGTGAACTTGGTGAAAAGGCATTATCAGACATAAGACTTCGTAAGCTTGGCTATGTATTTCAACATCCACATTTGATCAGAAGTCTATCCGTAATGGAAAATATTATTCTTGGAGCTTCTATTCTTCATGAACGTGTAGATGATGAACTGGAGAATAAAGCAAAAAAACTGATGGAAAAATTGGGAATTGAAAATCTCGCGGAACGTGACATTAGTACGCTGTCCGGTGGTCAGGCGCAAAGAGTCAGTATTTGCAGAAGTCTTATGAACGATCCAAGAATTATATTTGCGGATGAACCAACAGGTGCATTAAATTCGAAAACTTCCGATGAGGTAATGAATATATTTGTTGATATAAATCAAGCAGGAAGCACAATTATGCTTGTTACACATGATGCCAAAGTTGCTGCGAAAGCGAATCAGGTTTGGTTTTTACTTGATGGATGCATATATAAAAAGAAAATACTTGGAAGATGGGATAAAAAAATAAATTCATTGCTTCAGCGACAAGAGGAAGTAATGCGGATTATGGCAAAAATAGAAGTATAAAAATAATGGAAGAATATAATGGAGGAATGCAATGAATAAAAGAATAGGGGTTATCGGAGCGGGAGTCATGGGAAAAGGCGTGGCACAACGTTTCGCAAAATATGGATATAGTGTAATGCTTTTAGACAATGATCCAGAGGCTTTGAAAAATGCAACGGGTGAGATTTTTCGCGATTTAAAAATGAAAAGCATGTTTGATAAATCTCTTAAGGTGCAGGAGGTAATGGAAAATATATCCATAATTAGAAAATATGAAGAACTTCAGGATGCAGATTTTATTATAGAAAATGTATACGAAAAAGAAGAGGTAAAAAAGGAAGTTTATGAGCAGCTGAAAGATATCAAAAAAACAGACTGTATTTATTTGGCAAATACATCCTGCATACCTATTACTCGAATTGGCGCATATACTGGAACACCAGAAAGAGTAATAGGAGTTCACTTTATGAATCCTGTTCCGATAAAGAACTTTGCAGAGGTTATTCTGGGAAAGAAGACTTCGCAGAATACAATTGATAAGGTCGGAGAACTTTTGCATAGCGTTGAAATTAGTTTTGAAACAGTGAATGATAGTGCGGGATTTGTTTCCAACAGGCTCTCTCATTTATTTATGAATGAAGCAGCGTTCCTTGTTTATGAAGGAGTAGCAGATGCAAAGCAGATAGACAATATTTTCAAAAAGGCATTTGGTCATAAAATGGGACCATTAGAGACCTCTGATTTGATAGGAATTGATACAGTAGTTGATTCTTTAGAGGTTCTTTACAAGGAATATGAGGATCCGAAATTCAGAGTATGTCCGTTGCTTCGTCGCATGGTGGAAATGGGAGAGACTGGGAGGAAGGGTAAAAAGGGATTTTATCAATATTAAAAATGTAGTGGCAAATTTAAATAAAAAAAGTATATAAGAATTGGAGAATAAGACATGAAAGAAAAAATTAGAGAATTTTTAGGATCATTTATTGATGAAAGCAATATAGCAGATGGTGATAATATTTTTGAAACAGGACTCGTTAACTCACTTTTTGCAATGCAGTTAGTTAGCTTTATCGAGAAGAACTTCGAAATTAGTATTGAGAACCATGAATTAGATATTGATAATTTCAAAGATATTAATTCTATTGCTGCATTGGTAAACTCCAAACTTGGATAAATTATAGTAATAGATTAAGAATTGTGGAGGTATTAATATATTGAAAGATACAAAGATTAAATGTGTTGTGTGGGATTTGGATAATACCTTGTGGGATGGAATATTGCTAGAGAGCGAAGATGTTGTTTTAAAGGACGATGTGGTGGAAGTAATAAAAGAGTTGGATAAGAGAGGAATTTTACAATCAATCAGCAGTAAAAACGATTATGATGCTGCAAAGAAAAAGCTGGAAGAGTTTGACTTGTGGGATTATTTTATTTATCCACAAATCAATTGGAATCCAAAATCAGAAGCAATTGAAGTAATTACAAACAGTATAAATATTGGCATAAACACACTTGCGTTTGTAGATGATCAGGAATTTGAACGTGATGAAGTGTCTTTTTCACATCAGGATGTGCTCTGTATTGATACATTGGATAGCGGAAAAATTCTTTCCATGGACTGTATGATGCCAAAGTTTATTACTTCGGACTCAAAAAACAGAAGAGCAATGTATCAGAATGATATTGCGAGGAATAGTATAGAAAAGGACTTCAAGGGAACGAAAGAAGAATTTCTGGGTTCATTGAATATGACTTTTTACATAAGTAAAGCTCAAGAAAGCGATCTGCAAAGAGTAGAGGAGCTGACGGTAAGAACACATCAGTTGAATTCAACGGGGTATGTGTATTCCTATGCCGAATTAAAGGCATGTATTGAAGATGAAAAATACGAAGTGTTCGTGACCAGACTGGATGATAAATACGGTACTTATGGAACCATTGGTCTTGCTTTAGTAGAAAAGAATGAAGAAGTATGGGAAGTAAAGTTATTGATTATGTCATGCCGCGTTATGTCAAGAGGAGTAGGTAATATTTTGCTAAATTACATTTGTAATGAGGCGAAAAAAGCAGCTGTAAAGTTGCAAGCACAATTTGTTCCAACAGATAAAAACCGTATTATGTACATTACATATAAATTTAACGGATTTAAAGAAATAAAGAAAGACAACCTGATCGTATTTGAGGCAGATATGGCTCATGAAAGAAAAATTCCAAAATATGTGGAATTAGTTGTAGTATAGGAGGGCATAGACAGTGGAATTTGCATATTCGCAAGAACAAAAAGAATATAGAAAGGAAATTATTAATTTTGCAAGAGAAAATCTAAACGATGAAGAGTATTTGGAAAAGTATAGTCCCAAAATGTGGAATAAAATATCTGAATTCGGGATTCTTGGCTTAAATATTGGAGAGGAATATGGAGGGTTAGGCGAGAGTTACCAGACAGCTGCATATATGTATGAAAGTCTGGGTTATGCATGCAAAAATAATGGATTAATTTTTGTGCTTAATAATCATGTATGGGTGTCTCAGAATATTATTTATTTATATGGTTCTAAGAAATTAAAGGATAAATATATTCCTGTTATGATAACTGGAGAAAAAATAGGTGCGATTGCTATTACGGAAGCAAATTCGGGATCAGATGCATTTAGCATGGTGACAACAGCAAAAGAAGAGGAAAATCATTATATCTTAAATGGAGGTAAAATGTTTATTTCAAATGGACCGATTGCTGATGTTTACATAGTTTTTGCAGTAACACAGGATAATCCAAAAAAAATAACAGCCTTCGTGGTAGAGAGAGCTTTTCAAGGAGTTAAAACAGGTCCAGATATTGAAAAAATGGGACTTAATGCTTGCCCCACAAGTGAGTTGATTTTAAATAATGTTAAGGTCCCAAAGGAAAATATTCTTGGAAGCATTGGTGGAGGAACTAATATTTTAACTCAGGCGATTGAGTGGGAAAGATGTTTCGAGTTTGCTCCTCATGTTGGAGTTATGCAAAGAATAATGGAAGAATGCATAGAACAGGTAAAAACGAGAAGCCAGTTTGGTAAACCGATAGGAGATTATCAGGCGGTTTCACACAAGATTTCTGAGATGAAAATAGCAATAGAAATGTCAAAATTGATGTTGTATAAGATTGCATGGCTGAAGGATAAAAAGAGAACTGCTTATACAGAAGTTTCTATTTTTAAAACTTATGTGAGTGAGAATTACATTAAGACCTGTCGTGATGCATTGCAGATATTTGGAGCTTATGGCTATACAAAGGAATATGGAATCGAGAGAGAATTTAGAGATGCACTTGCTTGCAGTATTTATTCAGGAACAAATGAGATGCAAAAAAATACAATTTATGAAATGGTGAAAATGACGCGTCTATAAAGAAGAATGGAAAATGAAAGAATGGAAAATGAAAAAAGAGTGGTTTTATGTATTAAACCGATAAAAACAGATTTACTATTTCAAAGTGGTAATACAGAGAGTGAACCTTTTCAGATGAATCCCTATGATTTAAAGGCATTGGAGAATCTGGCTACTCTAAAGAAAAGTAATCAAGGTGATTTTTGTCTGACCTGTATCTGTATGGGAGATAAAAAAGCAGAAAGTGTCTTAAGACGGGCGCTTGCCATGGGCGCAGATGAGGCAGTTCTTGTCAGCGACAAGATGTTTGCAGGATCAGATACCGTAGCAACAGCATATGTTTTACAAAAGGCAATGGTTAAGTTAGACAATGTTCAGATGATAGTGTGTGGAGTGAAAACCATTGATGGAGAAACCGGTCAGGTACCTCAAGGATTGGGTGAGCGACTTGGGTTTACATCCATTGCAAATGGAAATGAAATATTAAAAATCACGGATACAGATGTTATTTATAAGAGTAGAAATGGTAATGTAATACAAATATTACAATCGAAACTACCTGCGATTGTGAAGTTTAATGATTTTAGAGTTAATTTGCCAATTACAAGTTTGCTTGCCATAAAAAAAGCAAAGAAAAAAGAAATCTTATTGTTTGATTCTACTAATATGAAAATAAATCCGGAGAAATGCGGATTGAAAGGTTCAAAAACAAAGGTTAAGGAAATTAGAAACAAATTTGTTAAAAGCGAAAAAGTCAAAGTAGATGGCGGTGTTCATGAAATGGCAGAAGTTTTATCAAATCTTATTGAGCATGGAGAACATGGAAAGGGGGAGAATCTTGGAGGCTAATTGCAAAAAGGAAATCCTTGTAGTATGTGATTGTTCTACAGAGATGAACGATCACATGGCACAGATTATATCTAAGGCAAGAACCTTGGCAGATGAAAGTGACCATACTGTTTGTGCTTTATATATAGGGGAGAAGAAGGAGAGCACGATAAAAGTAATTTCGGAGTGTGGTACAGACCTTGTGTTATTTGGGACATCTTGCAAGAATGTTGGAATGTGGCAATATAGTGATATTATTACTGATATTATAAAAGAAAGAAAGCCACAATTAATCCTTTTCCAGGCAACCAATTTAGGCAAAGATATTGCAGCAGTCATATCCACCCGTTTTGAAGCAGGGTTAACTGCAGATTGTATTGAAATTTTATATGATTCGAAAGAAGGTTTTCTTTTTGTCCGTGCCGCTATTTGTGATTCCGTGGTTGCACAGATCAGTTGTATAAATTGTGATATTAATATGGGAACGGTAAAAGAGGGTGTTTTTGAAATATCTAAGATAGATAGAAAATCAGATATGCAGGTTCTTGATTTTACAGTGCACGATGACCAAGGCAAATATGGTAAGAATGAAATTTGTCTGGAAGTTCAGCAGGTAGAACAGATAGAAAATGAAATAAATATAAACAAATATGCTACAGTATTTTGTATTGGACGAGGTGCCTCTTCACCAGAATGTGTAGAGGCAATCTATTTACTTGCCCAAAAATATAATGCATGTGTGGTTGGTACAAGACCTATAGTCGAAGACGGTATTATAGAAAAAGCACGTCAGGTAGGACAATCAGGGAAAAGTATTTCACCTCAGCTTTATGTAGGGTTTGGTGTGTCTGGTGCCAGTCAACATTTGGTTGGCATTCGGAATGCAAAGAAAATTATTGCCATTAATAGGGATCTAAAGGCACCAATTTTTGAGTATGCAGATTATTCTATTGTGGCAGATGTTACTGAAATATTAGACGAATTAAATAAAATGCAGATATCTGTTGTATGATAGTTTCACTTTTAAAATAAAAGTATAAGGAGTAACTAATATGGAAAAAGGATGCATTAAGGAGTATTTAAAAGCTGCACTTGCCAAAACAATGGAGTGTGATATAGAGGATATCGATGAGAATACAAGCTTTTTTAAATTGGGGGTTACATCGATTCAGGCATTGAAGGTTATTAATAAAATGAGAAAGACCCTTGATGTGGAGATTAATCCAGCGGCTATTTTTGAATATAAGTGTATTGCAGAACTCGCAGAATATTTGGAAAGTTTGTCATAAAAAGCTTACCTTAGGAAAGAGAGTATACAAGTATGAATTATGCGATGCTATTCCCAGGGCAGGGATCACAATACCTTCATATGTGCCATGGCTTGTATGTAAAAAGTGGTGAAATAAGAAAAATTTTTAAAACATCTTCAGAAATTTTAGGTTATGATCTCTGGAAAATGATAGACAATGGAGATTTAAGTACATTAACAAGAACCCAAAATGCTCAACCAGCAGTTCTTACGGCAAGTTATGCGTTATATACGGATTTTATGATAAAATATGAAAAAGAGCCGGAGATAGTTGTAGGGCATAGTCTAGGAGAAATTTCAGCACTCGTCTGTACAGGGAGTATTCCATTTGATACAGCTGTTGCTTTTGTAAGAAAGCGCAGCGAGTTGATGGAACATGCATTTAGGGAAAAACTCGGATTTTCTGGAATTGTTACAGATATGGAGCAGGAACCGTTAGAAAAAACTTTGCTGGAAATGAATGCAGAGGGGTATGTTGCCATAACAGGTTATAATTCCCCGAATCAATTTATGGTTGCAGGAAATAAGGAGATGGAAAAAAAGCTGGATGATAAAATTGAATCACTTGGAGGACAGTATATTCCTTACAGAATGATACCAATGAAGGTAAGTGCACCTTATCATAGTAAGTTGATGAATATTTATCGGGAAGATTTTTCAAAAATGATTGAGGGAGTAGAGTTTTCTGTGCCTAATTTTCCTGTTTTTTCTACGGTCAATGGGAAAATCCTTCAAACTTCTTCAGAAATTTCGCAATTATTGATTGATCAGATGTCGTCACCCATTTTATGGAATCAGGTTATTGAAGAAATGGTTAACAAAAACTATGATGCATACATAGATATCGGACCGAATAAAATTATTAAAAATCTTATTAAAGAGAAAATAAAAACATTGCATGTATTTGCTGCTGATAATAGTGACGAAGAGGAAAAAATCGTTTCTTTATTTAAAAAATAATGTTATGTAATAGCAAAAATGAGGAATGTAAACTACAGTTGCTTGCAAGAAAGAAAATTTCTATATTACTATTTTTGAATAATCCTCTTGCTGTTGCAAAGAATAGGCTGACAAATGATTAGGTATGTAAAAATATAGAATACATAAAAAAGAATTTGTATAGGTAATAGTTTAAATAATGAAAGGAATAATAGAGGATATGAAAGAAAAGGAAGTAGTTATTCAGGCAAAAGGGCTAAAAAAGAGTTTTCGCTGCGGAGATGTGGAACAGGTAATTTTTGAAAATTTAAGTTTGGATATATATAAGGGTGATTTTACCGTTATTATGGGTTCATCAGGAGCCGGAAAATCAACTCTTTTATATTCTCTTTCAGGAATGGACAGACCTCAAAAGGGTGAAGTAAAGTTTTGCGGAGAAATGGTGACAAATTTAACGGATGATCAACTGGCTGTGTTTCGAAGAAAAAATTGTGGGTTTGTATTTCAACAAAATTATTTATTGGATAGAATGAGTCTAATTGATAATGTTATTGTTGCAGGCGTTCTTGTGAGCAATAAACGTAACGAAATCGTAGAAAAAGCAAAAAAAATATTTGAGATGGTTAATATTCCACCAAACATTCAAAAAAAGTTTCCAAATCAGATATCAGGAGGAGAGGCTCAGAGAGTTGGCATTGTAAGAGCGGTTATAAATAGCCCAAACGTTGTATTTGCAGATGAACCAACAGGATCCTTGAATTCAGATAATTCCAAAGCAGTTTTAGATATCTTTTCAAAACTTTACAAAGACGGACAAAGTATTATTATGGTTACGCATGATAAGCAGTCTGCACTTCGTGCTAACCGTTTGATTTATTTAAAAGATGGTAAGGTCTGTGGTGATTGTAATTTAGGAGAGTATGAAGATAATAATACAGATAGAACCGCAAAGCTGGAAAAATTTCTGATTGAAATGGGGTGGTAATGTGGGGAAATTAAAAAATCTTATTAAGTATAATTTTAAATCAGAAACAACACAGTATATATCATATGGCATTATTATATTTTTAACGGCTTTTATTTTAAATATTGCATTTGTTTTGACTTTTCAAGTAGAGAATGCATATGAAGACAGATTCATAGAATTAGAAACAGCTAATTATAATTTTTGTATTCCAGCAGTTCAGGATGAAGATATATTGGAAGATAAATGTCTTGAGATAAGTGGTGTTGAAGAGGTTGAAAAGTTAGATGGAATTAAAGTTTCATCTATCGTCAAGGATTTTAGAGGAACAGATTTTACAATGAATGTTATTTTTTATAATTTAGATGAGGATAGAAAATTAAATTTGTTGGAAATTCAAGAAGAGGATGATAAATCAGATTTTGAGAATCCAATCTATGTTCCGGAGTATTATATTCAGTTTGGGCAATATTCTGTAGGAGATACAATATGTTTTGAGATTGGTGATGATGAGTATGATTTTCAAATTGCAGGTGTTATTAATGAGATGCAGTATGGAAATTACGGTACAGGTCTTATTGGGTTATATCTTCCAGATGAAGTATATCAAGATACGCTAGAAAATCTAGAAACATATAAAGTTGTAGAATACTCGCTTCGGACAACAGAACAGACAGATAAGATTAAGATTAAAAATAAAATTAATGATTTGTTGGAAGAGGAGAATATAACATTATTATCCTTAAGTAGTAGTGAAGATGGAAAACAGGCAAGAATGATGGTCTGCAAGTTGACTATTTCAATTTTAGTGGCTTTTGCATTCATCATTTTATTGGTAAGTATATTTTTATGTAAGTTTAAAATACAGAATACCATTGAAGAAAAGATTGCTTCCATGGGAGTTTTAAAAGCACTTGGTTATACCGGAGGAATGATTATTCAATCTATGGTATTTCCATATTTGGCAATAGTTACGTTAGTAACTATTATTAGTGTGGCAGCATCTTATACAGTGATTCCAACACTTTCAAATATGTTAGCATTGCAATCCGGTTTTAGTTTTAATTTAAAATTTGACATAAATGCGTTTCTAACGGTATTGATTGTGCTGGAAATCAGTACCTTAGCATTTGTCCTTTTTTCGGCAAGAAGAATTCGCAAATTACAGCCCATTACAGCTATTAGAGGAACTACGGGAAGTATAAAAGGAAAGAAGAACCATCTTCCACTGGATGAAACACCAGGAAACTTAAAGTTTAATATTATCTTAAAGAACACAATATTATCGGCACAGCACAATGTGCTACTATTTTCTGTTTCCTTCCTTGTAATGGTTTTAATGGCATTTGCAAGCACATTATTATATAATGTTATTGTTAAACCAGATAATTTTATGACAACTTTGCTTGAGGAAACACCAGACGTAGTTTTGCAGACGAATGAGGAAAGCGTTAGGATGGGTTTAAAAAAAGATGCACAGGTTGAAAAGGTATTAGAATATAGCATGCAGAATGTAAAAATATCAGAAAATAGTATAACTGCATTTGTATGTGATGATTTTTCCCGTGTATCTAATGACTTATGTTATAAAGGAAGAAATCCGAATGATGAGACAGAAATTGCAATTGGAAATATTTTTGAAGAGAATTATGAAATTGGAGATAAAATAGAGATTTCTCATGGAGATGTAGTTGTTTCATATATAATTGTAGGATTTATTCAAGGTGTTAATTATCAGGGTAGTGTATGTGAGTTAACAAATGAGGGATATAAGCGGATTGAAAAAGATTATCAGGCCAATTCATTATATGTGTATCTTAAAGATGAGGTTGATCAGGAAGGGTTTATCGAACGTATAGAAAGTGAGCAGAATGATAAAATAATAAGCAGTGTAAATTATGCAAAAAATATGGAAATATCACAATCTATGTATTCGAAATTAGTTATACTGATTGTTGCAGTAATCTTTGCTTTAACCATTTTAATTGTTTTACTAATCCTTTATGTTATTATAAGATCACAGATTACACAGAGAAAACATGAGTTTGGTATTTATAAAGCAATTGGTTATTCGAATAATCAGCTTACATTGCAATTAGCGTTTAGTTTTTTACCGGTTTCTGTTATTTCCATACTAATTTCAGCAGGATTAGGAATCTTATATATGCCCGTTATAAATCAAGCTTTATTTGAAATAATAGGTGCTGAGAAGAATAATTTTGAGATATTAGTTCCAGTATTGTTTTTATTTGCGCTATTGCAGATTGTAATAAATTTCGTGATAAGTATAGGATTGTCAATGCCAATTAAGAAGATTTCAGCGTATTCGTTAATCAAGGAATAAAAATGGATAGTGAATATTCCTGCTCTCATTGAGTCATGGACTCCGCCCAAGGAGCATATTCAATGAAATTTTAAAAGCTTTTCTAATATAATTTCAAAATTTAAACTGATTGCTATGGTTACAGCTCAATAGGAAGGAAAAATATGATCATTGGCATCAGATTGGTCATATAGGAGAAAGCATGAAAATCTCTTTGATTCAAATGGAGGTTGTTACTTTTCCAACAGATAATCTTGTAAAAATAAAAACATTACTCAGCCAAGCAAAGGAGAGTGGGACGGATGTAGTTGTTTTACCAGAGATGTGTTGTTGCTCATATGAAAATGAGGCGTTTACACGATATGCAATGTCAGAAAATGATCTTTTTATTGTTCAGTTAGCAGAGCTTGCGAAAGAATTTAATCTGTTTCTTGTAGCAGGTTCTATCCCTGAGAAGGTGCAGGAGAGAATATATAATACATCGTTTGTTTTTGATCCACAAGGGAGAATGATAGCACGTCATAGAAAGGTTCATCTTTTTGATGTTAGTATTGAAAATGGACAATATTTTAAGGAATCTGATACTTTTTGTGCAGGGGATTCTGCTACTGTATTTGATACCAAGTGGGGAAAAATAGGATTGATGATTTGCTATGATATTCGTTTTCCAGAATTTTTCCGATTGATGGGCGAGAATGTAAAACTTGTTATAATACCAGCTTCTTTTAATATGACGACAGGACCACAGCATTGGGAACTTTTATTTCGAGCAAGAGCATTAGATAATCAAGTATATATGGCAGGATGTGCATCAGCAGCTAATTTACAATCGAGTTATCGTTCGTGGGGGCATTCAATTATTACAGATCCATGGGGAGATGTTTTGGGACAGCTAGATGAAAAGGAGGGTATTCTTACTAGAAAATTGGATTTGCAATATGTAGATAAGATAAGGAAAGAATTGCCGTTATTATGCCATCGACGAAAAAACTTATATAAGTTCGATTAAGATTGAACTATTTGAATATTCTTACATAGGAAAACTTAATTTTGGAAATATAGAAACTGGTATTCCAGGTTATCTTAATACATGAGGATTTTAAAGTTAAATGAAGTAGCCCGACTAGGTAGAGCGTGTTTGTCCACGTGAAAGAAGTTAATAGTAAACTCGTGGTAAATATAGTGGAGTTTGCATTGACACTTTTCCTCCACAAATCTCTTAGGAGTACTTTTTCTTTAGAAAGATAGTAATCACACTTTTTGTTAACGCACTTATGGATTCGATGAAGACATTCAACTGCTTGATCATTTGGAAACAACTTTAGTAGGCGGTAATTGTGGCTGGGGTTGCACTAATCCTAAGTAAATATTAGTACATAATGAAACAAGGTATAAACCCACGCTATTATAGCGTGGGTTTATACCTTGTTATGCTTATTGTGAATATAATATGGCATTATAAGATACTAGTGGTTTAATGAATGATTGTCTGAAAGTGCTTCAAAAATATAACACAATCAATCAGTTTATGACACACTACCTGAAAGGGAGTAGCATGTTAAGGTGGATTATTGAAAGTAGTAGACAGAAGTCGAATGTACATTTTTTATTAGTAGTTTTCGGACTATTTTTATTAGTAACTTTCAATATTTAGTGCTAATGTCCTTAGGCTTCTTACGTGCCATACAAATTACCATTAGTTAGCGTAAAATTAGCTTAGGACAAATGGAAATATATTCAATTTGCGTTTAAAAGCACAGAAAAGCACCCCTTTATGGTAAAATTAGGTTTGACAAGAAC
>NZ_DAMAUC010000008.1:0-98143 GCF_032079385.1 Anaerocolumna sp.
CGAGGCGAAGCCGAGGAGTTCGCAATTTTTAAATATGTTTTAAGCGATTACTATCATATTAGAACCATCGGGTTTTTCTATGGAACAAGCAATATACAATAGCCCCGACTCTCTATGGTCTTGATAGCCTACATTAGGCAAAGCGTTCTATTGTTAATAAGCGAAATTTTTATTTTTCTTCAAAATCACCATTGGCTTCTTCCGTCTTGATTTCCCAATGAATTAAGAAAGTTAAAGCCGCTCTTAAGATGATAATTCCAGCAACCGTTAGGATTTCCCAAACATCACGAACAACTACAGTTCTTAGAATCTCACTACCTAATTTGAACTCCAGACCCATTGCCATGCCTTTAGCCAGATTAAGTCTTGTAAGTGGATTTTTGCGGAAATAATTAATTACACCCTGAATACCTGCCAGGATAAGAACTATAACACCCATAAATTCAAAGAAAAAAATTGCGTAGTCCACTACTTTTGATAATAAACCGTGTAATATTTCTACCATTTTACTTACTCCTATTATGTAATTTTTAATTATAAACAATTTAAGTTACTATTCTATTTACACTATTTAATATTTCATACATATTAATTTTCTTAAAGTTGTTTATCTAATAATGTTGCATTCTCATGCTGAGCTTCTTCATTTTTAATTCCCCAGTGAATCAGAAGGGTAAGACCAGCTCTTAGTACAATAATTCCAGCTACTAATACTATTTCTTTCCAAGTACGAACGACTACAGTTCTAAGAATTTCACTGCCTAATTTAAATTCCAGACCCATCGCCATTCCCCTGGCAAGATTTAATCTTGTGTAGGGATTCTTTCGAAAATAATCTATGGTTCCTTTTATTCCAGATAAAATCAGAACACAAACCCCCATAAATTCGAATAATAACATTGTATAATCTACAATATTATTTAAAACGTGATGAAGTATATCCATGCTTCAATTCTCCTTAAAAATATTATTCAAGAACCAACTATCATAATAGCATGTTATAGTTGAAAAAACAATGATAAAACAAGATATATGTCGAAATGATTATAATAAATAGAGGAATTATAATTTTATGGATTTTATTTCGCTAAAATTCATAAATTAATGATTTAATTAGTTCAAATACAATTTTTTGTTAAAATAAACATCTAAAGTATTGTATACCTGAATATATCGAATTAGTACATTCTGTTTTCAACAATCTCTTGTTATTATTTGCCTGACCGTATATAATTCTACTTGGATACAGAACCAGGAGGATTATAATGGAATTTAATGAGAAGCTGCAACACCTTAGAAAACAGAATAATCTAACGCAAGAACAGCTTGCGAAACAATTATATGTATCAAGAACAGCAGTCTCAAAATGGGAAAGTGGTAAAGGTTATCCCAATATTGAGTCTTTAAAATGTATATCTCAACTATTTACAGTTACTATTGATGAATTATTGTCGGGAGAGGAACTGATAAGTCTTGCAGAGTCAGAAAATCATTCTAACATGGAAAAAGTTTATAAATTAATTTATGGAATGTTAGATTTGCTGGTGATTGGGTTTATCTTTCTACCGTTGTATGGTCAATGGGACGGGTCCTTCATTCGTGCTGTTAACCTATTGGAATTTACTGATACAACAAGGACAAATCTTATAATCTATTGGGTTATTTTTTCCTTTGTTATTGGACTTGGTATGGCTGAGCTTATATTTACTCACTTTGAAAAAGAATTATGGTGTATTCTTGCCCAAAAATGCTCCATCATATTAGAGGCTGTTGCTATCTGTATTTTTGCGGCAGCAAGGGAACCCTATGTAACAGCATTATTATTTCTGTTATTTGTGATTAAAATATTTGTGTTGGTAAAACAAGACAAACCAAATAAAAAAACTCTTTAGGCCATTTAAATCAGCCTCTGACACGAAAAGTGTCGGGACTTTTTTCTTCTGTGACGATAGGTTTCTTGTTTCTTTGGCTCCTTAAAGTAATAATAAAATTACAGTTATGTAGAAAACAAGCTGAAAAAACAAAAGGGAGATGGTTATGGAATATAACATTGAAACAAAAAATCTTGCAAAGTTTACGGAATATCTACTGTTATTGATAACGTTAATATTCAAGTTTCCAAAGGTAAAATTCATGGTCTGCTGGGTAGAAAGATAGTGCGGACAAAACCACAATTATGACATTTTATTATTTTAAGAAGGAGGATTTAGAATAATGGAATTAGATTTTGTAGAGATTCTGAAAGTTGTTTTTCTTGGTATCGTAGAGGGAATTACGGAATGGCTGCCTATCAGCAGCACAGGACATATGTTGATTGTAGATGAATTATTGCAGTTAAATGCAAGTGAAGCTTTTAAGGAAATGTTTTTTGTTGTAATACAGCTTGGGGCAATCCTGGCTGTGGTTTTAATATTTTGGAACAAAATGTTTCCGTTTCAATTTAAGGATAAGGAAAAGCCAATCATTAATAAGGATATTTTTTCTCTTTGGTTTAAGGTGGTTATTGCCTGTATTCCGGGAACAATTATCACAATCCTTTTCGATGATTATATTGAAGCTCACTTACACACACCGATCGTGATTGCAGCAGCACTTATTTTTTATGGTGTGGTATTTATTTTGATTGAAAATTGGAATAAAAAGCGTGTTCCAACAGTGGATAAATTATCGGATATTACTTATAAAGCAGCTTTGATGATTGGTTTGTTTCAAGTATTATCAATTATTCCAGGCACTTCCCGCTCAGGAGCAACAATCATCGGTGCATTAATGATAGGTGTATCTCGTGTGGCAGCAGCAGAATTCACTTTTTTTCTTGCAGTTCCCGTTATGTTTGGATTGAGTGCTATAAAAATACTGAAATTTGGTTTCGCTTTCACAAGTGCGGAGTTATTTACCTTAGGCATTGGAATGGTAGTAGCTTTCACGGTATCCATACTTGTCATTAAATTCTTAATGAGTTTTATTAAAAAGCATGATTTTAAGGCATTTGGCTGGTATCGAATTGTACTTGGAATGATTGTATTGTTGTATTTTGGAATTCGTACATTTGTTTTATAAAGGATAAAGCTGTGTAGCGGCGTGAATGATATTTTACTGTGTAGGTTTATGTTTATTACATATGAGTGTATAGGATAGTATCGTCCCATTGCAAAGTCATACAATAAGAAACCTCGATACACTTGGTAGAATCAAGTATATCGAGGTTGATTTTATCTTTCTAATAATTCTATAAAGTACTGTGTTACAGAAGATAAAGGTATATTTTCGTTATAAGCGACCACCAATTTTCTTGTTGGTAATTCTTCTGTAGTTGGTACTTTAATAAGTTTTGTATCTTCTTCTCTTAAGCAAAAATCAGGGATGAATGCTAAACCGAGCCCGATTTTTGCCAAATCAATTAAAAGATCGTTACTGCTTAATTCAACAGCAGGAACTAATTCCAGAGAGTGTTGAATAAACATGTTGTGAAGAAACTCACTGGTTGTGGATTGTTTTGTAAGCATTAATATAGGAAGTTTTTGTAATTCATCTAAGGTAAGAGGTTCCTTTCCAATCTTAAAAAAATCTGGATTGCCAATGAAGACATCCTGAAATTCATAGATTGATTCAATATGCATACTATTTACCAGCGCGGAGTTCGGGGAGTTGGTAACGACAATATCTACCTCATTATTTTCTAACATCTTGGCACATTGCAGGGAGGTGCCATTGGTCACTTTAATGTGTACGTCCGGATATTTCTTGTGAAATTCATCCAAAAAGGGAACCAGATAATATCGGCATATAGTATCACTGGCGCCAAGGCGTAACTGACTTTCACCAAGCGCGATTGCCTCTAATAGCTGATTTTCGCCGCGATTAATTAAGTTAATGGCTGGTTCGATATGTTTAAATAAAAGTTCTCCTTCTTTTGTTAAAGCAACTTTTTTGGTACTTCGAATAAATAAGGTTTGGTTTAGACGCTTCTCTAGTACTTTTATAGATTGGCTTACTGCAGATTGTGAGATGAAAAGGGAAGAAGCAGCATCGGAAAAGCTGAGGCTCTTTGCTACATAATAAAACACTTTATACAATTCATAATTAATATCCATAGTAAGCTCCTTTCTAATCTCTTCATTTAGTTAGTGTTTTTTTGGTAATACTTCTAACCAATAACCATCAGGATCATTTATAAAATAAATTCCCATTCCAGGATTCTCAAAGCATACACAATTCATTTCTTTGTGTTTCTTTAGGGCTCCTTCAAAGTCATCCACAACAAAAGCAAGATGGAATTCATTATCCCCCAGATTATAAGGTCTGTCCCAGTCTTTAAGCCAGGTAAGTTCTAATAAATGATTGGTTTCATTATCACCTAAATACACAATAATAAAACTTCCGTCTTCCGGTGTGATTCTGCGGGTTTCTTTTAAACCTAAGGCTTCTTCATAAAACTTAATAGAAGTGTCTAAGTTTTGAACGTTAATGTTATTATGAGCAAATGTAAATTTCATTTTTATACCCAAGTCACATCTATTTTCAGATGTGATATTGCCACAAATATATAGATTGAAAGAATTATTTGCGTGGCATCCTTTCATATTTATTTTCTTTCAATCACAGCCTGTTTACATTATATGTTAAAATCTTGGCCTTCCTCTGTAATTGATATTACTTTATCTGCATAGTCTTTTGCCATGTCCATTTCTTTTAGTTTGGATATAACAGAATAATCCATCCAAAAGTGCATAGGAAATACCTTTTTGGTATTCGTATTTTTCATAAAATAATCAAATCCCCAAAAGAAACGCTCCTCCTGTCTGGGGTCTAACGGAACAAAGGCAACATCAAATGCTCTGTCTTTTATATGGTTCATTTCCCTTTGGAAACTGGCTGTCATACTCATATATTCTTCTTCTGTTTCTCCTTGCCAGGACCACCAATTCAAATCACCTGCATGGTATATGACTTTGTCGTAATGAGAAACAATAAAGGCAACGCCTTCATCAGTGGATTTTAGTGTCTCAATCTTGATAGAAGCTGAATTTTCTGAGAGGTTTCCGTTCTTTATATGCAAATTGGAGTCAATGGTGATAGGATAGGAAGAGGTTACATTTTTGCCGATATAAAAGATATTGCTACGAGCTTTCTCAGGTATATTTTTACGATTCATGTAATTATCGTTCATTTTAATATCATTGGATAGAATAAACGATATATGTGGATATTCTTCAGACAAGTCAAAAATCTTTAAATCAAAATGATCCGGATGTTTATGACTAGCAAATACAAAAATATGTTTTTTAGAATCAAAGGTTGGAAGATTTCCTTTATAGTAATCAAATAAAAATACAATATCCTCCATTTCAACACTAAAACAGCTATGGTGAATATAGGTTATATGCATAGATTTCCCTCCCTCCGCTTTTGCTATCATTTTACCTCAATTGTTTTCATTTGTACAGTAATATTACATATTTTATTAGCTTTACTAATGAAATAAAAAACATTTATTAATTTTATTTATAAAGTATCTTATGATATAATACAAACGGAATGAAGGAAATGCAAGCTTGCTTGTATTTCCTGAGTGGAGTGCCAAGATCATGAACACGCTTTTTGTTCATGATATAATACAAACGGAATGAAGAAAATGCAAGCTTGCTTGTATTTCCTGAGTGGAGTGCTAAGATCATGAACACGTTTTTATTCATGACACACTAAAAATGGAGCGAAGAATAGACATTGTATCATCAAATAAGGAGCAGATACATTATGAGCAAAGTAAAAAGAATTTATGTTGAGAAGAGAGAACCTTTTGCGATTCGGGCAAAGGAATTAAAAGAGGAATTAATCAATTACTTGGATATAGATACCTTACTAAAAGTTAGGGTTTTAGTACGGTATGATGTGGAAAATATCAGTATCCAAACATATGAGAAAGCTTTGGGAACTGTATTTTCGGAACCACCTGTTGATTATTTGTATGAAGAGACTTTTTCTTGTGATAGAGAAGATAAAGTATTTACTTTGGAGTATCTGCCCGGACAATTTGATCAAAGAGCGGATTCGGCCAAACAATGTGTAAAGTTATTAGATGAAAATGAAGAACCTATTATTAGGACTGCAATTACTTATATTTTAACGGGAAACATTGATGATGAAAAATTCAGGAAAATAAAAGCATATTGCATCAACCCAGTGGATTCCAGAGAAGCTGAGGAAAAGAAGCCGGATACGCTAGAGTCTTATTTTGAGGAGCCGGCAGAGGTATCCTTAGTAGATGGTTTTATTTCTATGAAGGAAGAGCAGCTGGAGAAGCTATATTATTCTTTGAATCTCGCCATGACTCTCAAAGATTTTTGTCATATACAGAATTACTTTAGAGAAGAAAAGAGAGAACCTTTTATAACGGAAATACGTGTTTTAGACACCTATTGGTCTGATCACTGCCGCCATACAACCTTTTTAACAGAGTTAAAAGAAATTGAAGTTGGGGAAGGCTTCTATCGGAAGCCGATTCTGGAGGCATATAATAAATATTTGGAAGACAGGAATATCTTATATAAAGATAGAGAGGATAAGTATATTTCTCTAATGGACATCGCTCTTATGGCCATGAAAAAATTAAGAGCTGAAGGCAAACTGGAGGATATGGAAGTTTCTGATGAAATCAATGCCTGCTCGATTGTGGTACCTGTGGAAATAGACGGAAAAGAGGAAGAGTGGCTGGTGTTCTTTAAAAATGAAACACACAATCATCCAACAGAAATAGAACCTTTTGGCGGAGCTGCCACCTGCCTTGGGGGAGCTATTCGTGATCCTTTATCCGGAAGAGGTTATGTATATCAGGCAATGCGTGTTACCGGAGCGGCTGATCCTAATGTTTCAATGAAAGATACTTTAGAAGGTAAATTACCTCAGAGAAAAATTGTTACTGGAGCAGCTAGCGGATATAGTTCCTATGGAAATCAAATCGGACTTGCTACCGGTTTGGTAGATGAAATTTATCACCCCAACTATGCAGCAAAGAGAATGGAAATCGGAGCTGTTATGGGTGCTGCCCCAAGAAAGAATGTTATTCGTGAGAACGCAGAGCCAGGAGATAAAATTATTTTACTAGGTGGTAGAACCGGCAGGGATGGTATCGGTGGTGCCACCGGTTCTTCAAAAGTTCACACTACGGAATCGATTGAAACTTGCGGAGCAGAAGTGCAAAAAGGCAATGCTCCTACAGAAAGAAAATTACAAAGACTATTTCGCAGAGAAGAAGTAAGTAAATTAATTAAAAAATGTAATGATTTTGGAGCCGGTGGTGTGTCTGTTGCTATTGGTGAATTGGCCGATGGATTAAATATTGATTTGGATAAAGTGCCGAAAAAATATGCAGGTCTTGACGGAACGGAACTTGCAATTTCGGAATCCCAAGAGAGAATGGCGGTTGTGGTAGATGCAAAAGATATAGATAAGATGCTTGCTTTTGCTGATGAAGAGAATCTGGAAGCAGTAATTGTGGCAGAAGTTACAGAGGAGCCAAGACTAGTTATGAACTGGAGAGGAATTAATATTGTTAATATATCCAGAGCATTTTTAGATACCAATGGTGCACATCAGGAAACTAAAGCCTTTATGACTATGCCGGAGGAAAAAGAGAATTATTTTAATAAAGAGAATTTAAATAGAAAAGCATATGGCAGAGATACATTGAAGAACCAAAAGGAAGAGGATTTCACAAAATCACCTTTAACAGCTAAACAACCTTTAATGGAGGAAGAATCAGATATAAAAGAAAAATGGTTAGATATATTAAAAGATCTGAATGTATGTTCCAAGAAAGGTCTTATACAGATGTTTGACAGTTCTATTGGAGCAGCTACGGTTGTTATGCCTTTAGGAGGTAAATTACAGCAGACTCCAATTCAGACTATGATTGCCAAACTTCCTATATTAAAAGGAAGATGTGATACAGTTACCATGATGAGTTATGGATTTGACCCCTATCTATCCAGCTGGAGTCCATTCCATGGGGCTGTTTATGCTATTATATCTTCTGTTGGCAAGATTACAGCTTCAGGTGGAGATTATAAGAAGATTCGATTTACTTTCCAAGAGTATTTTAGAAAACTTGGAAGGGATCCTAAAAGATGGGGAGAACCTTTAACCGCACTGCTAGGAGCATATTCTGCCCAGATGAACCTTGGGCTGCCTTCCATTGGCGGAAAAGACAGTATGTCCGGTACGTTTAATGATATCGATGTTCCGCCTACTCTGGTATCTTTTGCTGTTACAACAGGAAAAGTGCAGGAGGTGGTATCACCTGAATTGAAAAATCCAGGAAATGTACTTATAAGATTTACTATCAAAAAAGACCAATACCATCTTCCTGATTATGAATATCTGAAAATGCTATACGATAAAATTCATATGCTGGCACAACAAAAAACGCTGCAATCCGCTTATGCATTAGGAAGCTATGGACTTGCAGAAGCAATCAGTAAAATGGCATTTGGTAATCAGTTAGGGGTGAAGATATCAGAAACCGTAAGTCCGGAAGAACTATTTGCACCTGCATTTGGAGACATAGTTGCTGAAATTAAAGAAGAGGATTTGCATATATTAAATGAATTAAACATACAATACAAACAAATTGGAACCGTTTCTTTCGATTCAGAATTCCAATATGGTGATGTAAAGGTTACCCTGCAAGAGGCTTTAACCTCATGGAGCAGTACACTAGAAAAGGTATTTCCAACTCGTTCTTACGTGAAAAGTGAAAAAATAGAGCCTGTTTTGTATCAGGCGAAGAAGATATATTTATCTAAAGAAAAAGTAGTAAGACCAAAAGTATTTATTCCGGTATTTCCTGGGACTAATTGTGAATATGATTCCCAAAAAGCCTTTGAACACGCCGGAGCCTCTGTTAATACGTTAGTATTTAAGAACCTGAATGCGGAGCATATCAGGGAATCTATAGAAGGGTTTGAAAGGGCTATTAAGGAAGCACAGATTCTGATGTTTCCGGGCGGTTTCTCGGCAGGAGATGAACCAGATGGTTCCGGTAAATTCATAGCAACTATATTTCGTAATGAAAGAATACAGGAAGCTGTGAATGACCTTCTAAACAGAAGAGACGGCTTGATTTTAGGAATCTGTAACGGTTTTCAGGCTTTGATTAAACTAGGGTTAGTGCCATATGGTGAAATTATGCCCCAGCAAGAAGAATCACCAACCTTGGCCTCTAATAATCTGGGAAGGCATATTTCGAAATCGGCATATACAAAAGTGGTGTCCAACAAATCTCCTTGGCTGCAAAAAGCGCAACTTGGAGAGATTTATACCATTCCAGCTTCTCATGGAGAAGGAAGATTTGTTGCAAGTAAGGAATGGATAGATAAGTTAGTGGCCAATGGACAGATTGCTACCCAGTATGTTGATTTAGATGGAAACCCTACTATGGAGGAAGAGTTTAATCCAAACGGTTCTTACTATGCAATAGAAGGTATCACAAGTCCTGATGGAAGAGTGCTGGGCAAGATGGCTCACTCTGAAAGACGTGGAGATGGGGTTGCCATCAATATTTATGGAGAGCAGAATCAACATATATTTGAATCAGGTATAAATTACTTCCAATAATTAAATATTATAATAATACGGTATTATGTATTAAAAACTTTATTGGAAGAGGGAGCAAAAAATATATGACAATTAATAGAAGTAAAGTTGTTATTATAGGAGCAGGACTAGTTGGATCGTCTACTGCATTCAGCCTTATTACCCAAGGTGTCTGTGATGAAGTAATGCTTGTTGATATTAATAAGGATAAAGCAAGAGGAGAAGTTACGGATTTGTGTCACTGTGTTGAATATTTGAATCGTAATATTAAAGTGACAGAAGGCGATTATAAGGACTGCGGTGATGCAGACATCGTTGTAATAACAGCGGGTGCTCCGCCAAAAATAAATCAAACCAGGCTGGACACACTGGAGCTGTCAGCTAAGATTGTAAAAACCATAGTTAAACCGGTAATGGATAGTGGATTTGGGGGACATTTTATCTTAGTATCCAACCCGGTGGATATTATAGCTTACTATGTATACAAACTGTCTGGTTTGCCAAAGAATCAGGTAATTGGAACCGGTACAGCTCTGGATTCAGCAAGATTAAAATATTTTATAGGGGAAATGTTTCATGTTGATCCAAGGAGTGTACAAGGGTATACCATGGGGGAACATGGAGATAGCCAAATGTGCCCATGGTCCCATGTAACAGTAGGTGGAAAAAGAATCACAGATATTCTGAAAGATAATGATGAGTATAAAAATATAAATTTAGATGAAATCGTAAAAAGAGTAACTCGTGTGGGATTTGAAATTTTAGAGGTTAAAGGCACCACTTGTTACGGAATAGCCACCACCGTTGCAGGTATTATAAAATCCATTTTAAATGATGAAAATAAAATTATTCCGGTTTCCACACTTCTGGAAGGTGAATACGGGGAATCTGATGTATTTTGTGGTGTTCCCGTTATCTTAAACAGAGGTGGAGTAAAGGATGTAATAGAAGTTCATATGACGGAAGAAGAATTAATGAAGTTTAAGGAATCTATTGCTGTTATAAGGGAATATTCCGATAAAATAGATATTCATCGCTTATAAAAACCACAAAAGGGACTTTTGCAAAATGAATGAGAATACCGATATCATCATTAATATCTGGTATAAGACATGCATTTTACAGTAGTCCCTTTTGGACTTAGCTTTAGCTTTGTTAAATGCGAAAGCAGGATATAAGGGGAGCTATATTAAAAGACCCTGAATACTCAAATTATATAAGTGATTATATTCGGATTAATTTCTTAATCTTCATCATAATTTTTCTTCGAACTATATGGAAGTTTCATGGCATTTTTATTATTTTTGGCCTTTAGCTTCAAACAATTTGCTTTTTTAGCACTGTACTGCGATTCTCTTAATAATTTCTCATAGGATTTCCATCTTTCTATAGTTAAAGTACCAATTTCAAGAGCTTCTTTCACAGCACAGCCAGGTTCAGTTTTATGGCTGCAATCGTGAAAACGGCATTGGTCTGTTAAGTCTTCAATATCAGAAAAAGTTTCTCCCAGTCCATCTTCTACATCCCACATTCCAAGTTCACGCATACCTGGGGTATCAATAATAAGAACCCCATTTTCCAATTTAAATAATTGACGGTAAGTAGTAGTGTGATGTCCTTTGCTATCTTCTTCACGAATGATATTTACCTTCATTAATTGTTCTTTTGCTAAAGCATTTACTAAAGAAGATTTACCGATTCCGGAAGAACCTAAGAAAACTAATGTTTTACAAGGCTTTAAAAATTGCTTCAGGCCTTCCATTCCAAGTCCTGTCAGAGAACTAATGGCAAGTACCTCCACTGCGAGAGCAATTCCTTTTACCTCATTCACCATATCTTCATAATCTTCACATAGATCTGCCTTAGTTAATAACACGACAGGGGTTCCGCCGCTTTGCCAGGCAGCAGCCAGATAACGTTCCAATCTTCTTAGGTTAAAGTCATGGTTTAGTGAGACCATAATAAATACATAGTCAAAATTAGCAGCTACAATTTGCTCGCTTGCGCTGGCAATGTTATTGCGCATGGTAGGATTTATGCGGGAAAAGTATGACCGCCGGCTTAAGACACGGTAAATAACATCATCACCCATGCTATTGGGTTTTATAAGAACAAAGTCACCAACTGCCGGATAAATTTGGTATTTGGAATCTTGATAGAAATTAGACCCTTTCAGTTTAGCATTCTTCTCACCATATTCAGATATAATTTTGTAAGACTCTTTGTGAACGGAGATAACTCTGGACGGAATTAATCCCTCCTGTTTTTCTTCGTCTATTATTTGTTTTTCAAAATAATCATAAAATCCATATTCTTTTAAATTGATCAATAGTTTGATTCCTCCAATTTTAGTTTAAATTCTTTTTTGATTCTTCACCTTTTTGGGGTGTACCTTTCTGGAAATGGGATATTTGAATAAGATTTGCTATAGACCAGGTAAAAAAGAGCATAAAAAAAACACGCCTGAGCATGTTGTAATTTTAAAATAGGTTTTTAATTAATACTTGAACTATTCTTTACATTTCATGAAAGGTATTATGCTGAGCACAGAATAAAACTTATGCTCATCCGTATTTAGTTAAATTAATATCACCATATAAAATACTGTCATAATAAATCAACTCCTTTCAGGAATTTATCAAGATGTTTTTATAAAAACAATTTATTGTATTATAAATTATTTATATAAATCAAATTTATTCTAAAGGGTATTGGATTAATTGTCAAGGCGTTTAAGAAATTTATTTAATATATTTGTGAACATTTTGAAAGGTTATAGAAAAATTACATGTTACCGTTTCTATTAAAATAAATATTAGTGAATATGCATAAATAAACATTGGGATTTACGAAAATTATACATAGAATTAACAAAATAATACCAGAATATGGTTGAATTATTTACAAATATATTATATAATGTGAAAAAGACGTGTACGTCTTTTCGTTTTTAAAATTAAGAATCAGGAAGGTGGTAGTTTTATGAAACGGATTTGGAAGTTCTTATCCTTAATCCTAGTATTTGTGTTAGTTTTAACACCAGTTGCTCCTGCATCAGCAGCGGCAATATCAACAAAGGACACAGACTTAACCGGTTACACAGTAATTTTACACACCAATGACACTCACGGAAGAGCTATGCCTGATAGTTCTGGCGGCAATATGGGATACACAGCTGTCAGCGCATTTAAAAAGTCTGCCGAAGCAGCAGGTGCAGAAGTTATCCTACTTGATGCAGGTGATACCTTGCATGGGCTACCTTTTGCTACAGTTTCAAGAGGAGAAAGTATCGTTGAACTTATGAATTTACTAGGTTATGACGCTATGGTTCCGGGAAATCATGATTTTAACTATGGATCAAATAGATTAGGTGAATTATCTAAACTTATGAAGTTTCCATTGATTTCCTCTAATGTAATGGTAAAAGCAACAGGAGAAAGCTTCTTACAAAAACACATAATTATTACTAAAAATGGTGTTGATTATGGTATCTTTGGTTTATCCACTCCGGAAACAGCTTATAAAACCAATCCTAAGAATGTAGAGACATTGGAATTTACAAATCCAATAGATGCAGCTAAGTTGGAAGTAGCTAACTTAAAAGCTTCCGGTGCTGATGTAATTATCGCTTTAGCACACGTAGGAACAGATAAGAGCAGTGAATTTACTACCGACAGAATTGCAAAAGAAGTAGATGGAATTGACCTGATCGTTGATGGTCATAGCCACTCATTACATGAAGAAGGCCTAAAAGTAAACAATACTTTAATTGTAAGTACAGGTGAGCACTTAAAGAATATCGGTGTTGCTGTTTTCGATAAAGAAGGAAAATTAAGTGCAGGTACTGTTAATTTAGCAGCATTTACAGAAACTGATTCAGCAGTGGACCAGGTTGCTCAGAAATTAAATAAAGAAAATGAATCCAAGCTTTCTGAAGTAATTGGCAAAACTAGCGTTTTATTAGATGGTGAACGTGAAAATGCCCGTACAAAGGAAACAAACCTTGGTGATTTAACTGCCGATGCTATGAGACATGGAACCAAGGCAGATGTTGCTTTAACTAACGGCGGTGGAATCCGTGCATCCATAAAGGCTGGTGACATTACAAAGCTTGACATGGTAACTGTATTCCCATTTGGTAATTATGTTGTTACAAAATATGTTACCGGTGAAGCATTAATTAAGGCTCTTGAATTAGGTGTAAGTGGATATCCTGCAACAGCAGGTGGATTCCCACAGCTATCCGGTTTAACATTTAGTTTTGACGCATCCAAACCTGCAGGAAGCAGAGTAAAAGATGTAAAAGTAAACGGTAAACCAATTGACTTAAAAGAAAAATATCTGTTAGCTACCAATGATTTTATGGCAGCAGGCGGTGACGATTACACTATGTTTGCAGATTTTGAAATAGAAAACGAATTTGGTGCTTTAGAAGAAATCCTTATGGCTTATATTAAAGAATTGGGTGTTGTTGATATTCAAACAGACGGACGTATTAAAGTAGTTGGTGAAGCTCCAGTAACAGAACCAGAAGAAACGAAAGAAGAGCCAGCTAAAGAAGTGAAGGAAGAAAAAGAAAAGGCAAAAGAAGAAGTAGTAAAAGAGAAAGAAAAAGAGAAAGAAAAGGTTGTAAAAGAGAAGGAAAAAGAAAAAGCAAAAGAGAAAGAAAATAAAGTTAAAGTTTATGTAGTTAAGAAAGGTGATTATTTAAGAAAAATTGCCAAAGAGCTATTGGGAAAAGAAGGCGAATGGAAGAAGATCTTTGATTGGAATAAAGACATTATTAAGAATCCAGATCAAATCCAAATTGGTCAGAAACTTAAAATATTACCTAACTAAATAGAAATAGAGTGAATATAAATTAATTACTAGTGTAATCAGATGTATTATGTTAATTGAATGTAATAGTAACTTAATCTTTCTGATAAAATAATAAGTAATTATAAGATACATAAAAATGTGGAAACTTATTTGAAAAGATGAGTTTCCATATTTTTTTATAAGAAAAATCTATTAATACTTTCTTCACACTATAGGAATATAGATGTTACAAATTTTACTTTTTAGGATATGTAACATTTATCTTATAGTGCAATATCAACACAAACTGGTGCATATTCATATTAGGAATTGGGGAACCAACCCCCAATTGGGGTATTTGTATTAGACCGTAACGTAAATAAATTAAAAAAACTTAAATTTTAACAAAGAAATAAGAAAAAAGTCCTATTATTTTTGCAGAAATAATGTTTCTCATTTTGGAAAAAAGTGATATAATCAGTGTAATTTAAGACATAAATATACTTGAAAAATTTTACAATTAATTATTTCGAATTTATTAATAAAATTTTAAAAATTTATTATAAATACAATATATCTTTTATGTATTCTGAGCATAATATATATCTGAAACTAGTATAAAAATACGAAAGGAAGGAGAACCATATGAATTTATACGAGGCTATATTTGTGAGAAAGAGTGTAAGAAAATATAAAATGCAGGAAATTGATCAAACGAAACTGGATGGTATCCTTCATTTTGCTGAAAGTTTACCCATGTTATTTGATGGTTTATCAGTGGAATATAAAATTCTTGATAATACGGAGCAAAATCAGGTATTTTCCGGAGCTTTTTTGGTAAAAGCACCCTACTATCTTATTATAGCATCTGATACTACCAAAAATCATAAAATCAATTGTGGATATTTATTGCAGCAAATCTCTTTATACCTTACTGCCAAAGGATTAGGTTCCTGTTACCTTGGATCTGCAAAACCTAAAAAAGACTTATTAGCCGGGTTACAACATGAATATGTGCTGGCATTGGCTTTTGGGGAGGGAGATCAGGAGGTATATAGAACAGCTGAAAAAGCTAAGCGTTTACCAGAGAGTGATATTGCGGTATACAAAAACGATGTGAAAAGGCCGGTAAAAACTTTAATTAAAGCAGCACGCCTTGCACCTTCCAGCATGAACAGCCAACCTTGGAGATTTGTTGTTTACAATAATAGAATTCATGTATTTTGTAAAAAGAATATATTTTTATCCAGTGTGTTAAGTGAGATAAAATTAATAGATATAGGAGTGTGCCTTGCCAATCTATTGGTGGCAGCAGAAGAATTATGGGTGGATGTTAATTTGCTGCGGTTAGATAATATCAGCAGTACTGTCTTTAAGAAGAATGAATATATCATAAGCATAAAAATATGTTAATTAAAACATGTTAATTACATCTATTGGGCATATTTTATAAATAATTGTAAATATATAAAAAATTTAAAAAATTATTATTTGGCTATTGACAAAATACCTTGTCTATATTATACTAATTCATGTGCTCGGGACAACAACCGAAACACATGAATATGCGCGAGTGGCTCAGTGGTGGAGTATCGCCTTGCCAAGGCGAGGGTCGCGGGTTCGAATCCCGTCTCGCGCTTAACTAATTTCGTCAGAAATCCTTTATTTATAGGGCTTCTGACGATTTTTCGTTGCAGGAGTTTTGAGTACCCATGAGTACGTTACTTCCACTCATCTCTGAAAGAGCGTTTACAATCTGTTTTGATGTTTTCTGTTTCCCTTAGTTATTCATTATATAGGTTCGAGTGGTAACAATATCATTATGCCCGAGATACCATCGGATATCTTCGATTTGGATTTTCTTTCTGTCCATTTCAGATGCTACTGTTCTACGAATATCATGGGCTGATTTCACTTCAATTCCTGCACGTGTGCACTGCGCACGGATGCAGTTATCGACCTCACGAATCTTGGTTCTACCTACTTTATCACAGAATATAAAATTCCCGTCTGAATAGCCTGCTTCTTCACTAATACACTTAACAGCCTGAAACAACTGCTATTCACAGATTTCAAACGAAGCTGAAGAATTTATTTCAAAATATATGGATTTGAATTCGAACTGTAAAGACATTGTGCATAGAGAAATAAATGAGAAGAAGATTAAGTGTGTTGAACTTTCAGAAAGAATTAAAAATACATATTATCCACTGGATATAAGGCAATTAATAATTTCGGATAAGTGGGATAATACCGAAAAATACAGAAGATCCTATTTGAGATAAAGACAGAAAAAAGGCATCCATAAGCTATAGATGCCATAAAAGTTATACTTTTTCAGAATTAATCGTTAAATGAATTGTCCACCTAAGGATTCGTTCTAATATATTATATGATTTCATACAAAAATCATTCACTTATAAGAATAAGAAAAAAAAGCATCCATAAGCTATAGATGCCATAAAAGTTACCTTTTTCAGAATTAATCGTTATTAATCAATTGTCCACTTAAGGATTCGTTCTAAATCATTTTAAGAATTATATGATTTCTATGACTTAATACTATCATCTAGAAGTATGTATGTCAAGTATAATTTTATTGAAATTTTTAATAATTTCATTTCGGGGTGTCTTAACATCATATGCATTAGGTTGTATGCTCTGGCATACTCTCATTGCATCAATAGACCTGGTATCTGTGAATTGTAATCGGCTCTTTCCATTTGGAGTAGAGTCATCAATATCCATTTCATATAATGGATTGCATTTGTTTGAAGTACTTTTTATAGAGGTTGAAGGAATAATCAAATATTTTGTTCCATAATCCTTTAAGATATAGCACCAATGGTCATCAAATGTTTCTTTTGGATATCCTCTTCTAAGATTAACAAAAGCTATTTGTCCTTCTTTAGGGCGTTTTGATTTGGGTATATTATATATTACTTCGGATGGATTATCACCATCTTTGACAATTGTATTATAAAAATAAGATACCTCAATTAACCACTTATCTATTTCATCTACTAATTTTCTTGGATTATCATAATGCTTAAGACTTTTCAAAGTCTTTTTAATAAATCCCATTTTTTTATCAATATAATCTTTGTCTGCCTGTTCCAACTTGTCTCCTCCTTTGTTTTCTTCCATTATATAACATTAGTTATTCTTTTTCTATATTAACAGCAAATATAATATATATTTCAACATATATACACCCGATACTACTTAGAATATAGCCCTTTTATTAATCATTAAATATTCTTGTTGTAGACAGGCTGTAGACACTTGATAGACAGTGGGCATCCCTCCTTATTTTAATAGGGTTTGTGGATGATGGTAATGTTCGAATCCCGTCTCGCGCTTAACTTAATTCGTCAGAAGTCCTTTATTTAAAAGGCTTCTGGCGATTTTTCATTTCTGGAGCTTCGAGTACTCATGAGTACGTCACTTCCATTCATGTCCGAAAGATCCTCTATAATTTGTCTCAATGCCTTCTGCTTCCCTTGGTTATTCAGTATGTAGGTACGAGTGGTAGCTTCATCATTGTGACTAAGATACCATTGAATGTCTTCAATTTCCACTTTATTAAGTACAAGAATGTTGTTTTCATCCTTCAACTCATTTTGTTTTGTTAATTTAAATTAACAAAACTCAATTTGTTTGTTTCTCCCTTCGTCTTTGATAATCTAAATATGATTAAACCATTTGCGCAATATCTGAAATAAGGCATAAAGAATTCCAATAACCGTTTACCCACACATAAATGAGATGTGTAACCGTTATTGGAATATATTGTGATATGCAAAAAGTAGTAGTATAATAAATACATAGCTGTATATAGCTATACAAAAACCAGTATTGTATCGCTCTAGCGTTATAATAAATAATAATAAATAACGAGGAAAGGAGAAATAAAATGATTAAAATGGAAATAGTGAATGGAGGATACACTTTAAAATAGCCTCTGTAAATTTAAGGAGGAAAATTAATGGTTGTATATATTGAAGACAAGACACAAAAGGAATTAATTTCAAGAAAAATATTAGAAGATTTACCTGACTGGTTTGGATTACCAGATAATACAGCTGAGTATATAAAATGTAGTCAAGAACTACCTTTTTGGGCAGAAATAGAAAATGGTATTGCGAAAGGTTTTATTACTTTAAGAGGAACTAGTTCAGATACTGCAGAAATTTATGTTATGGGTGTTTTAAAAGAAATACATAATAAAGGTATTGGTAAGAAATTATTCGATGCATTTTATTCTTTTGCTAAGGAACACAGTTATTCATTTATACAGGTAAAAACGGTTAAAGAAGGTCATTATGACGAATATGACAGAACAATTCAATTTTATAAAAAACTAGGTTTTAAAGAATTTGAATGTTTTCCTACATTATGGGATGAATGGAATCCTTGTCAAATTTATATTATGGCAATTAAGTAAATTATATTGGCTTATGTCTTATAAATTTTGCGTACCCTATTGAGTACGTAAAAATCGGATGTGCTGGAAAGTCCCTCTCTATCAGTATTTTTTCGAGGGTATAGAATTCAAATCCCGTCTCGCGCTTAATTTAAATGATTGATTCTTGGGTTTACACCCTGTATTGAGGTGACTGGTTTGTTTGATGCACAGATTTATGATGGTGAAGATGATTACAGATTATTTTATTATGGTGAAGAACTAGAGCATATGGAAACAGAAAAACTATATTTTCCGGAATTATCTCATGCATAGATTTCAATTTATTAATGGAATTTTGAAAGGAATAAGCGTAAATATTTATTTTACTGTATTTACCAGATTGTCCGTATCTATTGTACATAGGATAAAAGACTCTTATCAAAGATTTTTCCGTGTTGCAAAAGATTTTCTTTTCCACGTTTTCTTTTCCAGGTACTTGACTTTGACGCGACGTAAAGATTTATTATTCTACCAAGGAGCTTCCTTTAAATGCTTATTTGTATCAAAATTTGAAACAGAAAAGAACTTGATATATCCAGTAGTAAAAGTAGATAAAGTAATTAGTAAATTGAATAACAACGTTTACAATGAGATTTACCTTTACCCATAAAGTAGAAAGAGAGTGTGTAGATATGTTAGATAACATTACGTTTGTGCCATTAAAAAGTCAAGATATTGAAGAATTAACAGCAATTATGAAGAGAGCATTTGATGAAGATACTCGCATTCATTTAGGCAGAGAAACAGGAGGACCTCCAGGTTATGATGATGGAAGTTTTTTGAGGAAGTGGGGAATGAATTCAAATGCTACTTCATTTAAGATCTATAAAGACGGCAATTTAATTGGTGGAACTATTCTTTGGATTAATTCTAATAAAGAAAATTTTTTAGGGACCATCTTTTTGGATTCTAGTGTAGAAAACAAAGGCATTGGAGCAATAGTTTGGGAAAAAATCGAAGAAATGTTTCCTGATACTATCGCTTGGAATACAAAAACTCCAATCTTTAGTAGAAGAAATCATCATTTCTACATTAACAAATGCGGATTTCATTGTGTAAAAATCGAAAATCCTAAGAATATGGAAGAAGGTCAATTTATTTTAAGGAAAGAAATGAAATGATAAATTCAATTATCCTAGGGATAGCAGCCAGCCGTGTTAATATAAAAGCCGTGTACATCCACGGTGATGGTAATATAGGGATCCAAGGCAACAATATATTGAAAGGCAACATCAGCGATGGCAAATGTACAGGCGGTGTTCGTCCTGCGTTGTGGCTGAAACTGTAATCTAACTTGCAATATGGTATATAACCATTATACATAGCAGCTTTATGGGTTAACGATAACATAAAAAATATATTTTTAAATATGACAAGTTGTTGTCTGGTTTATTATGTTATACTAATGAAAAATATAGTAGGGGGAATTAAAAATGAGCAGGTATGAAGAAGGAATAAAATTAATCGAGGAAAGGTGCGGCAACGGAAAAGATAATGTCATCTCTCTCTCAACCATTGCAATGGAACCAAATGCTGACGGAAAGCCCCGTCCTTATGTTCGTGATGTGGACGCTTATTATGAAGACGGCGTGTTTTATATTACTACTTGGGCGAAATCAACTAAAATGCAGCAGATAGCTCAAAACAAAGAGGTTGCATTTGCGGTTTGCTTCCAGTGGTTTTCCGGAAATGGAATTGGCGAAAACCTCGGATGGGTTTTAGACCCGAAAAACGCTGAGCTAAGAACTAAACTTCGCAAAGCATTTGCCGAATGGTACGAGCACGCAAACAATGAGCAGGATGAGAATTGCATTATCTTAGCAATCCGCATCACCAGAGCAACAGTAATTAAAGATCACGGTGCCAAGCGTTACAATATGGATTTTGTGAATAAGATAGAGACTGAAGAAGGGAAGATTAGGTAAGGTATGAACCTTTTAAAACCCAACAATGTAAGTTCAGTATTTTCATTTTGGCCCAAAAACGTTGAAGAAGAGTTTAATAGAACTGGAACGTCATTTTCACAAGAACTTTTTAATTATATTGATGCAAAGGGAATGTCAGATGTAGAAGTATACACGCGTGTCCATATTGACCGAAAATTATTTTCAAAAATCCGAAAGAGAGGGTACCTTCCTAGCAAAAAAACAATAGTTGCACTTGCGATTGAACTGTTCGCCAAGATTGATGCACAGGATACCAACCTCGCAGGCGCTTTGGACGAATTGCAAGAATTAAAGATGCTTACTTTCTAAAGTGATAAGGAGATAAATTATGGATGAGAACAAAACAGCCCACAATTATGAAGATGGCTTTATAGCCGATTTTCAAGATTACAAATATAAAGAAATGCTCGAAAAAGCAGATAATGTTGTCTTAGGTTTCGTTGCAGCAACGGGGGGCAACCGGAGCCATTCCAATCCCGTTTGCTGATGCTCCGTTGCCCATTGGAGAACAAGTTGCAATGATGGCTGCAATAAATGCGGTCTTTAAGATGGGTGTAAAGTCGCAATGGGGACAGATATTTATTATCCTGTTAACAATGAAGTAACAGAACTTAGTAAGGTAGGCTCAGATGGAACCGCGTATCCCATTTCGGCTAATACAACAGGCATTTTTACCGCAAGTGGGCACGAAGTAACAAAGTATGGCTTGGATATTCAAAATCGAAAACTAAAATTGATAAATAAATATATAATGTTTTTCTATACAATAGGTGAAGAAGTAAATACTATAACAATAGGAATTATTGGCGATGAAATCAAAATTGTAAATGAGGAAGAATTTTATAAAGCTAATAAAGAGTATGGAAATGCAAATATAATATGTTTTAATCGTCTGTGTTAATTAATTTACATGCTTAATCGAACCCCATCTTTCAGAAAATAAACAAAATAAATAACATTTCTTATAAAAAAGTACACCAATTTATAGAAGAAAATTGTATATAACTTCCAATATAAGTGTGCGCTGAATGTTGATATTATATATATTTATTTTACTCAATGTGATAATATAGTATTTGAAATCAACAAACAGAAATATGTAGTGTAGATTATTTATATTAGGAGGTATTTGCGTTATGGATGATGAATTGAAAATCAAAATGTACTCATTTACGGTGGATTGCATAGAACCGCATGAATTAGCAAAATTTTATGCATCGTTGCTCAAGTGGGAAGTAATGTCTATCGATGAAGAATGGGCATGTGTATATGCTCCAGGAACCAATCAGGGAGCATATCCTGGTATATTGTTTCAACGGAATCCTGAATATAAACCGCCTGTGTGGCCGGAAGAGCCTGAAGCACAACAGCAGATGGCACATATAGACTTTGCTGTTAATGATTTAGAAAAAGCAGTTCAATATGCAATCCATTGTGGAGCAACAATCGCAGATAAGCAATTTTCTAATAATTGGAGAGTTATGTTTGACCCTGCCGGACACCCTTTTTGCTTATGTCAAATGAAATCAATTATCGAGAGTGCCCATTTTGGGTTGTTATAGAAAATCACGAAACTGAGATAAAGTTCACGATATTCCTGTAAATGCGGGTTTTGTTACATAGAAAAGCCATTGAATAATGAGATAAGCAATAAAATGGTACCTTTCTTTTCTATTTTTTTGAAAAATGGATTTTCCTCTGAACATTACGGTACGGAAATTCACATATTATCGGAACCTATGGACAAAGAGAAACTGTATATATTACTAGGACAAATGGAAAAGCATGTACTGATTCACGAAGATAATATTTAGCAATCTTTCTTGTTTTCATTACTAAGACAGCGAAAACTTTCAAGTTAATAAATCGAAATAACCCGATTGTCACATGTGTCAAAGTAAACTCATATGAGGTGCTTAGACAAGAACCTTATCTCATATGTGCAACTTATATCAGGTAATTGTCTGTGAGAATTGATATAATGGAGAAAGGAGTGAAGCAAATGTCTGTTCAAACAATAGAAGCAATGGCAAAGTGGGTAGAAAATAACATAACGGAAAACCCAAGCCTGCAAGATTTGTCATCATATGTTGATTATTCACCGTATTACTGTTCTAGAAAGTTTCGGGAGCACATGGGTATGACATATAAACAATTTCTTGCCCAATGCAAACTAAAAGCCGCCGCTTATGATCTTTGCATAACCAATGACAGAATAATCGATATTGCTTTCCGATACGGATACTCATCATCAGAATCGTTTGCAAGGGCTTTTTCTCAAGCATTTCAATGCTCGCCAAGCCAATATCGGAAAACTTCCGGTTTCTCTCTTGGATCACCTGGTCTAAAGGACGCATTGCTCCCTCCGAATTTGTAAATGGAGGAGATAAAATGTCTGAAAAGTTTGGAAGAAATGATCTCTGCTGGTGTGGCAGCGGTCGAAAATATAAAAAATGTCATGGGCCTATTGAGGAACAAATTGAAAATTACCGCTTAAAGGGATATGAAGTACCTCATCGAAAATTGCTTAAAACAAAAGAACAGATTGAAGGAATTAGGGAAAGCAGCAAACGAAATATCGCTTTACTGGATTTCATTGCAAATTATGTAGTTGATGGAATCACCACGGAAGAACTTGACCGGCTCATCTTTGAAAAAACCAAAGAACTGGGAGGCGTACCAGCACCACTTAACTATGATGGATACCCTAAGAGCGTGTGTATTTCAATCGATGATGTTGTATGTCATGGTATCCCTTCTGAAAGTATATTCCTGCGAAACGGCGATATTGTAAATGTTGATGTATCTACATTTTACAATGGCTTTTTTTCAGATTCTTCACGTATGTTTTGCGTCGGTGCTGTTTCCCCTGAGAAACAAAAACTGGTTGATGTTGCGAAAGAGTGTATGGAGATGGGCATTGAACAAGTAAAACCCTGGGGATTTCTTGGAGATGTTGGGCAAGCGGTTCATGACCATGCAAGAAAGAATGGATATTCTGTTGTTCGAGAAATCGGAGGCCACGGTATTGGCCTGGAATTTCATGAAGACCCTTGGGTTGGTTATGTGACAAAGCAAGGAACAGGAATGCTCTTAGTTCCAGGACTTGTTTTTACCGTAGAGCCTATGATAAATATGGGAAAATCCAAAGTAGTAACAGATAAATACGATAATTGGACTGTACGTACAGCGGATGGGAAACCTTCTGCACAATGGGAAAAAACAGTGTTAGTAACCGAAACGGGTTCAGAGGTGTTGACATATTAGTGAACCGTTAGGAATAACTAAAATTTCTTATTATAGGCATAATGGGAAACGGAAAGTTTCAATTTGCATAGGAGATTTGAATAAGGTTATGAGCAAGTAGTGTAAGCGGATAATCCACTTGCCTTTAGGCAAATGGATCGTCCGCTTTTATCACGATAGATTAAATCAGAATATATGGTGGAGATAATTTGAATGGATATAATTAAAAAATTGCAAGAAGATAGTGATTTAGCTGAAATTTTAAGTGATATTTGTGATGTGAATATACTTCCGGAATTCATTTCACCGCAGGATGAAGATAAACATCTGACTTACAATATTAATGGAAAAACATTTGCCAAGGAAGGAAGCGGAAGTGAGTACATTTTGCTGGAAGATGGTTCGGTTGGCTTTTGGGGAAGTGAAGGAGAAGGGGGCAGAATTGCAGACACCCTTTATGATTTTTTTATATTAATGGTGAACTGCCCATTTTGGAGGGAGTATGTGTGTAGCGAACCATATCAGGATATGCTAAATCTTCGTGAGTTTGCGAAAGAACTTTATGAAGAACATATAGAGATGGCTCAAGAAGATATAGAGATAGATTTGTGTGAGGAACAACAAAAATTAGCAGATGGTTTAGGAATTACACTTGATGAAGATGTTTCCAATATTCTGATGAAATTTTATCACTGTGCCAATCGTCAGCCAAGGCTAATCGCTACCTTTACGGAAGCTGATGGTAGTAAGCATAGTAACTCCGGTTCGTTGTTTGAAGCTTGAAGGACAATGTAAGATGCTCTCTTTCTTGTGGAAATAAGTGTGAATTCATTAGTCTTCAAGTTGTAATTGAATAATTGGTCGCTAACCTTTGGAAATCAAGGAGTAGTGATTTTTTGTACAGTTGCTTGTTGTGAAATAAGACAGTTGAAATAAATATAAAAAAAGTTGGGAGGAAATATGGAATATAAAATTAAATATGCAACCATAAATGAGCTAAATTCATGGATGAAACTTGTCCGTATGGTTGCATGGAATTTCCCAGGTTTGGAGTCAGAAGAATTGTTGGATGAGTATAAAAGTACGGTAATTAAAAATATTAACAGAAAGAGTGCAATATGCGCGGTCAGCAAGAATACAGTAATTGGCGTTTTATTGTTTTCTACAAAGTATAATATGTTATGCTGCATGGCGGTACATCCTGACTATCGTAAAAAAGGAATAGCTAAATTAATGATTAAAGAAATGATGAGTAATTTAGATAAAAGCAGGGACGTAATTGTTGATACCTTTAGGGAAGAAGATTCTAAAGGAATAGCACCAAGAGCTTTATACAGCAGCCTTGGATTTGAACCTGCTGAATTAAATGAAAGTTTTGGGTATCCTAACCAGAGATTTGTTCTGCGGGCCAAGTAAGCTGATGGGAAACCTTCTGCACAATGGGAAAAACAGTGTTAGTAACCGAAACGGGTTCTTAGGTGTTGACATATTAGTGAACCGTTAGGAATAGCCAGAATTTCTTATTCAAACTTATTCAATATTCAATAATTCTCTTGACCCTAACGGAACGTCATAGGATAAGATGTTCATATCAAGAACAGGAGGTCATAAAATGAGAACAGTAAAGGAAGTGTCTGAGTTAACAGGAATCAGCATACGCACACTACACTATTACGATGAAATCGATTTGTTAAAACCGACAGAATGCAGCCAAACGGGATACCGGTTTTATGATGATAAGGCACTCATTACGTTGCAGCAGATTTTATTTTTCCGTGAATTTGATATGCCATTAAAGCAAATTAAAGCTATCATCCAAAATCCAATTTTTGATAGAAATCAGATATTACGAGAACAGAAAGAAATGTTGGAATTGAAAAAAGAACGTTTGGAACGATTAATATCCAATATTGATGATATTCTAAAAGGGGAGAACAGAATGGATTTTGAAGTATTCAGTAGGGCAGAGATTGAAGCGTTGTATCAGGCGATGATTTCTCATATGCCTGAGGAAATAAAACAGGCAGTTGAGCAGGAGTATGGTGGAATTGATGAATATCATGAACATTATATGGAATACGCATCCAGTGAACATGCACAAAAGAGTTACCAGAAAATGATAGAGTGGTATGGCGATAAGGAAAGTGCATTTAAGGCTTCCATTAATCCATCTAATTCACAGACTATAAAGTCATATGAAAAACGATTTGATATTGCCATGAAAAAACTAGCAGAAATGATAGGAAAAGAAGTTACATTATTTGAGGTCAAGGAGGTAATTGGAGAATTTGGCTTCATTTTTAAGCAACTTTATCAGTTGCAGTATGAAGGTCCATTTATGTTAGATATGGCGGCTTCTTATAAAGAAGATGAAAAAATGAAAAAAAAGTTAGATGAGAAATATGGGGCTGGCGTTACAGATTTTTTTGTGAATGCGTTAAATGAATTTTATAATAAGCAGGCAGAAAGTGAACAGTAAATAGATTAGGTGATACTTATAATTATTCGAAATCCGTCTCGCGCTTAACTTAATCGTCAGAAGTTCTTCATTTAAAAGGCTTCTGACGATTTTTTGTTTATGGAGTTTTTAAACCCATGAGTACGTCATTTCCATTCATGTTTGAATCCACCATCGATAAGGCATTTTTATGTCGTACAGCAATGTTAAAAGGTACAAGCAATTTTTTTGTACAGAGTCTGATTCGGCAAGTTTTTATTCAAAATGTGATGCGTAACCGTTGCTGGAATATGCTGGTACAATTAGCGATAGGTGATATAATAGGTATGTAATTAATACAAAACATAAAATCATATTTTGGGGTATTTTATGAAAGATGATAGCTCAACCAAATGTTGGAATAAGGTTGGTATAGAGCTCCTTTAAATTAATACAAATAATATGCAATGCTTTTTCATTACTAATAAAACAAAATTCTTCAGAACAATAAAAAAACCTCATTTATTGCTACGATGAAATTATCAAATATAAAGGCGAAATATTTATGGAGAATCCAAGATATGAATATCACCTTTAGTTTAATAGATATGCAGCAGAAAGAGGACTGGGAAACGCTACTATCCATAGCAAGGAAACTTGATCATGAAAAAATTAAGTTTAAAGTAGACGGTAAAACTATAATATTTGCACATGGGCTGGGATTTAAACGATAAAATTTGTCTAACTTTTAAATGGATTGAAGGCACATCAATTTTGAAAGGTATGGGATACATATCCTCGGTTTCCTATGGTTATTCAGTATGTATTTGAGCGTGCTGGTGACTAGAAACGAGCGACCTATTTTGGAGTTATACATCAACAAATTTCATATGCTTCGTTGAGATATAAGAATTCAGAGTTATTAAATACAATTGATAAATAATGTTGTTAAATCGGGTAAAACTATACATCTGGTAAAAATTAATATTTTTTTAAGATTATAGCAGTCGAAAACGTGTTAGTATATTCTTAGATTGTAATACAGAAGGTGAAACTTACCGTTATATGGACTTGCGATCGATAGTAGAATCCCAAAATACACCTATTTAGACAGAAAAGCAATAAGGGATAAGTTTTAAGGAGATAAGGATGGATAAGGAAGCAAATAACATAAGCTATGAGGCAGGGACGATTTGTCGTTATAATCCGAGTTTTGATATGGGATTGAGTTCGGATCAGGTGAAAATACGAACGGAACAAGGGTGCACAAACGCCCCGGTCGAATCACCTTCAAAATCAGTCAAGGAAATTATACTTGGTAATGTATGTACGTATTTTAACCTTATATTTTTAGTAATTGCGATTTTACTAATGATTGTTGGCTCGTTTCGAGATTTGACATTTTTACCAATCATCATTGCAAATACTTTAATCGGTATTGTTCAGGAAATACGTTCAAAGAATACATTAGATAAACTGACTGTATTAAATGCTCCCAAAACGACGGTAGTTCGCGATGGAAAAGAACAAGTGATACCAGTTGAAGAACTGGTATTAGATGATATTGTGGTATTTGCAGCAGGGAACCAAATCAGTGCAGATGCTTATGTATTGAAAGGAGAAGTTAATGTCAATGAATCTCTGATTACAGGAGAAGCAGATGAGATTACAAAGTACCCTGGAGATAATCTGCTATCTGGGAGTTTTATTGTGTCTGGAAACTGTCATGCAAAATTGGAGAAAGTAGGGAAAGATTCCTACGCTTCAAAGCTCACATTGGAAGCAAAGTCCGTAAATCAAAAAGAACAATCGGAAATGATTCGTTCGTTGAATGTCATTGTAAAGTCGGTTGGTGTCATGATTCTACCAATCAGTATCATACTGTTCGTGCAGCAACATTATTTTTTAGGTGCACCTTTACGACATAGTGTTACCTCAACGGTTGCGGCAATCATTGGTATGATACCGGAAGGACTATATTTGTTAACGAGTGCAGCATTGGTAGTTAGTGTACAGCGCTTGGCAAAGAAAAAGGTTTTGGTACACGACATGAAATGTATTGAAACATTAGCCAGGGTAAATGTGTTATGTGTAGATAAGACCGGTACAATTACTGAAAATAAAATGACAGTTAATGATGTAGTTTCCTTGGATGGATATGATGAATCAGCAATGCCAGAATTGGAGAAGTTGATTGGAGATTTTGCAAAAGCAATGGCAAAAGACAATGAGACGATGATTGCATTAGGTAAGCATTTCAAGGAAGGAACGGGAAAGCAACCAATTAGTATTACGTCATTCTCATCGGCAACCAAATACAGTAGTGCTACTTTTCAGGATGCAGCGTATGTTCTGGGGGCTCCCGAATTTGTGCTGCGGGAACAATTTACTTCATATGAACCTAAAATTAATGCCTATGGTAGCGAAGGATATCGAGTATTGGTGTTTGGAATTTATCATGGGAAAGTGACAGGAAAGGTACTGACGGAATCAGTGACTCCATTGGGATTGATTCTGTTATCAAATCCGATTCGAAAAGAAGCAAAAGATACGTTCCAATATTTTGCGAAACAAAATGTTGAAGTAAAAGTAATTTCAGGTGATAATCCGGTTACTGTTTCACAAGTAGCAAAACAAGCAGGAATCGAGAATGCCCATAATTATGTAGATGCTTCCACCCTAGAGACAAAAGAACAGATGGAGGAAGCAGTAAAAACTTATACGGTATTCGGTAGAGTTACACCAAATCAGAAACGACAATTGGTACAGGCTTTGAAGAAGGCTGGAAATACGGTTGCAATGACCGGTGATGGGGTAAATGATGTTTTGGCACTTAAAGATGCAGATTGCAGTATCGCAATGGCTTCTGGTAGTGATGTTGCGGCACAAGCGGCACAATTGGTATTACTCGAATCAAATTTTTCATGTATGCCGTCGGTTGTGCTGGAAGGGCGGAGAGTAATCAATAACATTGAACGAAGTGCAAGTTTATTCTTAGTAAAAAATATATTTTCATTTTTAATGGCTGTGTTCTCGATTCTTTTTATGGTAAATTATCCATTGCAGCCGTCTCAGATATCGTTAATCAGTATGTTTACGATTGGAATTCCTGCATTTTGTCTAGCACTTGAAAATAATACTAATCCAATCCAAGGAAGGTTTATGTCAAATGTCTTATATAAAGCATTACCGGCAGGATTAACCGATTTCCTAATCGTAAGTGCGATTGTAATCTTTAGTGTAGAATTTGAAATGAGTGCAACGGATGTTTCGACATCAAGTACGCTATTGATGTCCATTGTAGGATTTATGATACTGTATCGAATCAGTAAACCGATGAATCATTGGAGAAGGATAATTTTGATTTCCATGATGGTGGGATTATTATTCTGTAGCTTGTTTATGCGCAATTTATTTAATATCAATCAGATATCAACAAAAAGTGCAATGTTATTAGTTGTATTTGCAATTGCATCGGAATCTTTGTTCCGCTATATTACATTGCTGATCAACCAAATACGGATTTTTGGATTATTCCTAAATAAAAAAATATGTGGTTTATATCGGAAAGTGACCGAGTAAATGAACTCCAAGGTTGAAGTAGAAACTTGAACCTTGGAGCTTTTTTAATTACATTTTGCTGCGTTATATCTTTTCGCAAAATTATGGAGATGTTCTGGAAAGATATTGTAATAGCACGGTTTATGATGTAAAATAATACCATGTTGAGCACTGCTCAATCTGGAGAGAAAAGTACATAGATTGGAGAGAGTAAAATGGAGCACGCAATGTTTACCATCTTTAAAGAATGTTTTCCTAACTTACCCATCAATGAAGAAGTTTTTAAAAAGTTAATCGAAGATGAGAGAAATCATTATATTCGCAAATGTGAGAAGGATGAACTCATAGGTTATTCCATTGTGAAGGACAATCATATTATGTTGTTATGTGTTATACCATCTCATCAAAACAAGGGAATCGGTAAAGAATTAGTGAAAGAAAGCGAAGCATTTATAAAACAGAACGGATTTGATACCGTCGTTTTAGGTGCGATGGATTCAAATTTATTTCTTGGAGCTGTAATTGAGGAGAAAGATTGGGAGGAGAAACATCATGCATTTTTTGAATCCTGTGGTTATCACAATACTGGTAATTTTGTAGAAATGCAGATGTCACTCAAAGATGTGAATGTAGAAGAACTTCCAGTGAATTTAAACCCAGAGAATATAACATTTGGGTATTGTACGGATGAGGAAAAAAGTAATTTATATGAAGCAGTCGCACAGGTGGATGAGGAATGGGTTCAGTATTTTAAAGGAAATGGTTCATTTTATGTAGCGAAGGAAGAGAATGAAATCATTGGATTTACGGCTTTAAGTTTTGATGATATAACATTACAAAGTACTGGTTTCAATAAGGTTGGCAATATTGGCTGCGTTGGAGTGATTCCAAGTAAGAGAAAATACGGACTTGGTTTGACTATGGTCGCACGTTCCATTGCAGAATTAAAAAAGCACGGGGTAGAGATAGGATATATTCACTTTACTCATTTGGAGAGTTGGTATGCAAAATTAGGATATCGTACCTTCTGTAGATTTTGGTTTGGTTCAAAAGAGTTGGTTATAAACGATTAGGAAGCCCCTAATGCAGTGTATAGAAGCAGAAAAAAATAAATATACAATTTTTAGGTCATATTTAGATGAAGCATTTATTAATTTAAAAAAAGGAAATCAGGAATTGAAAATTAAGAATTGGAAATTGTCCTCCTATATTAACGAATTGGCATCAGCAGGATTTAAAATTGATAAATTAATTGAAGAAACGGATAAGGAAATCCTTGTTGAGGAACAGGATTTTACTACAAAATATTATTCAAAGCATAAAGCTAAATTAATTAATACATCCTTTGTTATTAAAGCAATTAAATTATAAAATTTCCTCTTGAAAAAGAAACAATTGCAAAAGAACAGGGCTATTCATTTATACAGGTAAAAACTGTACAAGAAGGTCATTATGATGAATATGATAAGACAATTCAATTTTACAAGAAATTAGGTTTTAAAGAACTTGAATGTTTCCCTACATTATGGGATGAATGGAATCCTTGTCAAATTTATATAATGGTAATTAAGTAAATCCAGAATTGAAAATAATTGATTAGTAACCAATGAAGATTATGTTATAAGTTTGTAAAAAGATAAAGAGGCCGTTTCACTTTAATGTAATTAGTTTAAAGTGCAGCGGCTTCTTCTTTTATAAGTTTGTCTTGTTACGATAACAGCAAGGGGTCATACCAACTTCTTTTCTAAAGCAGGTACAAAAATAAGACTGGTTTGTAAACCCGCATTTTTCCGCTATTAAATTCACTGTGAACTGGGAGTCCATGAGTAGTTTCTTTGCCAGTGAAATTCGCTGCTTCAAAATATATTGACTAAAGGTACATTTTACTTGTTTTCTGAAAATATCACTGAGGTAACTGGGATTGATATTAATACTGTCACAAACTTTATCAAGAGTTAAAGGTTCTGCCAGATGGCTATGTATATAGGCGATGGCATTCTTAACATGCTTGTTTTTATGTTTTTCAATCAAGTATTCTGAGCAGTGTCCATAGGCAAAAATAATTTTCTCACCAATATCTAAGAGGTCATGAGAATAGATGAATTTGTCGATGAACTGTTCATTTTTGTGGCAGCATATATGTAAACTCACCTTTTCATTAAGCAATATATAATTGTAAATACTAATATTTAATGAATATAAATAAGCTTTTTTAATTTGCAGAGAGGTTCCTTTTTTTAATAAGTCTGCCTTTTCTTTTATGGAATTAATTGCCGCTAGGGTATTTCCATTGTATACAAATGTGCATATTTCTAAATGATTATATAATGCTTCCTCCCCCATTTCGTTCTCCCTTCCAAAAATAATTAAAATAAATCCAAAATATTTAAAACATAGAGCTATTATAACATGTTATCATTTGAAAAGTTAGATGCAACTAACTAAAAGATTAATTTTATCAAAAAGAAAGAATGAGGATGAACAAAATGAAGAAAATTATACTATTTCTTTTGTTTTTTACAATGCTGATAGCAGCAGTTGCCTGCAGTAAGAAAGGGGCGGATTCAGATAAGGACAGGGTAACTTCAGCCAAAACAAATGAGAGTGAAAGGGATTCCGCAAAAGCTTCAGTGACTGACGGACAAAAAGATAATTCAAATGAACTAAATGAAGTTTCAGAAAAAAGTTCTGATAAGGATTTGAGTCAGCACAGAGTGATCGCTTCCTCTGTAGCTGTTGTTGAAATACTGGATGCTTTAGGAGTTCCTATGGTTGGGGTACCTACCAGTAGTTATGAACTGCCTGAAAGTGTTGCAGATGCAGAAAGAATAGGAAATCCTATGTCACCGGATATGGAAGTAATTACATCTCTAGAACCCACAGTGATTATATCCGTTAACTCTCTATCCGAGGATTTAAAGACACAATTTGAAGCGCTTAAGATTCCCAGCGAATTTGTAGATTTAGCCAGTTATAAGGGATTAAAAGAAAGTATCTTAAGTCTTGGTACATATTTTGGAGTGGAAGAAAAAGCGGCGGATATAATTGCTGAATTCGAAAGTAAAGAGGCGGCAATTACTGACCGTACTACAGGAAAAGGGAGTCCATCTGTATTAATTATTTTTGGTGCCACTAATACCTTTATGGCAGCTACAGAAAACACCTATGTGGGAGATTTAGTTAAAAGCGTTGGTGCCACAAATATTCTAGATGGCATGGAGGGCAGTTTCATTCCTGTGGACATGGAGTTCTTAGCAGATAAGAATCCGGAGTACATTTTATTTATGGCTCATGCAAATCCGGAAGAATCATTAGAAGCATTTAAGAAAGAATTTGAAACCAATGAAGCTTGGCAGAATTTTGATGCAGTGAAAAACGATAAAGTGATTGCACTGGATACCGGTTATTTTGGCATGAGTGCAAATCTACAGGCGCCAGAGGCAATGGATAAGCTGGTTGGCTATTTATATACAGAATAAGTTGAGTAGATAATATGAAAAAAGTAAGTGCATTTGTAGTTGTAAGTATATTGCTGGTTTTAGGGATTATATTCTCTATTTCAGTAGGCAGTGTTAATGTTCCTTTTAAAAATATTATTCAGGGAATGTTTACCGAAGGAACAGGAAATATAGGGATTATCCGGTCCATTCGTATTCCCAGAGTTATTATGGGGGTTTTAGTAGGTGCAAATCTATCCGTAGCGGGGGTTCTGCTTCAGGGAGTTATGAGAAACCCTCTGGCGGATCCCGGAATTACTGGTATTTCTTCCGGTGCAAGTGTAGTAGTAATGTTGATTATGCTGTATTTTCCGGGAACCTCACATATGATACCTGTATTTGGTTTTATAGGAGGAATGATTGCCTGTATTATGATTTATTCATTGGCGTGGAAGAAAGGAATCACAGCAGTAAGAATTATTCTTGCCGGCGTTGCAGTAAACTCCATGCTTGGTGGCGTCAGCAGTATGATTTCCATTCTTAACAGTGACAGTCTGGCAGGAGTATTAAACTGGATGAACGGGAACCTGGGAAAGAAAAGCTGGAATGAGGTTAAACTAATGGTTCTATATACAATTATTGGTCTGGCCTTGTCCATGCCCATGGCAAAAAGCTGTAATCTTCTGGCTTTAGGTGATAAAAATGCTAAAAGTTTAGGTGTTAATCCAAACTTTCATAGGATTTTAATTTCTGTAGTTGCGGTATTCTTAGCCGGAATATCCACAGCTTATGCCGGCGTAATTGGTTTCATTGGTCTCGTTGTACCTCATGTGGCCAGATTACTAATGGGATCGGATCACAAGATTTTAATACCCTTCTCCGCAATCCTTGGTTCTCTGGTCTTAGTATTGGCGGATACCCTGGGAAGAACCCTAACTGCGCCTTATGAAATTCCGGTAGGAGTTATAATGTCTGTTCTTGGCGGGCCGTTCTTCCTGTATCTGTTAAGGAAGGGAGAAAATTCTTATGGAAGCTAAACAAATTACCTTTCGATACGGTGAAAATCCGTTTATGCAAAAATTGAATACGAAAATAAAAGAAGGCAGCATAACCACCATTATCGGACCAAACGGTTCAGGAAAATCAACGCTTTTAAACCTTTTCGTAAATCAACTTAAGCCAAACAGCGGAGACATATGGCTGGAGGACAGGAATTTAAAATCTTATAAACAAAAAACGATTGCAGAAAAAATAGCCATCGTTTATCAGCATAATAATGTACCCGGAGACATTACAGTGGAACGACTGGTAGGATACGGAAGGACTCCTTATCAAAGCTTTTGGAATAGCCGAGATGATGAGGAAGAAGAGGTGATTGACTGGGCGCTTATGGTTACAAAGCTTCAGGAATTACGTCATAAAAAAATAAGTGAACTGTCCGGTGGAGAGCGGCAAAGAACCTTTATTGCTATGGCCTTGGCTCAAAAGACGGATATTCTTTTTCTGGATGAGCCAACCACTTATTTAGATATTTACTATCAGTATGAGATACTTCATTTAATACGGGAGTTGAATCAGAAATTCAGTATGACAATTATTATGGTTCTCCATGATATAAATCAGGCAATCCAATTCAGTGATAATGTGATTATTATGAAAAAAGGGAAAATAGTATTTGATGGACCTGTAAGAGAAGGAATCACAGAGCAAAGAATTGAGGAGGTATATGGAATCAGATCCATGATTCAATGGAGTGAGCAGAATCAATGTCCATACATGGTACCTCTCTTAGTATAAGTACCGTTATAAGGGGTGATATAACCTGACTGAGTAAACAAAGTAAGAAGATTAAAGAAATCTTTCTTCTTGAAAAATCACAAAATGTGAATCTGTTGGAATTCTTATTTTTATTCTCTCTGTTTTTTAATTGAGATGTTACAAAGGGAAGTGTGAAAAGAAATTCTAAGCCAGCATAGTACACAGACTAAGAATTTCTCAGTTTCACACTGGAAGAACTCCAACAAGAGAATCTATTGGAATTCTCTTGCTGAACTTCTTCGCTCATTATTTGAGATGTCGCAAAGAACATCATGTTTGGAAGTGTGAAAGAAAATATAGAGAAAGGTGCCACTGGATGATTCTTTCACACTTATAAGTGGCAGTATTTCAGAAGAATCTGGAATACACAATGGTATAGAAATGAAAGTTTTAGTTACCTATTCAAGTTTAACAGGAAATACACAAAAATTAGCAGAAGGCATCTATGAAGGTATTTCCCCAGAATTTAAAGAGATTAAGCCTATGAAGGAAGTAACAGATGCAAATGACTATGATACTATTTTAGCCGGATATTGGGTGGATAAGGGCGGACCCAATGAAGAAGCAAAGAAGTTTTTAGAAAGCCTTAGTGGGAAAAAAGTTGGACTTTTTGCGACTTTGGGATATTGGCCGGATACGGAACATGGTATGAAATCCCTGATTAATGGAGAAAGCATAGTAAAGGAGAAGAATCAGGTAATCGCTAAATACATATGTCAAGGTAAATTAAGTGAGAAAATTATTTCTATGTTTGAAAAATTACCGGTGGATAATCCCCATGCAATTACGGATGAAAAGAGAAAAAGGTATGAGGTGGCAAAAAATCATCCAAGTTCTTTAGATATTGCTTATGCAGCAGAGTTATTCAGAGAAAGGTTGAGTGTCCATGTTTAATGCAAGACTAAAAACCCATCACAGTGCTATGGCTGAGGGAGCGAAATATCTGCTGGGACAAAAAGATCTGGTTGATATTATACAGCAGAATAATTCAGAAAATAAGCAGCCGGCAACGATTTATATACATGTGCCTTTTTGCAGTAAGATCTGCAGCTTTTGTAATATGAGAAGAAGTCTGCAGCATCCTCATGAGAAGTATGCTGACTGGATTGTAGAAGAAATTAGAAACTATAGTGGATATGCTGCCTGTAAGGAACTGGTATTTGATGCAGTTTACTTCGGAGGAGGGACACCTACCACCTTATCTAAAGAAGACTTGAGAAAAATATTAAGAGCATTAAAGGAGAACTTTCGATTTACAGATACTGCAGAATTTACAATTGAAACAACAATCACACAATTAACAGAAGATAAAATTTCTATGTTTGAAGAAGAGGGAGTTAACCGGTTCTCAGTGGGTGTTCAGACTTTTCATGATGAAGGAAGAAGAAGTATGAACCGGATTGGCAGTGGGGAACAGGCATATGAAAAACTTAAGAATCTTAAAAAGGCTGATTTTGCAACCATAAGCATGGATTTAATCTACAATTATCAGGGACAGACGACCCAGGATCTGGAAGAAGATTTAGAGAAGATTGTATCCCTTGATCTGGACGGTTTTTCTATGTATTCTTTGATCAACATGAAGGAAACCAAGATAAATGAAGCCCAGGGATTGGAAAATGATGAAAAGATGTTCTTTCAGATAGCAGAAACTATGGAAGAGGAAGGGTATCATTTTCTGGAATTAACAAAGATGGTTAGAAATGATCCCTATAAATATATTATGAATCGCCACCGGGGCGGGGATACTCTGCCTTTAGGGGCTGGTGCAGGGGGAAGTATATACGGTCTTGGCATTATGAATCCCATTAATCTGGAAGAATACTATACCTCAATTGTTCATTTTAAAGAAAGAAAAGGTATGTTAATGAACAATGCCTATAAAGAGCATGTAATATTCAAAGGAGATTTACAAACTGGATATTTGCCAAGAAATACTGCGCTGTATCAAGATTTGGAGGCTTATGAAGAAATGCTTCAAAAACTCATTGCTGAAAATTATGTTATAAAAGAGGGGGCAGAGTATCGACTGACTCATAAAGGAATATTCTGGGGAAATACCATCTCTAGAGAACTGGCCTCAATGACTTAAAATTAACTTTAGAAAACTTTTTAGAAAAAGATGGATTTAGTACTTGACAAAATAGCTATCGATGAGGTAAACTTTAAATAAATAATAACAGTAATCATTATTGTTATTAATATTAACATGTTTCTATTAATTTTAAATAATAAATAATATCTCAGGAGGTAAGATTATGTCATTAATCGGAAAAGAAGTACAACCATTTAGAGCGCAGGCTTATCACAACGGAAAGTTCATTGATGTTACAGAAGAGAATTTTAAAGGAAAATGGAGCATTGTTTGCTTCTATCCTGCAGATTTCACTTTTGTGTGCCCCACAGAACTGGAAGACTTACAAGATAACTATGAAGAACTTAAGCAATTAGGTGCGGAAGTTTATTCTGTATCTACAGATACCCATTTTACACATAAGGCATGGCATGATACTTCCGAAGCCATAGGTAAGATAACTTATATTATGATTGGTGATCCCTCTCATACATTAGCCCGTAATTTTGATGTATTAATAGAGGCAGATGGACTTGCCGACCGCGGTACTTTCATTATCGATCCGGATGGAGTTATTCAATCTGCAGAAATCAATGCTGGAAATATTGGACGTGATGCAAGTATTCTTATTAATAAGATAAAAGCAGCTCAATATGTAAGAAATAATCCCAATGAAGTGTGCCCTGCAAAATGGAAAGAGGGTTCTGCTACTTTAAAACCAAGTTTGGATCTTGTTGGTAAAATATAAGGAGTGAATTATGATACTGGATGCTGATATAAAACAACAATTGGCTGAGTATCTTAAACTTATGGAGAACGAGGTTGTGATAAAGCTAAGCGTTTCATCAGACAAAACCTCAAATGACATGGCGGCTCTAGTTAATGAACTAGCCGCCATGTCCTCCCAAATTAAGATCGAACAGTCTGATTTGCCCAGAACACCGGGTTTTAGCATCAATCGTATAGGTGAAGAAACCGGAATAGTCTTTGCAGGTATCCCGTTAGGCCATGAGTTTACATCTCTGGTATTGGCACTGCTGCAGGTAAGTGGCAGGGCACCCAAAGTGGATGATAAAATCATGGAACAGATTAAAGGGATTAAGGGTAAATATAACTTTGAAACTTATATAAGTTTAACCTGTCATAATTGCCCTGAGGTGGTGCAGGCCCTTAATGTAATGAGTGTTCTTAACCCGGATATTACACACACCATGATTGATGGAGGGGTGTTCAAAGAAGAAGTAGAGAGTAAAAATATTATGGCAGTGCCTTCTGTCTACTTAAATGGAGAACCTTTTGGCGACGGAAGGATGACGGTAGAAGAAATACTTACTAAACTTGGAAGTACCTTAGATGTATCTGAATTCTATGATAAAGCGCCATATGATGTATTAGTAATAGGAGGCGGTCCTGCCGGCAGCAGTGCAGCTGTTTATGCGGCAAGAAAAGGTATTCGTACCGGTATCCTGGCGGAAAGATTCGGAGGACAGGTAAGAGATACCTTAGGTATTGAAAATCTAATAGGGGTTAAGTATATTGAAGGACCGAAACTTTCTGATAATTTAGAAGCACATGTAAGAGATTACGATGTGGATGTTATGACTTCACAGCGTGCAAAAGGATTAAGTAAGGATGAATATGTAGAAGTCGAATTGGAAAACGGAGCTGTTCTAAAAAGCAAGACCGTTATTCTGGCTACAGGTGCCCGCTGGCGTAATGTAGGGGTACCGGGAGAAATAGAATTTAAGAATAAAGGAGTGGCTTATTGTCCTCATTGTGATGGACCTCTCTTTAAAGGAAAACATGTTGCAGTAATAGGAGGAGGAAACTCAGGAATTGAAGCTGCAATTGATTTAGCAGGTATCGTAAATCATGTAACAGTTCTTGAATTTTTACCGGAATTAAAAGCGGATAAAGTACTTCAGGAACGTCTATATTCTTTGCCAAATGTAACTGTACACAAAAATGTGCAAACAAAGGAAATCACCGGAACGGATAAAGTAAATGGTATTACTTATATTGACCGCGATACCAAGGAAGAATATCACGTTGAATTACAGGGTGTCTTTGTTCAAATCGGGCTGGTACCTAATACAGATTGGTTAGGAGATAGTATAGAGCGTAATCGTTTCGGCGAAATTTTAATAGATGATCATAATGCTGCTAATATACCGGGAGTATTTGCAGCAGGAGACTGTACCAATAGTCCATACAAACAGATTATCATATCTATGGGTTCAGGAGCTTCTGCGGCGCTTAGTGCATTTGACTACTTAATAAGAAATTAACAAGAATAAATTTTTATAATAAATAAAAGATATTTGTTGGGATAATTTTTTAAGTTATTATAATAAAGACTATGAGATTGCTTATTTTAGGAAAGATTCTATATTTCTAAAATAAGCAATTTTTTTAGTACAATCCATCAATTTCTTTAGCATACAAAATTGCAAAGGTATTTAACATGTCAATCGAAGAAATATTTATTTTTGAGGAGGATGTTTATGAATAAGGTTGATAAGTATATTAAAAAAGGTTTCCTTTTTTCGTCGGTTTTTATTATCATAGGAATATTAGCAGGAATAACTGGTTTCGTTTTTGATTATCAGCAAAAGTTAATGAGTGGATTAACTGCAGGATTTCTTCCTACAGGAATTGTGATGCTTGCCCTATACAAATATTCCTATAAGAAGCCAGAGTTGAGAAAGAATATTGCATTGGAAAATGAAAAAAGAAATATTTTTATTAATTCAAAAGCAGGGCATACATCATTTTGGATATGCTATTTCTATATATTTCTTGTATTTATTTTAAGTTATATGGTAGAGATAAAAGTTATACAATTCCTAATAATTACCATATTCTTTATGCCGATTGTATATTTTACATTTGTGATAATATATCATAAGAAATACTGATGTTCGGATAATTTTGATTAACCAGTTTAAGCTTATTTTTTGTACAGTGAATACGTATTAAAGATAAGCGTAAGCTGGTTTTTGGTAATTTATGCTTGTTATTCTGACTTAATAAGATATAATAGGTTTAGAAATGCTATGAGCAGAACAACTTATAAAAGTTGTATACAAACATCATGGAGGAGAAAATGTTTCTGCATTTGAATTATGAAAATAGTATATTGAGTTTAATAAGTTCAATTGAAAAGTATTATGGTATAAAAAATGAACATCCCACACTAAGAATAGTTGATTCAATTCTTAAAAAAGGATATGGAAATGTAGTGGTTATGGTTTTTGATGCAATGGGAAGCAGAAATCTTCAAGAGATACTGCCGGAGAATAGTTTTTTAAGAAAACATATGTTAAATGAAATATGCTCTGTATTTCCTCCGACAACAACTGCAGCAACAACAACCTTAATGAGTGGATTAGCGCCCTCAGAACACTCCTGGCTTGGATGGAGTCTGTATTTTCCTGAAGTAAAAGATAATGTGAATATTTTTATCAATACCAATGATGACGGTAAAATTGTGGCTGATTATCCGGTTGCTAACAGATATATTCCTTATAAAACGGTTATTGATAAAATTAAGGAGCAAAAGAATATCAGAGCGGAGTCAATATCACGATTTGGAACTTACCATATAGAAAGTTTTGAAGAAATACTAGACAGCGTTGAAAAGTTATGTAATGAGGAGGGGCGTCACTACCTCTATACTTATTGGAATGAGCCGGATTCTTCCATGCACGCCAAAGGGGTTACGAGTAAAGAAACTATTACATGGGTGAACCGAATTAACTCAAAAGTGGAAAAGCTTTGCAACAAACTTCAGGATACGGTAGTATTTATTATTTCGGACCATGGGCATATGGATGGGAAAAATGTATTTATTGGTGATTATCCGGACATCGTTGATACTTTAAGATGGCTGCCCTCAATAGAACCCAGAGCTTTAGCTTTCTATGTGAAAGAAGGAAGAGAGAAAGAGTTTTGCAATGCGTTTTTAAAACATTTTGAAAAAGATTTTATATTATTATCAAAACAGGAAGTCTTAAAACAAAATTTGTTTGGTACCGGTAATAATCATCCCAGATTTGAAGAGTTTTTAGGAGATTATCTGGCTGTAGCAGTCAGTGATGTGGCAATTTTTAATTCCAGAGAAGAGGCAAATCAGTTTATTGGAGCACATGCTGGAATGACAGAAAAGGAAATGATGGTTCCTCTTATTGTTGTGGAAAAAAGGTAATTGCATAGTAGTGGGAAAAATGATTGTGGAAAAAAGGTAGTTGCATAGTAGTGGGGGAAAATGGTTTTGGAAAAAGACATTTGATTTAGGGTTATACCGCGTATGCGTTATGATAAATATTTTATGAAAGGAATGGTTTTCATGGTGAAGAATATTATTAGTAAAATCCAGCGTGCAGGGAGGGTTCACGCAGAATAAACCCTCCTAATTTTATTATGGAGGTCACTGAATGAGTGAACAAATACGTATTAGAGAAGCAAAAAGAGAAGAGTATTGGATGAAGCAAGGAGAATATCTTTTAAGAGATGTTTTTCCCAACTGTACAATAGGAAGTCCGATTACGAAAGAAATGGAAGCATATTTCTTCTCAGACGAATATCGAAATCACATGAATGCTTTATGTGACAGGGACATTGATAATGCAAAAATGATTTTCTTCGAAAGGGAAGGCAAAAAAATAGGTTTTTGCTTTTATTGCACATACAGCAGCGAAGATGGGAAATGTTTTATCATTGATTTTTGTATTTATCCGGAGTATCGTAAGAAAGGTTATGGAAAAGCTTGCTTTAACCAGCTTCAAAAGGAAGAAACAGAGGCAAGGTACTATGAGCTGAATTTATCAAATGAATTAAATCAAAATTTCTGGAAGTCACTAGGATTCCAGTATAATGGATTTGATGAATATGGCAGTATATTATATGATTTGATTCTGGAAAATGATGAAGAAAAGATTTTCTGTGAAGAACTGAAAAAGGAGAATTACTGGCAGATTCGTAATCTTCAGAATGGTTATAAAGCAGAAATCGGAGAAGAATTCTTAAGTGAAGTACAACAGGAACAACTTATTCATGCCATAAAACAAGAAGAAATTCATTTCTTTGTTGCTAAGCGAAAAACAAGAGTTGTAGGAATATGCTCCGTCTCTATGACATTTTCCACATTTCAGTGCAAGTGCAGAGGCATATTTGAAGATTTTTTCATTGAACCTTTGTTTCGGAAGAAAGGTATATCAATGCTGCTTACGAGATATGTTTTTGAGTGGTGTAAGCAACAGGAAATATCTTCATTATGGGTTGGCTGTTCCGACAAGGATGTTAAAATGTATCAGTATCTGGGATTTAAAACCCCTCTTGGAAATCTTCTGACTTGGTCAGTGGATTAAGAATGTATGGGAAGAGAGGAGAAAACATATGCAGATACATAAAGAAAATTTAACAATAAGAAGTGCAACAGTAGAAGATGCAAAAGTATTAACGAATTGGTGGAACGATGGAACTATTATGGCACATGCGGGATTTCCAAAAGGTTTAAATCAAAGTATTGAGGAAACCATCGCTCAGATTAAAGAAAATGAAACAAGATTGTCTCAAAGATGCATAATTGAAGTAAATGGAATCAGGGCCGGAGAGATGAGTTATGGAATTGGTGGTGGATTTGCGGAAATCGGAATTAAAATATGTGAAGTTTCTTATCAAAATTGTGGGATAGGAACGAAACTACTGAATATGTTGATTGAATTTTTATTTACAGATGATGCTATCAATTCAAAGGTTAAAATTGAGAAAATCCTTCTGGATACAAATTTAAAGAATGAAAAAGCCCAGCATGTGTACGGAAAAATCGGGTTTACGAAAGTACGGGTAAATAAAGATGCCTGGGAAAATCAATTAGGAGAAATGCAATCCAGTGTTGATTATGAAATGACACGGAAACAATTTCAAAAGCTATTTTTAAATAGTAAATAATAAACATTAACTTAAATTGAAATACAACTGGAAAGCTATTTTAGTTTTTCGGTTGTATTTTTTATATATTTAGAGTTTAAATATCATTACAAGTTATGTAAACGAATCATTGATTTATACATTATAAACTAAACCCTGATAAACTAAACCCTGATTGTGTAACGGATAAGCAAACATATATAGTTATTATTGAGTGAGGTATTAGTAAGTAGTATAATAGGTAAATAATAGAAAGAGTGAATTACAGCTAAATGGGATGGTATTGGCTGTTTCATGAAAGTAAAAGTATGGTTTTCATCTTGCACAAAAATATTAGAGTAATGTAATGGATAAAAAATTTATTTAGGGGGACAAAAATCATGATGAAAATGAATTTGGAAACTTACATGGGTATAGAAAAATGGATTATGCAGAATGGAAGGCAGCTAGAAATATGTTTGTGGAAATACTTTTTTAAGGACGGTTCCCAGAATGATGTTCTTAATATACTTGCATTGTATCAGAACGAAGATGGTGGTTTCGGACAGGCCTTGGAACCAGATAACTGGAATCCCCATTCAACTCCCAGCACCACGCTTTTTGCCCTTAATATACTGAAAAGCATTGGATATTCTGATATAAGTAATGAAATTTATCAGGGAATAATAAAATACTTGTCATCCGGAAATAACATGACGGAATATGGATGGATGTTTAGTATACCTTCCAATGATGATTTTCCACATGCACCCTGGTGGGGGTATAACGAAGAAGCTAATATAATAGAAAGCGTTGGAATTACAGCAGAATTGTCTGCATTTATACTTAGATATGTAGATTCACAATCTGAAGTGTATCAGACTGCCATGACTTTTGCGAGAAAATTAATTGACAAGATGATGACTGAGGATAACCATGGTGATATGGGTGTTAGCGGATATATTGCATTGGTTGATACGATAGAAGAACTGAAATTAAAAGACTTTGATTATGATGGGATGGCAAAAAGGATTAGTGTACTTGTCACAAAAGGCATAGAACATGATGTGAGTAAATGGAAGTATTATGGTTATAGACCGTCTGATTATATACTGAGCCCCGAAAGTATATATTATGCTGCTAATAAGGATATGGTTGATGTTGAACTGGAATACCTTATTGAGACAAAACCTGAAAAAAATGTATGGCCTATTACCTGGACCTGGTTTGATAATACAGAAAAGTATTCAAAGGAATTTGCAGTCAGTGAGGTTCGATGGAAAGCAATAAAAGCAATTGAAAAAATGAGGTTTTTGAAAAAATTCGACCGGCTATGCCTGCTCAAGGAGTGACTATGGAAAATAATTTTACATTAATAGACATGGATACATGGGAAAGGGCAGATGGGCATCATATTAAATTATTATGAGCTTCAAAAGTTAATGAATAATTGGGAGGAATGGCTAGTATAATAACCGGAAATAGATAAGGAGGTTTTAAGTTTTGAATCGCCCTCTGTCAAGTAGACAGATAAAAAAGGAAATTATGCGGCAAGGGTCTGGCTCCTGTAATCAAGAGGAACCAGGCCCTTTAGCTTTAATTGAAGCCGCGTTATGATTTTGTGGTATAGCCAAATGAGAGGATTTCCATAAAATTAATTATTCAACGGCTTCTATTGACTCCACAATGTTCATCTTTGCAATCTTTTTCAGTGGAATACAGGTTGCAATCAAACATGCACCTATTGAGAATGCAGTTGCTTCTATTATGGATAAGATAGGAACGGTCACAAGCTGCACAGTATCTGTAGCTGCTGCGTTTACAAAGATGGTGCAGCCATATCCCGCCACACTGCCGATTAGGGCAGCAATAACACCATAATACGTTCCTTCCCATAAGAAGGTTTTATAAAGGCTTTCGGTGCTCATACCGATAGCTCGCTGGATACCGATTTCGTTCACCCGGGTATGGATATTGGTGTAGACCGTATTAATAATATTCAGGATACCAATTAATCCAATGAATAAAATAAGTCCCCATGCAAGCAGCCGGATTCTCTCGTAGCTCTCACGAAGCTGCTGGTCGGTGTTTTCGTAGGAAAGCCATGTACCGCCTGTTTGGTCGCAGGTTGACTGAATGACCTGTTCCACCGATTCCCGATTAGCATCCTCAGAAAGAGTAAGATAAATTTCCGTATAGTTACTTTGCCCTGTAAGTTGATCATACACTGTATCATAGACAAGGATCTGAACACCGTTTGTAAAGCCTTCATTTTCCAGTGTAAATGGATCATTAAGTTCTCCAGCAACCTTAAGAGATTTTCCATTTACGGAAATAGTTTCCCCGGCTTTGATTACCGTATTTATGATGGGGGTATCTCCGTAAGCCATTGCTATAGGGTTTTTGATTAAGCAGGCTCTGCCATCTTTCATTGACTGAAGCTCCTCTTGGGAAAGTTGCGGTATTTGTGATTGTATTCTTTGTTCATCTATTCCCACAATATGAAGAGTTTCCCCAGGCTGCAGGGAAATAGATGTTTCAATAGCCGGGATATTTCCGGCACTATCCGGTACATACAGGCTATACTTTAAGCTAGATACTGAGCTGATACCGGTAGCGGAACTCAGATTCGCCAGGATCTTGGGTGAGAAACCTGCTGTTTGGTTTGTGATAGAGTAATCACCCAGGTGCATTTGCCGAATGCCGGCAGAAGTGTCCAGGAGTCCGGAAAAACTCTGTAATGCCACGAAGACAGTAATGCTCATAACCAGGGATAGAATTGTAATGACCGTTCTGCCTCTGTTACGTTTCATGTTCATGCGGGCATAAAATGCTTCAAAACTGCGGATAGGGCCTGTTTTACGGTTTCTCCGCTTTATGTTACCCGGTTGTCCGGACATAGCGATAGTAGGAGACACTCTGGCGGCATAACGGGCAGCAGGCAAAGCGGCAATAAAAGCGAAGAATAGAGAGATGGTACCGCTTATCATAAGTGGAAATAATTTACCGCCTGTATTCTCAGCTATTAATGCTGTTACCTCACTTTGTGTACCTGCCAGAAAGATTTCAGGAGAAAATAAGCCGGCTGCTGCCGTAGTTATGCCCTTAGCTGACAAAATGCCAAGAAGTGCACCTAAAGGGATTCCAATGCCACATAGTATGGCAAGCTGTAAAGAAACAATTATGTATAGCTTACCGCCTTCTGCTCCCATTGCCCGCAGTGTTTCATATTCTTTCATCCGTTTGGTAACGGCGATTTTTAGAATATTATAGATTACAAGTCCTGCGGCCAATAGAACGAGAGAGCCAATTAACAGGCCTGTGACCAACAGAAAGGAAAAGCTGTCAGCAGTATTTGCGTCTTTTTCAGCCCTATAATTAATCCTTATTGCAGAAAGCAGTACATCGTTATATTGAACACAATAATCGGGTATGGAGTATATCTGTACTAAATTATCAATGGTTTTTTGAAAGTTTCGTTTTTCAGTGGTGCGGATATCTACGGAATAAAGCTGATATTTTTCCGGAAGCAATTCTTTAGCGGAGCCTGCCCCTACAATACTGCTTACAGTACCTGAGACATAGCCTACATAATTTGCCTTTAAAACCCCAGTCAATACAAAATCATACGAATATTCATAGGAGACATCAGCATCACGTATTAATGAAATGTGTACGGGAAGTGAGATAGTATCTCCCAGATTCCCTTTAAAATGAAGCAAAGACAAAACATCCTGTGGTAAGGCAATTTCTCCGGCATTTTCAGGCAAACGTCCCCTTTCAAGCTGGGAGATACTCTCATAAGCTGTAAGTGAGTCCCCTTCGTATTCCCGAAGCTGGAGGGAAATTGTACTGTCTGGAATATCGGAGGCTCCCATTGCAATTATTTTTCCTACATAAGAAAGGCGGCGGTCACTTGACAGCATATCCACCTGTTCATTGGTAAGTTGATGTAAAGTCGCGTAACGGTTACCATTCAGATAAGCTGCCTGTTGTCCACGCATAGCATCCAGAATGCCGATAGACTGTCCGATTACAGTGGTCATCATAGTGGAAAGAGTGATAGCAATTAAAATTAGAACAGAAGTTACTCTTTGTTTCCATAGTTCTTTCGGTGCAAGGGTACGGTAGGATTTCATTTTGCAGCCACCTCCCTAAGAATTCCGTCCACAATGACAAATTGACGTTCTGCCATTCCGGCAATATTGTTGTCGTGGGTGATGACTACAAGTGTTTTTCCCATTTTGATCCGAATATCTTTTAGTATCTCTACTACTTCACCGCCGCTTTTGCTGTCAAGATTTCCTGTGGGCTCGTCGGCAAAGATAATATCCGGTTGTGCAATCAAGGCTCGTGCAATGGCGACACGCTGTTGCTGTCCCCCTGATAATTCATGTGGTAAATGGGATAGTCTGCTGCTGATTCCAAGGAGATCAGTAAGCTGTTTCAAATACCTTTCATCCGGCTGCTTTTTGTCAAGGAGCAAGGGCATAATGATGTTTTCCTTTGCAGTAAGCACAGGCAGCAGATTGAATTGCTGAAAGATAAAACCAATGCGCTGTCGCCGAAAAGCAGAAAGCTCCCGGTCGGTGAAGCGGTAAATGTCCCTGCCGTCGTAGATAAGATTCCCGGAGGTTGGTTTATCAAGGCCGGATAAAAGGTGGAGCAGAGTACTTTTTCCACTGCCGGAAGGCCCCATAATAGAAATAAAGTCATTTGCAGCAATTTCCAGATTAGCTTTATCCAATGCAATAACCTGGTTATCTCCGCTGCCATAAATTTTTGAAAGTTCCTTTGCTTTAATATTCATAAAAAACACTCTCCTTTTTATTTTAAGAAGAGTGTAAATCAGAAATCTCAAAAATCTCTCAAGGTTCCATAATATAAAATGTAGCAATTATTTTTGCACCATCCGGTGTATTCTCTAATGTCAGGTTTCCACCGTGTTTTTCACACAACAGCCGGCAAATATAAAGTCCCATACCGAAATGCTTCTGTTGGGCGGTATCACCGTGGCGCAGGAAGGGAGTCGCCCCTTTCTGCAGAATAACAGGGGGAAAGCCAGGACCGTCATCGGAAACTTCCAGCAATATCCGGTCCTGTTCATAAGAAAAATCAACGGATACGATCTTTTTTGCATAACGGAGTCCGTTACTAATCAGGTTTTCTGCTGTATTTTGGAGGATGGACTGATCAATCCATAGTTGTTTGTTTTCGCCTTTCTGGCAGGAGAACTCAGGTGTTGGTTTGTTCTTGTCCTCTTTGCAGGAGAACTCAGGTGTTGGTTTGTCCTTGTCCTCTTTGCAGTAAAACTCAGTTAGCGGTTCGTCCTTGCCCTCTTTGCAAGAGAACTCAGGTGTTGGTTTGTCCTTGTCCTCTTTGCAGTAAAACTCAAGTATCGGTTTGTCCTTGCCCTCTTGACAGGAGAACTCAAGTTCTTTCCCTGTATCTGCACTTAATATGGATAAACTGTTTTTCAGATTATTACATAATATTGACCAATTAGCAGGCTGTGGATTACATTTTAATTCCTCTAATTTTTGTGCCCTTGTCATAGCCTCCACATAGGCTTCAATACGTTCAGTATATTGGGTAATCAATGCAATGGTATCTCTAGCGCTTTCAGCAGTTAAGGAGCCCTGATCAAATCCTTTTTGCAATATTTTAGCGGAACCTTTTAAAACAGTGACAGGATTTCGCAAATCGTGGGAAAAGGCAGCGTTCAACCGTTTCCGTTCCTCCATTTGCAGCCAAAGTTTCTGATTGTTTTTAAGCAGCTCTTTTCTCATGGTTTCAAAGGCAGTACAAAGTGTACCAAGTTCATCCTCTGCATATTTTGGGATTGTAAAGTCCAAATCTTGCCCCTGTATTCGTTCTGCACCTTTTTGAAGAACAGCCAACGGCTGTTTTAGTTTCATCCGGTAAAAGACCATGTCAGCCAGAAAGAGGGACAGGATAATAAAAAATATGGGCAGAACCACCTGCAATACATCCAGTGACTGAACAAGCCAGTCCTTCTTTAACGGGGTATAATGTGTCATTATATCAGCCCGTAGAGTGCCTAAATCCAAAGTGAATTGTTCAGGTGTAAAAAAATGATTACGTAAAATTATGCAGCCAATGATCGAAATAATGCTAAGAACAGCAGCGGCTGACAGGAATAGTATGGTGATAGTAAAAAAGGATTTTTTCAGGCTCATATTCTTTATCCGTTCCATTTATATCCCACCCCCCATACTGTTTCTATGTAGTTATGCTTTGACAGGACTGCAAATTTTCCGCGTATTTTGCGGATATGTTCCATAATCGTATCACTGCTGCCGTCACTTTCCAAGCCCCATACCACATCATAAATCCGTTCCCGGTCAAACACTTGTCCGGTGTTTATGGAAAGGAGCTCCACAATATCAAATTCTTTTTTGGAAAGTACAACAGGTAATTGATGAAGGGTAATTTCATGTTTAGAATAATCAATAGCCATTTCTCCGAAAAATCGCAGGACAGATTGTTCCTGTTTTCTGTTTTCCCGCCGAAGATGTGCGGATACTCTTGCTCCCAATTCATCAAGGTCAAATGGTTTTACAATATAGTCATCAGCGCCCACACCGAACCCTTTAATTTTATCCTTTGTTTCTATTCGGGCAGTCAGAAATAAAATAGGACATGACATATGTTCACGAATATGCTGGCATAGGGTAAGACCATCCATATCCGGCATATTTATGTCAAGCAAAATAATATCCGGCTGACAGGCCATCTTTTCCAGAGCTGCTTTTCCATCATATGCAGTACAGACCTGATATCCGGACATTTCAAAATAATTCTTCAACATGGTGACAATGCCCTTTTCATCGTCAACCAGCAGGATTTTATTATTCACGCAGGTTGGCCTCCTTTCATAAGGTTTCTTATATTTTATCAAATAAATCTCAAGATTTTCTCAAAAGATTATTTTGGGTATGATTAATTGAAGGTTCCAAATTACTGTACAGGGTTCATAAAAATAACAGAGGAAGTACCCAGTTTACAGTAAATATCTTAATCTAACATATATTAAAATATAGTAGAAATATATCAGGAAAGATATTCAGCTCTTAACTATAAGGATATTATATCTTCATATTCGTATAATGTTAAGTAAGTATTGAACTTTAAATTAAATGTAAGTATTGAACTTTGTATTAAATGATGGGAAAAGATAAGAACAAAATAGAGGTAAGATATTCAGAATAGATTTTAATAGAAATGATGGAATAAATGAAAGAATGGGTTTTAAAAAGCAGTTTTATCTGTTTCAAGTGACGTTTAATTTTTTCACGTATATATTTCTGTTCCCAAGGATTATATGCAAGACTATTTATTTGCCTTATTATAAAAAATAAGTGCTAATATAAAACTTATCTCTAAGTCTATATCAACACTTATAAAACCATTATATTTATCTTTTTATCAATAGAACAGACAAGTCATTTACATTAGTACCAGTGGGGCCGGTTTTAATAAGTCCATCACATGCCTGAAGTCCGTGATATGCATCGTTATTTTCAAGAACATTATAGATATTAATGCTTTTGCCTGCAAGGACATTTTGTGTATTGCTGTCTACATAACCGCCGGCAGCATCCGTTGGTCCGTCAGTTCCATCTGACCCAACAGAAAAAATCGCAACATCTTTTAAATCGGCGATACCTATAGCAGAGGCAAGAGCCAGTTCCTGATTTCTGCCTCCAAGTCCATTACCTTTTACATGTACCACAGTTTCACCGCCTGCTATAAAGGCAAGAGATTTCTTGGTATTACTATAGTACTTTGCAATGGAAGACAGGAAACTTCCCGCTTCCCGTGCTTCGCAGGAGAGACTGCTTGTAAGCACAATGGGTTCATAACCTAGTTCTATGCATTTTGTTTTGGCCGCTTCACAAAGTTGAGTGACACTGCCGGTAATTTTAGTGGTTACATTAGTAAGCTGATGGGGTGTTTCTATATCCATCAATTCTTCTATTTGGCAGTACTAATCCGTATTTGGCTATGATCTCACGCGCCTGATCGCATGTGGAGTTATCCGGATAAGCAGGTCCGGAAGCAATCATATCCAGAGGATCCCCAATAATATCCGATAAAACAATTGAAAACACATGTGCAGGTTCACATAACTTTGCAAACTTTCCGCCCTTTACAGTGGATAAACGTTTTCGAATCGTATTTATTTCTACAATATCAGCACCACTTGCAAGAAGTTGTTTTGTTAAATCCTCCAGCATTTCCAGAGGAATAAGAGGTTTTTCAAAGAGTGCTGATCCACCACCGGAGATAAGCAATAACACTGTGTCATTGGAAGAAAGTCCTGTTACAAGACGAATTGCCTGTTCGGTAGCTAAGATAGAATTTGCATCTGGAACCGGATGCCCTGCTTCATAGATCTGAACATGAGGCAATTCTCCTTTAGTGTGGTCATATTTAGTAATTACAACGCCATCATTAATCTGGTCAGTTAGTATGTTGCAGGCAGCTTCCGCCATAGTCCAGGCGGCTTTGCCAATTGCAACAAGCAGAAGTTTTCCGCCAGAAAAGTTTTCACCTTCCAATGCTTTATTAACTGCATTATCCGGAAGCGCTGCAGTAATTGCTGCGTCAATAATCAGCTGTGCATCATTTCTAAGATTCAAGTATACGGCTCCTTTCCTATGAAGCTTTTAAAGAAGGGGCTGCTGCAAAACGTTCCTTCTGCAACAGCTCCCTGTAAAAGTAAAGATGTATTTATTATCGTACTAAGAAATAGACAATATATACATTAATAATTGCAGAAATGCCTACCAGGAGGGTACCCAGTGTCTGAGTTTTATATCCGTCTTCTACATCCATTTCTCCAAAGTTGGTTACTACCCAGAAATAGCTGTCGTTTGCATGGGAAACAGTCATAGCTCCGGCACCGATTGCAATAACGGTTAAGGCAGCAAGTGTAGAGGTGCCAAGGCCTATAGTGTTAAGCATTGGAGCAATTATGCCTGCTGTTGTTGTCAGTGCTACAGTAGAAGAGCCTTGTGCTGTCTTTAATATTGCGGATAATAAAAATGGGAACAACAAACCAAGTGCGGATAATGCAGTGGAATTCTCCTTTATGAAATCAACCATGGAAGTAGAGGCAATTACATTACCAAGAACCCCACCTGCAGCGGTGATAAATAAAATAGGTCCGGTAACTTTCAATGTTTCATTGGTGATTTCATAAAACTCTTTTGTCTTCTGCTGGCTTGCCAACAGAATCAGTCCGAAAACAACACCAACTGCTATCGCAATAATTGGAGTTCCCAGGAATGTTATAATTGCTACGGACTTACCAGCCATTGTAAGGGCAGAAGATAGTCCCATAAGTATAATTGGAGCAATGATTGGTGCAAAGGAAAGAAATGCATTTGGAAGTTTGCCATAACTTGCAACAAGTTCTTCATAAGTCTGAACAACTTCGTTTCCACCTGCACCGGCTTCATCATGTGCTTTTACTTTCTTACCGATATTAATTGCAAAGAAATAACTTACAATAAGAGGTAATATGGAACAGATAGCACCAAAGCCCATAACAAGTAATAAATTAGTTTCCTGACCAAGACCCTCATATAATGTATTAGCAGCAGCAATGGGGCCAGGTGTAGGAGGAATAAAACAGTGAGCAATATACAGACCCATCGAAAGTGTCACGGTACATGCTACGGAAGACTTCATAGTACGTTTTACAAGAGCTTTACGAATAGGATTAAGAATTACAAATCCACTGTCACAAAATACCGGAATAGATACAATCCAACCCATAATAAGCATTGCAAGTTCCGGATTCTTCTTGCCTACCAAGCGTACAACACTGTCTGCCATCTTAAGAGCAGCTCCTGTCTTTTCTAATAAGGTACCAATCAATGCACCTAATATGATTACGATACCAATACTCTTAAAGGTATTACTAAATCCCGTACCGATGACTCCGGGAATTTCAGTAAGTGGGATTCCCGCAATCATGGCGAAAAGCAGAGAAATGGTCATAATCGAGATAAATGGATGAATCTTTAGCTTTGAAATTGCAACAATCATAAGAATAATAACAATTACAAAAGCAATAATTAATGGAACACCTGACATAACAAAATCCTCCTTCATTATTATTGGATAACCCAATGTAAACCACCAAAAGTACTATATGGTTATTCTACCCTATATATCGTGGAATAACAATATTACAGGGGACAATTATTATTGCACAACAATGTTATACATACCATAATAAAGTGATTAATAAAATAGTGATTAGATTTAAAACACCAATAGTTCTAAAAAGAGTTATTTGGTTATAAGTTCTGCATACTATCATAAATATCTCTATAAAAATAAATAGCAATATAAAATAATGAGGAATGGCGTATTGATCTGGGATCATAGCCTGTTCGTTCTGCTATGCGTTTTAGTTTATTCTGCAGGGTATTTTTATGAATAAATAAACGTTCGGATGCTTTATTAATAGAACCTTCTAAGTCATAAAAGGTTTCCAGCAATATCATGGAATGCCGAATCTCCTCATTTGAAAAACCTTTAAAGATTCGATGTATAAACTCCTGCTTTGACAGTTCACTGATTTCATCCGTAAAAACCTCCATATTCAGATCATCATAAAACCGAATATCACGTTTATGTGTCCGCATACAGGCCTTATTTGCTTTTTCTGCCCGAATTAAGGCAGTCTGTGCAAATTCAAAATTATCTACTTTACTATCAATTCCGATTGCCAGATATACAGGGAATTTTTCTTCTGCCTGTTTTTTTAGTTCCTTTGCTAAGGCTTCTGCACTTGCATCAGAGATTGCAGTAACTGCACATACAAGGGTGGAACCTGCCTTGTAATAAAGGTTCAATGGATCCAGATCCGATACACTTTTCTTCAAATATTTCTCAGCCTGTTCAATAACCTGCATAGTTTGCAGGTTCTGACTACTGTTAGGAATATAAAAGCTGCAGACCAAAATACGGCGGGGAATTGTAATATCAAGTCCCAGAGCCTTACCACGTTTTACAAAATCGGTAGTAATATTTTTAGCTTCTCCATTCAGCCATTCGGAAAGATAGCGGTTACATACATTTTCCTGAAGCTGTTTTTGCTCTACGGAGTAGGTATTCTCAAGGATAAGTTCAGTCATACGCTTAATGATCAGTGCACTGTTTACGATTTCTTCGTATTTGCCCGTAATCCCCAGAACTCCTATAATATAGCCCTGCAGCTTAAGAGGATAGTTAATTCCCTGTAAAGCTCCGTTAAATTCTCCGTCATAATGAACTGCAATCTCATCAATCTGATTTTCTATGATACGAAGAGCACCTTCGTGAAAGCTGCCTACCCGTAATGGGTCTGAGCTGGCAATAATAATACCTTTTTCATTCATAATATTAATTTTCAAGGGAATAACGGAATTTACTTCCCGAACAATATTTGATGCAATTTGCACGGATAACATTATAACTTTTCCTCCTTATTTTGAAATCCTATATAGATTCGCCGGATGATTAAGATTGAAGTAAGATAGTATTCCTATTATTACACTTCTTACGAGATAAGGTCAACAGGTTCTGTTTCTAAATCTGAAATTTTGATTATAATACCTGCCACATTTTTTTTAAAATAGCAAGATTGATTTTATATAGATAGTAATGTAATGCTGATTTACACATAAATACAAATATGCGAATGCGATGCTGACTTACTGCATAAATACATTTATACGAATACGATATTGACTTACACATAAATACATTTATCCATAATGTAATGTTGACTTAACACATAAATACATTTATACTAATTGTAATGTTTACCTTACATAGATTCATTTAAACTTCATGTAAGGTATATATCACAGAAAGGGTATGGGTAAATAAAAAATAGAATCAGAGAATTCCGGGAACGTATGGGATTGACCCAGGAACAATTAGGAGAGCTGGTGGGAACCTCAAGGCAAGCTATTTATGCAATAGAAACCGAGAAATTTGAACCTTCCATCTGGCTTGCCTATGATATATCGAATGTATTTGAATGTTCTATTGAAGAAATTTTTATATTTGAAGAAAGCACCCGTAAGTCAAGAGCTGAAAGCAGCAGGAGGGACAGTCAATGGCTATTAGACAATTAAGATATAATGATGATGCTATACTACGAAAAAAATGCAAAGAAGTCCAGGAAGTTGATGATAAAATACGGCAAATCCTTGATGACATGATGGATACGCTACACTATACAGAGAACGGAGCAGCTTTAGCAGCTAACCAGGTGGGAATATTAAAGCGGTTGGTAGTTATAGACTATTGTGGCTATTTTTTGAAGCTGATTAATCCTAAAATTGTAGGCTATAGCGGAGTTCAAGAGTGTATGGAAGGCTGTTTGAGTTTCCCGAACCGTTTTGTAAAAACCATTCGACCTCAAAAGGTAACCGTCCAGGCGCTAAATGAAAAAGGTGAAGAAATCCTGATTGTTGGAGAAGATGAAATGGCAAAATGCTTTTGTCATGAAATTGAACATTTAGACGGTAAAATTTTTTTGGATAAAGCAATTTAAGAAATGGGATTATTATAGCAGCTATTCTTATTTAAATGGTGAGACTTGGAGATTCCTTTTTTAATCTCATTAGGAAATTCCTTTTTCTGTGAACGGATTGCTAATATCTGCTTTACTATTTACATTTTTACTTACCGCACAGAACACATACTTTGCTAAAGCTAGATATTCTGTGCGGTGTTTCAATCACCATGTCTTATCTTTACAAATCAAAATAAATTATTTTAGGTGATTAGGCTGTTTCGTTATAAATTAATCTTCTATAAAACACAAACCTAATGAATTGGAACACAAATTTCACAATAATGATCTTTAAGCAATTTAGTCTGATATCTTTCTAATATAGGTCTTGTCTCATCCATTTGACAGCCTTGCCTGAATAATTCCGGGAAAATTGTGAGCCATGCTTCCTGAACTGCTTCAGCAGTATGCTCTATTTTAAAAACAGCATATTTTCCACCAGGTATACTGCCTTCACTAATATAATTCTCATTAATACAATAATCTTCAGTAATAACCAAACATGTGTCATAACGACAATTTTGGGGCGCTGCCAATTCAGGATTATCATGCGCAATTCCCAGTATAATAGATTGTTCGTCAAGTAAGTGGTCAGACTTGGCCCATGTTTTTAATTTTTCCATTGTTCGTACATTATTCTGACCATAAGGGCCAATTTGCCTTATATATGCAATTCTGCAGTAGGGGATTTGTTCTATTTCTATATTCAATATTTATTTTCCTTTCCTTTTTAGTACATCGATGTCTGAAATCATCCTATAATGATTTAAAATATATAGCAAGTTATTTTTTAAAATTTTTCCAATTTCTTTTTAATATTATTAAGAATTGCAGGGCTATGATTGCAGTCCTTTGTGTGGTAGAATTAATTTATATGTTTGCTGTTATGAAATTAAGTGACAGGAATTTGCTGGAACTGATGGACAACCGGAGCGGAGATAAATGCTGGGATTAATATTCCTGGCAATTGCAATTATACCGCTGAGTTTATTTACAGAAGGTGGTATAAATTTAATACCATTTATATTAATAACTTATTTCTTTAAAGAAAATACCCCAAAAAGGACTATAGGATACTCACTATTGTCTGTATTACTGTTTTTAACATCCTATGCACAATATGATACTTTAAAGATGACAATAGAAATGCTAATGTATAATTCGGATTTCCTGCTCATAACTGTGATTCCATTTATAATGTTATATAATGGAGAAAGGGGACCGAATAACAAGTTTAATAAGTACTTATTTTATGTGTTTTATCCAATCCATTTATGGACTTTAGCGATAATTCAATTCATATTAAAATAAAAATGCGAAATCTATTATTATATTTTATTTTTTATTACTTTCATTAAAAAGTAACCTAGACAACCTTGGACTGTGGGAAGACATAGAAGGAGGGGATTTCTCTGAAAAAGATAGTCATTGTAGAAGATGATACATTTATGAGGGAGGAATTAGCGTCCATTTTAAGAAAAGAAAAATATGATATTTACTGTATTACCTGCTTTCTCCATACAACAGATGATATTCTCAAGGAATCTCCCGATCTGGTTTTGCTGGATATAAATCTGCCGGGGATAACCGGCTTTGAAATCTGCAAAAGAATCAGACAGAAAAGTTCGGTTCCCTTATTGGTTCTTACAAGTAGGGATCAATTAAGAGATGAACTTCATGCCCTGAATTTAGGGGCAGATGAATACCTGACAAAACCCTGCCATAAAGACAGGTTATTGGCCAGAGTTTCTAATTTATTGCGCAGGTATGAGGGGCGGGATCACTTTATTGAAATACCGGGAATCAGGCTGGACCGATTAACCTATACCATGTATGCAGGTGACCAGTCTGTGGTGCTTCCAGAAAATCAGGGAAAAATTATGGAACTTCTATTGTCTCATTCCGGTGAAGTGGTTACAAAAGAGATGCTTTTCCAGACTTTATGGGGAACTACCGAATATATCGATGAAAATGCCCTTCAGGTAAATATGACCAGGCTTAAGAAGACTCTTGGCAATCTGTATCTGAATCAGAGGATTGTTACAATTAGAGGTGAAGGTTACCGTCTAATGTCAAGTGAGGGAATGAATGATGATTAAAAGCGATAGGAGAGACCTTAAAAATAAAGATAGAAGTTAGTGAAGAGTATAAAGAGGGATTCGATATGCTCTTTCAGTTTCCCAGTGTAAACATTACAGAAAATTGTTAAAATTGAACGGAACATGAAAGTTAAATGGAAAAAGCTTTTTGTCCTATAAAATTATTGAGCGTGATAGTCGTTTGAGGCTGTCACGCTCTAACTTCCTTAAGGTTATTTTGATTGGGATTTCTTAATATCTATGCTCTTAAGTATATTCATAATCTGCTTTTGATTTTTGTTTAGCAATTCCTCATCTTCGAAATTTACAACTGCCCCGTAAAAATTCGGTGTAATATCCTGATCCAAGACAAGAAACCAGTTCCCAAGACATTCTTTATCTTTATAAAGAATGCCTTTAATGCCTTTATTCGTAGAGAAATCTTCTTCATCAAAGTTAATTTGAGGATGAGTTATAGTACCATATTGCGAATAAATACTAATACAATTATCTTCATTTCCGTCAAGCAATAGCTTAATACCCTCATCCGGACTGGGTTCAAATTCTGAACTGCCTGGTTGACGGGGCTCTTCAACTACTTTCCACTCACTAGGAAATTTAACTGTAAAATAGGTTTCATCCGTCTTAAATGTATAACTTTTCTCATTGGGAAGCAATAAAATTAGAAGAATGGCTGCAATTATTAGTACAGCCGGAATAATTATTAGTAAAACTTTGTTTTGCTTAATTTTATTTGTCAAAGACATTAAATTTCCTCCAAAAATTTTTAATGTTAGCCTAAGAGGTTCACTTTTTATACATGAACCTCTTAGAAAAATATGAATTAAATCTTACTTTTTGGTAAAAGGCATATAACTGTCATTTGCCATCTTTTCATATGTCCATGTAGTATACTGTGCATTATACGGCGTTTGCTCATAAGCATAAATCTTAGAATTGTCAATATCATTTGAGGCAATAAGGAATGTATGCCCAGATTTTACAACTGCATCTCCTTTCTGCAATTTTTTATATGCTGTTTTCAAATTTGATGTGGATGGATTATCGGCATTATAACTTCCTACTTTAGCATATGTACCATCTTTTATTCCATCTACAAAATGAGAAGTGTTTTTTCTAGAAAGTCCCCACGCAAAACTTAAAAATCCGGAACAATCGCTTCCATACTTCGGCATAATAATATCAAAGCGGGTATAGTTTTCATAGAAATCTTTAGCTTTTAATGCTTTATTAAAGCCATCTTTATCTTTTTGATACTCTGTTTGAGAATAAGGAATGCCTGTATATTTAGTTTTCGCCTTAAATGTTGTTTTATTTCTCCATCCCCTGATATTTTTTGTTGGTGTCCATTCAAGATTCACCATTCCTTTTGCAATATTGATTGCATTTGTTCTATCTGAAGAAGATAAGCTATTGTTAGGATAATCCGGATGTTCTGCATCAAGTCTGTCAATTTCATATTCTATATCTAAACTACCTAATACAGATACATTAATGACATCTTTATAGTTGTTATATTCTACGGTAACGTTAGTTTCACCAGGTGCATTTGCTAGAATTCTTCCTGCATTAGCAAATACGACATCATCATTATCACTTGACCATTCTGCATCATTAGTAAGATTGATGTATTTACCGTTTTTCAGTTGAGCGATTACATCAACGAACTCAGATGATCCATTATGTTCTAAGATTACATGATTATTGGAAACAAAAATGGCATTTATATCATTACGTTCTTGTTGTTCTTGTGCATATGGTTGAGCTTCCGTATTATACTCCCTACCGGCGATACCAAGCAATTCTTCAATATTGTCCTTTTCATCGGAAGTTACCGCTAATGCTCTAGTGGGAACAGTTGTAATCAGTAAGCAAAACATAATAAAACTGAGTGAAACACTTATTAATTTTTTCATAATAATACTCCCTTCCTTTGTGCTTTAAAAGCCTTCATGAAAATTTTGCTATTCATTTTTGAATTAGCATGTAAAAGTAGTCACACCTAAAATCAGTTCAACAGATACAAATAAAAGAAATTTGTATAAACTACTGATTTATAAATAACTAAATCATTGGATTCACCTCCCTTTATTTCGCCTTTATCCATTAATACAAATTAAGGAAGGTTTTTGTGACAAAAATTCGCTTAAGTTTTTGTAAAGAATTTGAAGATATTTAAGAATTCTTTAAGGCTTCATAAAACTTATTAAAAAAATATTAATTTGGTGAATTTTGCTTAAGTATTGAGCTTATTAAGGTACCATTTTCTGCTATTTTTTGTTATAATATTTATAATAATGTAGAAATTAACTTTAGAAGCTGCGAGCAAAGAAGACTGATTAAGGTTTAGAAAGGAGTGATCAGATGCTGCCAATCTATTTAGCAATAATAGAAACACCAGAGGATGAGGATAAGTTTGAGCGTTTGTATGAAACATATCGTAAACTCCTTTTTTTCGTTGCCAATAAGATTCTGAAAGATGATTATCTTGCTGAGGATGCGGTACATAATACATTTCTTAAAGTTCTTGAGAATTTAGAAAAAATAAATGAAGTAGATTGCCATAAAACATGCAGTTTACTTGTTATTATTACTAGGAACAATTGTATCAATATGTATAACCGCCAGAAAAATCATCCAATGCTTCCATTGGACGAATGTATGTATACTGAGGAAAATAAATTATTAACATATGATGAGAATGCCGAAGAAGTGATGAAAGCCGTACTGGAATTACCTGAGTTATACAGAGGTCCTTTGACTTTAAAATATGTTCAGAGATTTTCTAACAAGGAAATTGCTGATATGTTAGATATCAGCGAAGCAAATGTACGAAAAAGACTGGAACGAGCTAAAAAAATGGTTCTTAAAAATATACGAACGGAGGATGTTCTTAATGCTAAGACATTTAACCAAAAAGATGTTAAAGGATGCAGTAATCAAAGCAAATCAGTATGATATTCATTCATTGCCAACTGATGTACAAATTAACCATGAATTTTCTTTGGAATTTCAAGAAAAAATACAGGAGTTAATCTGTCAAAGTAAAGAAATAAATATGAAAAGATTTACTATCTGGCGAAGAAAGATGGCCATTGGAATTGGCATTATTTTAGTTCGTGTGTCCAGCAAAGCTGGATCACACTAGCCGGTGTAAGTCCGGTCACGGTAATCGCCAGTGAGCCGTGTAGCCAAACTCGGTGCGTTGCAGTAATGCAGGGTGCTAAGCGAGTGGGTAAAGTAGCCTCATTAAGAGGAGCGAGCAATCACGCAGACCGTAACATTAAGTGAATTCTGCCGTATCGTTAAAAAAGGTCTCGAAAGAGAGCAAAGGGAAGTCGAGCTGTGGGACTATCCAGGGTTCGGTTATTTCGCCACTGCTGGCGAATATCTATCTAAATACACTAGACAGACTACGGGAAAAGTATGGACTTACCCATGGAAAACTCGTAAGGTACGCAGATGATACTGTTATCATCTGTAAAAACAAGAAAAGAGCAAATCATGCATTGTCGCTGTTACAGTACATCATGGGAAAACTGGAATTAAAGTTACATCCAGTAAAAACGAAAGTAGTATGTATGTGGGATGGAAAAGAGGGATTTGACTTCCTTGGAATGCATCACAGAAGAATGACTACGGAAACAGAGCATGGAAAAACGTTTCAAGAAACGTATCAGTATCCATGCAAGAAAGCTATGAAGAAAATAAAAGCAACGGTGAAAGTGAATGTAAACAGCAGACAACTACTTGTAGCAAAGGAAGAAGATCTAATAAAGAATCTAAATCTGAAAATCACGGGATGGAGAAATTACTATCAGACCAATACAAGCAATAAATGGATGCAAGCACTAGACTGGTACATTATCTGTACCTTTACGAGATGGTATAACAATAAGCATCAAAGACGAAATAAAATGTCGAAGGTGGGATTTGTTAGAAAGAACATTTACAAAAAAAGGACTAAAAAGAATGTCTGTTGCATAACACAAAGCTGTAGAAAGAAGAATGTCGGAAAGCCGTGTGAGGGAAAACCTCATGTACGGTTTGATGAGGGGAAAGAGGGCTTACGCCCTCTGACCTACTTTACATTTACTTTTTAAAGAAACTCCCAAGCTTCTTAATTTTTTATTTTTCAATATCATACGTTTTAAATAAATATGTTATGATTCTTTTAATTAAAGTGATGGTGAGAACTAGGTATTGATTATAAACAATTAAATAAGGTATAATTGTAGTAATAGTACTCTGCTTTTACTGTAACTAACATAAGATGGGAAGGGGTATTTATATGAAACAATTTACATCTTGTAAAGAATCCGTTGAATCCTGTATATTGCATAAGGATTTTGCTATTGCACATTTATATCATGAAGAAAAAACATTGGACATACATATTCATGATTGTCACGAAATTTATTATTCAATTTCCGGTGGGAAACAATTTCTGATAGATAATAAGTTTTATACTATACAGCCCGGAGATGTATTTCTGATTAATAAATATGAGAGTCATCATTTGGTTCAGATTGATCAAATGGAGCATGAAAGAATTGTCATATCTATTCATGATGAATTATTAAAACGATTATCCACTAAGGATACAGATTTAAATTATTGTTTTTCTTATAGAGAGTCTAATTTTAGTCATTGTATTTCTTTGGATAAAGAGCAGCAGCAGCGTTTTAACTACTATATCCACAAAATATCAAGTACTTCCGGCTATGGAGGGGATATTATTGAACAAACAGCTTTTACAGAGCTTATGGTTCTGTTAAATGGTATCTTTATAAACCGGTGTCATTCCAATGTGAAGGATATTTCTTACCAGTATAATCAGCAGGTAGATGAAATATTAGATTATATTAATCAGAATATTTATGATTCTATAACTATTGAGGAATTAGCAAAATACTTTTTCTTAAGTGAATCTTATCTTTGCAGAATATTTAAATCCACAACTGGTACTACAATTAAAAAATATATAACAGCCAGAAGAATCAGTATTGCGAAGAAACTTCTTGCGGAGGGAATGAATGTAACAGAAGTTTGTGATTATTGCGGTTTTAATGATTATAGTAACTTTTTAAAAGCTTTTAGTAAATCTGTGGGTATATCTCCTAAAAAATATGCTCAATATAGTTTAAAATAGGGCTAAGGAGAACTAACATTATTAACTACTTATCTGCACAATTTCATATTTTTATCAAATAATATCATAAGGTACGTAAATCAATATGTATTTACGTACTTGATTTATATTAAGAAATTATATAAATGTGAAAATAGTAATACTATATTCAATATAATTCTGCAAAAATATGAAAATATAAACATAATTTAATTATATTACATTTACCAAAATTATAAATTTGGTAAAATTATTATATTACAAATGATAATCGGGGGGAAGGTCACAAATGAAAAGAAAAGGCAGCAAAAAAAAAATACGTATATCGAATAAAAAGTTCAAGAATTTATTTAAAAAGAATACTGATTCTAGTAATAATAAGCTTCCAATTAAAAAGAATCTATTTGGTATCAAAACTAAGTTAATTCTTTCTTTTTTTATAACGGTTTGTTTTATTGTTATATTGGGCATGGTATCTTACACAAAGTCATCAAAAGACATTAAAGAGAATTATATAAATAATGGAAAAGTAAGCCTGGACATGATGGCAGAATATTATGAATTAGGAATGAACACGGTAGAAACGAAAGCGATTCAAATTGATTCCGACGGAGTATTAAAAAAGTATTATACCGGTGCCTATAAACATAATCCACTGGAAGAATCCAATCGATATAATGAAATTAAAAAATCAATCATGGCATCCTCTGTTGCAGACCAGATTGTACAAGATATAACAGTAATCGCAGGGTATGGCAATGGTATCTATTCAGGTTCTACATTAAATAATTCTGTTTATACCGGATTTTTAGATTCCGATGAAAAAGCATTATTTGATAGTGCTGGTGAAACTACAGTATGGGTTGGTAATCATACATACTTAGATAAAGCCGTATCAACTTCTCAGGAGAAGTATTCTCTAAGCATGATAAGGAAATTAAGCAGTGGAGGCAGTAAACATAACGGTTATATTATTATCGATACCAAAAAGGAATTTGTAGATAATATATTGGCGAAAGCAAATTTTGGGGATGGAAGTATAACTGGAATTATAACGATGGATGGCAGAGAAATACTATACGGTGATTACAATGAGGATTTTGCCTTTTCAAAGGAATCATTTTTTCAGGATACTATAAAAGCAGATAAAAAGGATTTTTATGAATATGTAACTTACGGTGGTAAAGATTATTTGTTCTTATACTCCCCCATTGGAACTTCAAAGGCTTCCATTTGTTCTTTAATTCCTAAGGAAAGAATCATGAAACAGGCAGAGAGTGTAAAGAAGGTAACAATAACAATCGTACTTATTTCAAGTATTATAGCGATTTTGATCGGTACGCTGCTTGCTTCCGGAATTAGTAAAACAATTAATAAAATCAACGGTGTTCTACATATGGTATCGGAAGGTGATCTGACTACGGAGATACTGGTTAAGAGGAAAGATGAGTTTAGTATATTAAGCAAAAGTATTAATAACATGATTGACAGCATGAAATATCTTATAACTCAAATAACGGGGGTTAGTTCCCTGGTAACAAGTACTGCTACCGATGTTAATACAGAGTCAGAGGTTTTAGTAAAAGCAACAGAAGATATATCAAGAGTCATTTATAATATTGAACAAGGCGTGAATCAACAAGCGGAAGATGCACAGAATTGTTTATTGCTTATGGAAAAATTAGCAGAAGAAATTAATATGGTATGCAGCAATACGACAGAAATGGAGAACATTTCAGTAAGTACAAAAGAAGTGGTAGGAAAAGGCATTACCATATTAAATGACTTAAATGTAAAAGCAAAGAACACAAGTGAGATTACATTAACAGTTATTGATAATATAGAAAACCTGGCAAATCAGTCCTCATCCATTGTAAAGATTGTTGAAACCATTCGTGACATTGCAGAACAGACCAATTTGTTATCTTTAAATGCCTCTATTGAAGCGGCAAGAGCAGGCAATGCAGGAAAAGGTTTTGCCGTAGTAGCTGATGAAATAAGAAAATTAGCAGAACAATCTGCAACATCAGTAGGACATATTAGTCTGATTATTGAAGAAATTCAAAAACAAACTACAGTAACAGTTAGTTCCGCAAAACAAGCAGAAGAAATCGTAGATTCTCAAAGTTCTGCACTAAAGGATACCATCAATGTATTTGATGATATTAATAAACATATCGAGAACCTGAATTACAAGCTGAATAAGATTACAAGCGGTATGAATGGAATTGAACGGGCAAAAGACAGTACCTTAGAATCAATTGAAAGTATTTCAGCAACTTCAGAGGAAACAGCAGCAGCTTCAAGTGAGTTAAACATTACAGTGCAGGGACAGCTGAATGCAGTTCAGGGCTTGAATCAATCAGCAAATAGATTAAATGACAGTTCAATAGAATTGGAGGAAGCAGTAAGTAAGTTTAAGGTTGATTGATAGAAATCAATTGATAGAAGTCAATTGATGGAAGCTAATTAATAAAAGCTAATTAATATAAGTCAATTGATATAAGCCAATTAATATAAGTGAATTGATATAAGCGAATTAATATAAGCCAAATTAGTAGAAGGTAAATTAATATAAGAAAGACTAAAATAAAAAAGATTAATTATAAAATAATTAATTCCCCAGAATAATTACATACAAGGATTTGTGCCGCCTTCTAGCGGTGGAATGGAGATTATACATGAAATATTGCTTAGAAGAACCAGATTATAAATTAAGCCCTTATACGGGTATGACGAAGAAACATTGGATAGAAATCTGCCACCTGTTTTTAGAAGGCATCTTTTCTCATGTAAAAGAGTTTGAAGATCCCATTATAATCCCCCATTCCGGTGATAAGGTAAGCTATCCCCAGCCAGATGCCCCTAAGTGGAGGTATGCGGCGGAAAAGTTTGAAGGTCTGGCAAGAAGTTTTCTGATAGCAGCCCCTTTATTAGTAAACGAACCGGAAGCTATTATATCAAACTATAGCATGAAAGAATATTACAAGAATCAGATACTGGCTTGTGTAACGCCGGGAACAAATAGCTACTTATATAATCTAGAAGAAATTAAGCAAAGTGCAAGGGAAGGGGAACACGCTTTCCAACATACTTGCGAATGTGCTTCTTTAGTAATTGGTTTGACTATATCTGAGGACATAATATGGAATCATTATACTGATGGGGAAAAGGATAAGATTGCAGAGTATCTGAGTGAATTTGGACACTCCAGAACAGGACACCATAATTGGCGGTTTTTTAATATGCTAATATTGGCATTCTTAGATAAGTATGGTTACCGAATTGATAAAGGAGTTATGAGAGACCATGCAGCCTGTATTCTTTCTTACTACGCAGGAGATGGCTGGTACCGGGATGGGCACAGATTTGATTATTATTCTCCCTGGGCATTTCATGTATACGGACCTTTATGGAACCAGTGGTATGGTTATAAGAAGGAACCAGCAATAGCAGCTAAAATGGAGGAGTATTCCAATAAATTAATGGATACCTATCCTGGCATGTTTGATGAAAATGCTCATATGATAATGTGGGGAAGAAGCAATATTTACCGAAGTGCGGCTTCTGCTCCTCTTGCAGCCAATTTATTTTTAAGAAACAGCACCGTAGACAAAGGGTTAGCTAGAAGAATACTATCCGGTAATTTACTACAATTTATTACGAAAGAAGAATGTTTTGTAAATAATATACCATGTCTGGGTTACTATGGCCCTTATGAACCGCTGATTCAATCCTACAGCTGTTCTGCCAGTCCATTTTGGATAGCCAATTCCTTTTTATGTTTAGCTTTATCCGACCAGGATGAATTTTGGACAACCGCCGAGAAAAACGGTGTTTGGGAAAATAAGGATGTGACTATAGAAGAAGTTACATTAGACGGCCCGGGCATGAATCTGACTAATTACAAGGAAACCGGTGCAGTTGAACTTAGATGTGGAAAAGTACTTGTAAAAAAGGGAGATCCCTTACTTTCAGAGTATTCCAGATTAAGTTTTAATAGTATATTGCCTTGGGAAGTCTTTGACTTTACCGGGCCGGAAGCAATGCAATATAGCTTATTATATGAAGATAATAAGAACACCCAGATTCCTAATATCCTTTTATATGCAGGGGAAAAGAAGGGAGTTTTGTACCGTAAGGAATATTTTGATTTTGAAGCGACCTTTCAAGATAAAGCAAGTATTGATTTATCAGATTTTCCAGTAAAAAATGGTCTGATTCGAGTTGATAAAGCTCGTATACCGAATAAACCTTATACTTTATATTTGGGACATTATGGTTTGCCGGTAATGGATAGGGAAAATGTAAGTTTTGAAGAGAGAGAGAAAAACGGGGCAAAAGCAATTATTGCTAAAACCCAAGATTTACAAGTTGCCATGGTTACCTATACTGGATTTGATCTGTTGGCTGTGAAAGAAAACGTTTCAAAAAGTCCTGTGACCAATAAAAGTATACTACTATATGCAGAAAGCAGGAGAGATAAGTATTATGAGTATAAAGATTACATCTTGATTACTGCTATACTACATAAAAGAGATAATACCCCCTGGAGTGATGAAGAATTATTTCCTATAGAACAAATTATATTTGAAGACAAAGAACAATGCGGCGGATATGGCAAAATAATCGTAAAACATAGTAGTGGAATGGAGACAACCATAGATTATGAAGGAATAGAAGGAAACCTTAAAATCTAGTAGAAGAGAGAAGATTAATATAAATCTATGTAAAGATAGTAATTTTGAGAGGAAATCATTAAAGCCTGACTACATGCTTAAAGGGCCGCTGCAAATAGAATAGGGATACCAGGTATAGAAGAACAGGTTAACATTATAATTCATATCTGGTATAAACATATATTTTACAACAGTCCCTTCAACATGGGGCTATCGAGCTTAGAATGACAATTATATAACAGTTTTTACTTTTGATTAATTATACTGATTTCATATTCTCTTGGAGACATTCCGGTTACTTTTTTAAATACTTTACTAAAATAATAGGGGTTATCAAAACCTAACATGTCTGAAATTTCATACATCAGATAGTTATGTGTATTGATTAATTCCTTCGCCTTTTCAATCTTTACATAGGAAATATAATCTGAGAAATTGCTGCCGGTATGTTTTTTAAAACTGCTGCTTAGATAACCGGAACTAAAATTTAAGGCTTCTGAAACACTGGACAAGGTAAGCTTTTCGGTATAATGGTTATTAACATATTTTTTTGTTAATTCTATAATCTTATCGATTTTTGAATTCTTTTTGGAATCTATAATGTTACATATATTAGTGCGGAAATATTTCAAATACTCTATAATATCATTAAGACAGCTGAATTGATTCAGATGCTCCATTACTGTAATGGTGCTGGGAAGTGCATCCATATATCCATTCTCATAACTTTCAAAAAAAGAATAAAGATTGATACAGGCATTAATGGCTTGTCTCTTACGTGGTGTATAGGTAGAGAATAGATCGATTAATTGATTAAATATATCGGATACTTTTTGGCTGTCATTTTGTTGTAATGCAATATTTAATTCTTTCTTTAAAAAGCTAATATCAAAATTATCGTTATGTTCTTTCTTCCTGCACTTTTCCGAATAAAATATGATTGGTGATGAAGGATAATAATAATAGTAATCGATCGCTGTTATTGTTTGATCAATTAACTCAGGAAGCTGGTAAGCATCTTTTGCAATTTCACTGATACCGAAAGCAGCAGTAATTTCAAAATAAGTTTTTAATACGGTATTCACCTTTTGACAAAAAGATTTTAAAACATCCGTAAGGTTTTCAATTCCTTCTGTTGAAACTACCAATAAAAATTTCCATTGTTCCCATTCCAGTATGGAGGAATTTTTAAAAAATCGTCCAAGCATTTCGCTAATAATACCGGATGCGTGGGCTGCTATTTTCTTTATATCATCCTGCTTATCCTCTTTTATATACTCTGCATTGGAATAACTTATGTTTAGCATAATCAGGAGAGGTGAAACAAAGCGTTCAGCTATCTGCTTCTCATGCTCTGTAAAAGTATTTAATTTATCTGTTTCATCCGGTAACACTACATCATCAATTGTGGCATATCTTTGGGAAGAGAGTAATAATTTCTTGAAAAATGTCTTGGTTATTTCCTCTTTACCGGCTTCTATAAATGAATTGACCATTCGATTGGTATTACATGCAGTTATTTGGTCAAAATGTTGTTTTGCTTTGTTAAGACTGTTAACTAAAGATTCTTCTGTTAAATTTATTTTTACTAAATATTCCGAAGCCCCAAGAGTTAAAGCTTTCTTTGCAAGTTCAAATTCTTCCAGATTGGTTAAAACTACAAATGAAAAATCTAACTTTTCTTCTTTACATTTTGCGATTAATTCTAAGCCATTCATAACAGGCATTTTTATATCTGTTATAATAATATCCGGCTGTAATTCTATTATTTGCTCCAATGCCTGCTGGCCATTAGTGGCTCTGCCGACAATGGTACAGGCATGATCCTCCCAGTTAATTAAGGAAGTAATCCCCGCTAATATTAATGGTTCATCATCTACTAACATAATCCGATACATAGAAACCTCCTAGTCAAATTCTAATGGAAGAGATACTGTAATTTTTGTGTATTCCCCTACTTTGCTGTCAATTTTAATTCCATAATCTTCTCCATAAACAAGTTTAAACCGCCTATCAACATTAGGTAAACCAATACCGCTCATAGTACTGCTTTTTACTCTCTCTGTTTTTGATAAAAGGGTATTTAAATTTTCCGGTGAAATTCCCACCCCATTATCGTAAATGGATATGTATAATGTACTATTATCTGTGTATGCTGATATTTTGATAACTCCAGTATGACCGCTTGGCTCAATACCATTAAAAATTGCATTTTCAACAATAGGTTGTAAGGTTAGTTTAATAATTTTCGCGTTATAAAGAGTCGGATCCGATACTTGAATGTCAATATCGAATAACTCAACATATCTTATCTTTTCAATTATAACATAGTCATTTAGAAATTCTAATTCTTTTTCTAAAGTTACTTTTTCGTTAAAGCCTTTTGCCATATTTTTTAATAGTGAAGATAGAGAGGTGACCACTTGAACAATTCCGCTGTTTTTTTGTATCATGGCAATCCACCGAATGGAATCTAAAGTATTATAAAGAAAATGCGGGTTGATTTGAGCTTGTAACATTTTTATTTCCAGATCTTTCTTTTCTTTTTCTATTTCAACTCTGGTATCTAAAAGGGTATATATTTGACTGGACATTTTATTTACACATTTACCAATTGTACCAATCTCATCATTGCCCTCAATCTTTGGATCACGGGTAAAGTCTCCATTTGAAATATTTTCGATACTATATAAAAGTCGTGCAATGGGCTTATTAATTTTTTTTGAAATTAGTATTGAAAGCAGCAATCCAATAATCAAACAGGAAATAAATAAAAGGATAATCGTTTGGATGATGACAATGTGCTCCATACTCAGGTCCTTTATTGGTATTATTTCATAAATTAATATTCCGCTTTGAGATTGTCTATAATAAGTAACAATACTATCAATACCATCAATATCCACACGGAGAGAACCCTGATTATTTGATTTGTTCAATAGCGTATCTATAATACTTGTTCCATTTATACTCTCAGAATTAACAGATGCAATTAAATCACCCTCCTTTGTGATACAATACATAGCACTGTCGTCATTATATTGCTCTAAGGTTTTACTATATAATTTTGATGATATACACAATAAAACCCAGCCATTATTTTTTTTGTTGTCATCATATTCTAAAGTTCTAAGTATAGGAAGGAGTTTGGTTTTAGATGGCTCTAAAAATGGTGAATCAACTAAGGATAATTGATAGGAACTGGAATTCTTTTCGTATTCTTTTTGAAACCAATCTGAATTTGTAATCCATGAAACATCATTTATGGAACCGGGAATAAAACCGGATTGTATTAAAACTCCGTTTTTACTGTATAAAGTAATCTTAGCTATGTATTCACTGTAACCGGAAACTGCACAATAATCTTTTAATACCTGGGTTCCATATAGAGCCATTTGTTTACCGCTGGAGGTCTGTAGATCACGACTATTTATGGATAAGAATAAGGACTTTCTTGCAGTACAATTCAGTACAATGTTTAGCATTTCCTCATAGGCAATGTGAAGCCGGTCTGAAATATTCTTAGTGTGGTACATGGAATTATTAATTGCCGTTTTAATTGTATTTTTACGATAAGAGATAAAATTAAAGATACTTACAAACATTGCTATGGAAATAATAATAATTAGATTGTATAGTATCAGTTTACTTTTGATGGTCTTTATCGAAAATAAGTCTCTGAATTTTTTCATGAATTTGAATCCTTTCAATTAAGATAAGAAGGAATAGTGTGAATTATTGAAATGCATAAATCACACCCTGATTAGGGGCAGTGCCATATCAGAAAGCAGATGTGGCATGCAATGGGAGCTAGTGTAAGAACCTCAAAATGGCATCCTATTTGGAAGGTTAAAAACTTTACTATCTCTATTATATCTTTTTTCAGCAAAAACACAAGAAAACAAGGGTAAAATTATTTCGTTTTTGTTGATTATCTATAAATAGTATAAAAATATAAAGAAAATATATTTTTATTTATCATAAATTTTGCAGGAACTATAAATAGTAATATAAATATAAACATAATTAATGTTCTTATAGATAGTTTTTTGTTATCATTAATGCAAGATATAAAACACTTAATACATAAAGCCAGTGCTTTATCGTGAATTTTATAGGAGGATGTATATGAAAAAAACAATTGCTTTACTATTATCTGCAATAATGGTAGCAACCCTCTTTACCGGATGCGGTAAAAAGGATACACCAAAGGAAGATACCACAAAAACAGAAAGTGGAAACGAACAATCAGAAACTACCAAGGAAGATGGCGGAAAGAAAACTCTTACTGTAACTACTTGGGATAATGATACTACACCACAATTCTCAGCTACTATTAAGGCTTTTGAAGATGCTCATCCAGATGTTAAGGTTGAAGTTATTGATACTTCTGCAGATGAATATAACAATAAGCTTACTGTTATGTTAGCAGCAGAATCAAAAGATCCGGATGTAATCTGGGTAAAGGACATGGGCTCATTACTTTCTATGGCATCTAAGAAACAGTTATTAGGATTAGATGAATTTATTGCAAAAGATAGTTTAGATTTATCTGTATACAGTGGCGCTGCAGAACAGCTTCAAGTAGATGGAAAATCTTATTCACTGCCATATCGTTCTGACTGGTATGTATTATACTACAATAAAGATTTATTCGATAAAGCCGGAGTAGAATATCCATCAAACGATATGACTTGGGCACAATACGAAGAACTTGCCAAAAAAGTAACCTTTGGTGAAGGAAGCGACAAGGTATATGGAACTCATAACCATACATGGCAGGCACTTGTTACTAACTGGGCAGTTCAAGACGGAAAGAACACTGTAGTTGCAAAAGATTATTCTTACTTAAAACCATATTATGAACAAGCAGTAAGAATGCAAAAAGATGGAATTGTTCAAGATTATGCAACATTAAAAACAGCGAATATTCACTATTCAAGTGTATTTAAAAACCAACAGGTTGCTATGATGCCAATGGGTACCTGGTTTATTGGAACAATGATGCAATCACAGGCTTCAGGGGAGACAGACTTTAATTGGGGATTTGCAACAATTCCACATCCAGAGGGCGTTGAGGCAGGTTCAACAGTTGGAGCATTAACTCCTATTGCAATTGGTGCTAATACTGATGTTCCAGATTTAGCTTGGGAATTTGTAAAATTCGCTGCATCCGAAGAAAACTCTAAAACACTTGCAGAGAATGGTATTTTATCAGGAATTCAATCCGAGGAATCCTTTGATATTATTGCTTCAGCTGAATACTTCCCATCTGAATGTAAAGATGCATTAAAATATGTAAATTATGTATTTGACAGACCATTAGATGAAAATATCGATGAAGTACGTACTGTACTGGATGAAGAACACGATTTAATCATGATTGGTGAATACACAATTGATGAAGGCATAAAAGAATTACAGGAACGTGTTGCAGAAATTAAAGGTTATTAAAGTTAAGGTAGAACTTATATATTGTTAGGTAAAAGGGGCGTTCAAAAAAATTGTTGTTTATTAAACAATAGAGTATTTGAAGACGCCCCTTTTTATTATGCAAAGATTTAGCGGAGGTTAAATATATGACATCAAAACAGAAACGAAAAATAAAGAATAATTTAGTTGGATATTCTTTTATTTTGCCAAATCTCATTGGCTATACCATCTTTATTTTTTTACCGGTTTGTTTTTCATTAATATTAAGTGTAATGGAATGGGATGGTTCAAGAAACCCTATGGTATTTGTGGGTCTAGAGAATTTTAAACGGTTAATAAATGACAGTACATTTCGTATTTCCTTTGTAAACACAATAAAGTATGCAATATTTACAGTTCCAATAACGGTAGTTGCATCTTTGTTATTAGCAGTTTTATTAAATAAAAAGATAAAAGGCATTGCAGTATTCAGAACATCCTTCTTTTTCCCATATATTGCATCTTTAGTTGCAGTTGGTGCAGTTTGGAACATGCTTTTCCAACCGGAATACGGACCAATTAACAACTTTTTAAGAATGATTGGTATAGCAAATCCACCCAGATGGGTGGTATCTACCAAGTGGGCTATGATGGCAGTTATTATTGTTAGTATCTGGAAGTTCATGGGATATTATATGATTGTTTATCTAGCTGCACTCCAGGGCATATCGCCTGCTCTTTATGAGGCAGCAAGCATAGATGGTGCCAATGGATGGAGAAAATTAAGATATATAACAATTCCTTTGCTGACACCAACAACCTTCTTCGTAATGATGATGTTAACCATACAATGTTTTAAAGTATTCGATTTAATCTATGTTATGACTGGCGGAGGACCGGGAAGATCTACCAATGTATTGGTTAACTTTATATACAATTCGGCCTTTGTAAAATTTGAATTTGGATATGCAAGTGCGGCGGCTATGGTATTATTCGTAATTGTTCTTGTTGTAACACTAATTCAATTTAAAGGCGAAAAGAAATTCGTTAAATATATGTAAGAGAGGAGAAAATTATGAAAAAAAATAAAACAATAGGTAGAATTACATTATATATTTTACTCATTGCCGCATCAATTTTAATGCTTATTCCTTTCTATTGGATGGTTATTTCTTCTTTAAAATTAAATAAAGACGTATTTTCCGTACCTATGAAATGGATTCCGGATGCTTTTCATTTTGAAAACTATCAAATTATTTGGGAAAAGCTTCCTCTGCTGCAATTCTTTAAAAATACTTCCAAATTAACCGTTATTACAACAGTTATTCAACTATTTACCAGCTGCTTTGCGGCTTACGGTTTTGCTAAAATGAAGTTTGCAGGCAGAAATCTTATCTTTTTAATTTATGTAACCACAATTGCTGTTCCATGGCAAGTGTACATGGTACCACAGTTTACGATGATGTCAAAGTTTGGACTAACCAATAGTCATCTTGGGCTAATATTATTACAATCTTTCTCAGCTTTTGGTGTATTTTTAATTCGTCAGTTTTATATCAGTATACCGGAAGAACTTTGTGAGGCTGCCAGGATTGACGGTTTGAGTGAATATGGAATATTTGCAAAGGTTGTATTTCCTTTAGGTAAATCAGCTATGGCGACTTTAGTTATTTTTACATTTGTAAACGTATGGAATGACTTTATGGGACCTCTTATTTATTTAGATAGTACGAATCTAAAGACAATTCAACTTGGTATTCGTATGTTTATATCTCAATATGGAGCTGATTATGCATGGGTTATGGCTGCTTCCGTGTGTTCTCTGATTCCGGTTGTTATTATATTTATATTCTGTCAGCGTTATTTCGTTGAAGGAGTTGCAGCAAGCGGTATTAAAGGCTAATACTTGATATGGATTATTTACATTAATTAATAGAAACCAAGGGAGGTTAATTAAATGGCACAAACTTTTGAAAGTATAAAAAAGTATAAAGGAACAGACAAAGCTATAATCAAAACTGCATTAGATCAGGCAGTGGATATAGTACGGGGAAATCTTGATGATTTTACCCATCATTTTCAATCATCCAACAGTATAAACCAATTTTATGAACCAACTGAAAATGTTGAATGGACAACAGGATTTTGGACCGGTGAGATATGGATTGCATATGAACATACCGGAGAAAAATGCTTTAAAGAATCAGCAGAAATACAAGTTGAGAGTTTCTTAAATCGAATTCTTAATAAAATAGACGTAAATCATCATGACATGGGATTTTTATATAGCTTATCCTGTGTAGCTGCTTATAAACTTTGTGGAAATGAAACAGGGAAAAAGGCAGCCTTGTTAGCTGCAGATAATCTGGTAAGCAGATATCATGAAAAGGGGCAATTTATACAGGCTTGGGGTGATATTGATGCAGAAGACAATTACAGATTAATTATTGACTGCTTATTGAATCTGCCCCTGCTTTATTGGGCAACGGAAGTTACCGGTGATGCATCATATGCACAGATAGCGGAGAATCATATAAAAACAGCAATGAAATGTGTAATCAGACCGGATCATTCCACATACCATACTTATTTTTTCGATCCTAAGACAGGCAAACCTACTTATGGAGTAACTCACCAAGGCAATCGAAATAATTCTGCCTGGGCAAGGGGTCAGGCCTGGGGAATCTATGGAGTGGCACTTAGCTACGCTTATCTGAAGGATCCGAAATACCTTGAAATATTTGAAAAAATAACAGATTACTTTATTGAACATTTACCGGAAGATTTAATCGCATATTGGGATTTTGATTTTGATACGGGAAGCGAAGAACCAAGAGACTCTTCTTCAGTGTCAATCGCTGTATGCGGAATGTTAGAAATGGCAAAATATCTGGAGCCTGCTAAAGCACAAAAGTATACAGATGCAGCAGACAAAATGTTAAGAGCTTTAATTGACCATTGTGCTGTAAAGGATAAAAAAGAATCCAATGGATTATTATTACATGGAACTTATGCAAGAGATTCAAAAGAGAATACATGCACCAACCGCGGTGTGGACGAGTGTAATACTTTTGGAGATTATTTTTATCTGGAAGCACTTATTCGTATGTCGAAGGATTGGAAGTTATATTGGTAAAGGAGTGAAGTTATGTCTCGCAGAACGAACCTTATATATATATTTGCTGATCAATGGAGAGCACAAGGAGTAGGCTATGCCAATGAGGATGCAGTACTAACACCTAATATTGACCGATTTGCAAAGGAAAGCATGGTATTTTCCAATGCAGTTAGTACTTTTCCCCTTTGCTCTCCCCACAGAGCCTCTTTAATGACAGGAAAATACCCTTTTAATGTAGGAATGTGGACTAATTGTAAGAACGGTTTAGATGAAGTTATTATGCTAAAACCACAGGAAATTTGTATCGGCAATGTGTTAAAAGAGAATGGATATGGTACCGGTTATATCGGTAAATGGCATCTTGATGCCGCAGAAACGAATTTTCATGAAAAGCCTAAATCAGGGGCAGTTGATTGGGACGCTTATACGCCTCCCGGAGAACGCCGTCAGGGATTTGACTATTGGCTTTCTTATGGGGCAGATGATAATCATCTGGATCCTCATTATTGGGCAGATAGCGATGAACAAATCAGGCCTAAGAAATGGTCCGTGGAATATGAAACAGATAAAGCATTAGAATATATGAGTAATATGAATCAAAAGGACGAACCCTTTGCATTGTTTTTGTCTTATAATCCACCCCATTTGCCTTATGAACTTGTGCCAAATGAGTATTATGAAAGATATAAAGAGGAACCGGTGCATTTTAGAGAAAATGTACCAAAAGAATATCAAACAGAAGAATTAGAAACCATTACAAGACAGTATTTTGCAGCTATTAGCGGAGTGGATTCTCAATTTAAGAGAATTTACGACTTCCTGGAAGAAAATAATATGGAAGAGAATACTTTAGTGGTATTATCGGCTGATCACGGAGAAATGCTCGGTTCACATGGCTTAATGAGTAAAAATGTATGGTATGAAGAAGCAATAAGAATTCCTTTAATGATTCGCAAAAAGGGGAGTATTGAACATAGAACCAATGAAGTAATGTTTGCCAGTCCGGATCATATGCCTACTTTATTGGAACTATTGGATCTGGAGGTACCGGACATCTGCCAGGGCTCTAGCCATAAGAATAATATACTGGGTACATCTGATGAGGACACCCAACATGCATTTATATGTTCCTATCCCGGAATGCCTAAGCTGGTGAAAGAATTCCAAAAAAGGGGTTTAAATCACAAGTGTTTTGGTTGGAGGGGAGTTCGGACAAAACGGTACACTTATGTTGTGCATAATGGTTATGCACCGGATGAGGAACAAAAAATATTGCTATATGATAATAAACAGGACCCATATCAATTAACTCCTGCTGTAGTGGAAAATAGAAAGCAAAATGAGTTAATTATAGAATTAGATGGTTACTTGAAAGATTATTTAGAAAAAACAGGAGATCCATTTTTATTAGATTAATGTAATTACATGGTGGATAAAATCTACTTGTTAAAAGAAGGTAAACTTAAGGAGAGTGTTTATGAAACAAAAGATGAAAGTAAAAGTGATATGTTTTATGATGGCATTCATTTTAGTAGTACAGACATTTATGGGAGCATCTGGGCAAATGATTGCAAAAGCTTCTGCTCTGGGGACAGAAGAAGGCATATCACAACAGAATTTACAAAATCTAAATGGAATAAATGGTTTCTGGAATCATCTATAGATAGTTTTTTTATTGAAAAAAGTGTCCAGATGTTTAGAACGTCTATATTCTAAGGGTGCTAATCCAAATTGCTTTTTGAATGCAGATGCAAATTTACTTTGGTTCATATAGCCTACCTGTTCCCCAATTGCAGCAATAGGTTTCTGAGTGTTTATCAGAAGTTCTGACGCCTTATTCATGCGGGCATCTCGTAAATAAATGGATATATTCTGCCCATAAACTCCACGGAAATAATTTTTCAAGCTGGTTTCGCTGATTGAAAAAGACGCTGCTAATTCCCAGGCGGGATGATGCTGGCGCAGATCAGCCGTGATGATTTGCTCTGTCTTTTTTGCTATATCTACCTGTGTTGCTGTAAAGAATGTGCAGGCTTGTGAGGGGGGGATATCCATATCATTCAGCATCAGACCAAACAGCTCCAGAGAGAGGATTCTCATTTGGAAGATGGCATAAGCGGGATTGGCATTGTATAAAACCCAGAGCTTTTTGAAAATATTTTCAATTTCAGCAGTACAGTTAGAGATATATGTCTTTCCATTTTGGCAATAAACTTCCGGGAAGTGACTCAAATTAAGATCGAATGCTTGCCGGATATATGTGCTTTGGGACATAACGGTATCTATGTCAATAAAAAATTCTAATCCTTCATAAATCCTGCGGGGATAAATATATTGTTTTTGTGCAAAGCGTTCTGTCAGTGAAATTTCTCCGTCCTTTAAGTAAACAAAGTCCTCGCTATTTAAGATAAGCTCACACCGTCCAGTGACACAGTAGTTTATAATAAGCGGGCCTTTCGCATTAGATTCTTCAATCAAAAGATTTGGAGCCGGCCATGTTGGAGCATTTACAAAAATATACGCAAGAGTAATTCCGGGGAACAGAGGAAGAAAAGTCATGGAACCTTTCCCTTCCCTCTGCTTTAAGATGAGTTCAGTACTGTATTCTCCTCTTTTCATTGAAACCCCTGGAGTCTCAATAGATTTTTTAATCACATCATCAATATTCATAGCTTTGCCTCCAATGCCACATTTGTAAAATAACGGTTTGTTTTATTTACATTATAGGTTTGAAAGTGGGTACAGTCAACCTAAATATCCATTGTCATTTGGAGCTAAAATGCTGAATGGTTGTAGCGGTTACCTGAAAAATGTGTTATTTTAATGTGAGGTTAGAAATGGCTAACTACTACAAAATAAACGGAGGTATTCGTTATGAACAATAAGTTACAAACAAAAGACTTAATCAACATCGGCCTGTTTACCGTACTATACTTTGTAATCGGCTGTTGTGTTGCTATCCCTATCGGGTTTGTCCCCCTTTTTCTGCCTGTCCTTGGTGCACTCTGGTCTTTGATTACCGGCATCCCCTTTATGCTTTTTCTGACGAAGGCAAAACGGTTCGGTATGGTTACAATCATGGGCATCTTGTGCGGTTTGCTGATGGGATTGACCGGCATGGGCTTTTGGGGCGTTCCTATGGGTGCTGTTTTTGGCTTGCTTGGAGATTTTATATTGAAATCCGGTGGCTACAAAAGTGCAAAGAAGGGCATCTGGGGCTATGCCGTGTTCAGCCTTTGGATGGTAGGAACCTATATTCCTATGTATTTCATGGTGGAACAGTCCTATGCAGATTTTGCCAGTAGCTTTGGAGAAGAGTATGCAACGCAGGTGATGGCTGTCATGCCGATGTGGAGTCTCATTTTGGTTTTTGTTGGGATTTTTATCTTTGCAATTCTGGGCGGACTGCTTGGCAAAGCAATTCTAAAAAAACATTTTGTCAAAGCGGGAATTGCGTAATGGAAGCATCATTTTTGGTGGATAATAAGGAGAAAAAGGGAATTTCGTTTGACCCCCGGACAAAACTTGTTCTACTGATTACAATTACTACTTTGATGCTTAGTACCAGCAATGAAGGAATTATGAATATCATCAAGCCGGTATTAAGCTTAATTCCTTTCGTTCTGATCCTTTCAGAACGGCGATTCAAAACGGCGGGGAAATATCTAATCTTATACATAATCTGCTTTGTGCTGGAGAGGGTGGCACTTACTTGGGAAGGTGGACTGCTCTCTTTCCTCTTGCTTGCAATTTGTTCCATTATGACAAGATTTGCTCCAGGAATTATGACGGGAGCATTCTTGATTTCCTCCACATCGGTTAGCGAGTTTATTTCAGCAATGGAGAGGATGCATGTTACGGAAAAGATTGTGATTCCCATGTCTGTTATTTTCCGTTTTTTCCCCACCATCCTGGAAGAATATCAGGCGATTCAGGATGCCATGAGAATGCGTAGAATACGGTTTGGCGGAAAGAACCTTTCTCTGATGCTGGAATACCGGCTGGTGCCGCTTATGGTTTCTATGGTTAAGATTGGAGATGAATTATCCGCCGCTGCATTGACACGGGGCTTGGGTGCGCCCATAAAACGGACAAACATATGCAGGATTGGATTCCATATGCAGGACATGATTTTGATATTACTTTGTATCCTTTGTTTTACAGCATTTCTATTGCAAAGGAAAATTGGATTTTAATGAAGGGAGGTGGAGAGAATGATACAGATTGACCATGTGACCTTTGCCTACGCTGGAAATTCCGAATCGATGGATAGTGTTCAGGATATCAACCTAAATATTAAAAGAGGACAGTTTGTCGCGCTTTGCGGTGAAAGCGGTTGTGGGAAAACGACACTTACACGTCTGATAAATGGATTGATTCCACACTACTATGAGGGAAAAATGACCGGCAAGGTACAGGTGGATAATAAAAATGTTTCTGAGCAGCCCCTTTATGATACGGCAGGGATGATTGGAAGTGTATTCCAAAATCCACGTTCCCAGTTTTTTAATGTCGATACCACCAGTGAGATTACATTTGGGTGTGAAAATCTTGGACTGCCGGAACAGGAAATTCGGGAGCGGAAAGATAAAACCATACGTGATTTTCATCTTCAAAGGTTATTAGGACGGAGCATCTTCCACTTGTCGGGAGGTGAAAAGCAGAAAATCGCTTGTGCTGGAGTTTCTATAATGTACCCAGATATTTTTGTATTGGACGAGCCATCCTCCAATCTGGATGCGGCCTCTATTCTTGAACTGCATGATATTCTTTCATTCTGGAAAGCCCAGGGGAAAACTATTGTGGTGTCGGAGCATAGGCTCTATTACCTGCGCGGATTGGCAGATCGGTTTATCTATCTGAAAAACGGGCGAATTAAAGAGGATTATACCGCCCCGCAATTTGAGCGGTTGACAGAGCAGGAGAGGGCTGCCATGGGGCTTAGAACTTTTTCTCTGGAGCAATTACAGGCAAAGGTACAGCCCCTGGCAGACAGGAAAACCCTCAGCGTGCGGGAATTACATTTTGCCTATAAGAATGGACCAGAGACCCTTCATATCCAGGACTGTGAGATACCAACGGAACGGATTGCAGCCATTATTGGAAATAACGGGGCCGGTAAGTCTACTTTTTCCCGTTGTTTTTGCGGTTTGGAAAAGCGCGGCGGCGAGATTGTATGGAATGGAAAAAACTATCGGCCTAAAGACCGCCTGAATAGCTGCTATATGGTCATGCAGGAAGTGAATCATCAATTATTTACGGAAAGTGTGCTGGACGAAATACAAATCAGCATGGAAGGGGAGGATGAAAAGCGGGCAGAGAGGATTCTGGAGCAGTTGGATCTGCTTCCTTTCAAAAACCGGCATCCTATGTCCCTTTCGGGTGGACAAAAGCAGAGGGTAGCCATTGCATCAGCTATTGCATCCCACCGCTCCATCCTGTTCTTTGACGAGCCCACCAGTGGTTTGGATCTTAGGCATATGCAGGAGGTTGCCACTGTTTTGCGAAGCCTTCAACAAGGGGGAAAAACGATCTATGTGATAACCCATGATCTGGAATTGATTTTGGATTGCTGTACAGATGTGATTCATTTTGAGAATGGAAATATCATCGACCAGTATCAGATGAATCAGGCGGGACTACATAAAATCAGAGAATATTTCATGAAAGAGTCATTTGAGAAATGAAAGAAAAAGAATCGGTGATTGGCATTCTATGAGAAGGCTTGGATAATAACTGAATCCAAATATCCCGTTTGTGGGAGGGGCAGAACTACATGTTTTGCCCCTTTAAATGTTATAATAAATTCACAACTATTTTAGCTAACTACATATTTAATTGGCTTCTACTCCATATACTTCAATTTGAGTTAAAGCCGGGAAAGGAGATGGATCATCTGCCTTAATCAGATTGTTTAACAGTAACCACTCAATCTCTTTTTCTTCAATGTTTAGTATATGAGGCTTAGAACTTTTCTCTAATTGCCACTTTATACTAGTACCGTCTGAAAAAGCTAGATTCACTTCTTCCCACCAATTATCATGTGGAAAATCAGCTCTCGTGTATAATACTATTTTATTTATTTTGACTTTACGTCCGAATTCGAGTCTAAGTTCGGCATCATCCTGTCTATTAATGCCCCAGGACTGATAAGGCCATTTGCCATGGGAACGATTTTCTTTTACACCATCAATTGCATTTCTGGCAGCAAATACGGACTCATCTCGGGTTTCTACGTTGGCAGTAGCATGAGGATAACAGCCAGTATCACCATGTTGATCAAATACATTCAAGGCAAGATTCTTATAATTATCTATCTCTTCACTGGCAGCTAATCGAGCTGATAATAAGTGAATATTTCCAGAGAAGGAGTTTGGAGAATAAGATATTTTCTTTTCTTCGAAAGGAATATAATATATCAGTTCGTTCTTTGTTATATATACAAAGGAGGAAGCCATTGCGTCATCTAGTTGCACCATAAGATGGATATCTTTTTCCGTACTTGTTAATATAATTCTATCTCCAGGTTTATATTCTTCCTCGTAAACAAGCATTACTTCATCTTCAGCGGAATGTTCTGCTAATATTGTTCCTTGTTCATTGATAATTTTTAATGATAGTACCGGCATCATAAACCTCCATTTTATTAATTATTATTTGGATATGTGAGAATGATTAATATGTCTATTAACCTAATCTAAATGCTTTCATTAATATTTAACTGTTTCCCTTTATTCTGCTTAACTTCATTGCGGTAATTTACATTTTATGAAGTAAAACAGCAGAACTTATATATTCTGCTGTTTTACAAAGGGTATATTTATTTAGGTTGTTTACCTATATAAGCAAGAATACCGCCATCTACATATAAGATATGACCATTTACAAAATCAGAAGCATCGGATGCAAGGAAGACAGAAGGTCCTACTAAATCTTCAGTTTTTCCCCATCTGGCAGCAGGTGTTTTGGATATGATAAAATTGTTGAAAGGATGTCCGTCTTCTCTAAGAGGAGCAGTCTGTGGAGTTTCAATATATCCAGGTCCGATACCATTACATTGAATATTGTATTCACCATATTCAGATGCAATATTCTTAGTTAACATCTTAAGCCCGCCCTTAGCAGCTGCATAAGCAGATACAGTTTCACGTCCTAATTCACTCATCATGGAACAAATATTAATTATTTTTCCATGTCCTTTTTTAATCATACCGGGAATTACTGCTTTTGATACGATAAATGGAGCATTTAAGTCAACGTCTATTACCTGTCTGAATTCTTCTGCTTTCATTTCGATCATTGGAATACGTTTAATAATACCAGCGTTATTAACAAGGATATCTATTACGCCCACTTCTTTTTCTATTTTCTGAACCATTTCATTCACTTGATCTTCATTTGTAACATCACATACATAACCGTAAGCTTTAATGCCCAGAGTCTTATATGCTTCCAGACCTTGCTCAACAAGCTCCTCTTTAATATCGTTAAAACAAATGGTTGCTCCAGCTTCTGCGTATCCACGTGCAATAGCAAAGCCAATTCCGTAAGAAGCACCTGTAACTAATGCCACTTTACCTTCTAAAGAAAAACTATTCATTATACTCATTTGATTTTCCTCCTATATATTAAATCTTGACTAATTTTAAAATGTTATGAAATTATTTGATATCGGACATAGCAGCGCCGTCCATATCGTCAAAATCCTGATTTTCTCCTACCATACCCCATATAAAGGTATATGCCTGTGTACCGGATCCTGCATGAATGGACCAGCTTGGAGAGATAACTGCTTCTTCGTTTCTCATAACAATATGTCTTGTTTCATTTGGTTCACCCATGTAATGGAATACTAATGCATTTTCAGGCATATCAAAATATAAGTATACTTCCATTCTTCTGTCATGTGTGTGGCAAGGCATTGTGTTCCAAACACTACCAGGTTTTAAGCTAGTCATACCCATAACCAACTGGCAGCTTTCTACCTGTCCTGGAAGAATATATTTTCTGATTGTTCTATGGTTAGATTCCTCTAAAGATCCTAATTCCACAAATACACAATCTTCCGGTTTAATTAATACAGTAGGGTATGTCTTATGAGCAGGTGCACTGTTAATGTAGAATTTTGCAGGATTGCTGTTATCTGTACTATTAAATACAATATCTTTAGAACCCATTCCAATATAAATACCGTATTTGTTATCTAACTCATAAACAGTTCCATCTATTGTAACGGTGCCTTTTCCACCTATATTAATAATACCCATTTCTCTTCTTTGTAAGAAATATTCTGCTCTTAGTTCATCTCCGGCAGTTAATGTCAATGGTGATAGTGGAACAGCAGCTCCCGTAATGATACGGTCAATATGGCTGTATACTAATTTAATTTCATTTGGTACAAATAGATTTTGAATTAAAAATTCTTCTCTTAATCTCTCTGTTGTATAATGTTTTACATCTTTTGGTGATGATGCTGTCCTGATTTCCATTTTTAATATCCTCCTTTTAGGTTGAACATAAAATTATTTTAGTTTATGGTACTATTATAACATACGGTTTTTTCTGATTCTTGTCATTTGTTGATTGAAAATATGCAAATATTGAACATACTTATTATGAACTAGATTATTTGTAATAATCCAAATGGAATATAACGAATTCATTCATTCCACATTTCGCAATATGCTGTTTCATTGGTTATTAGTGGCACATAAAGCAGAGAACAAAGTACAGGAAAATTAAGTTTACTATTTATTGTAAGTTCTATATAATAGATGTGGAGATGGAACAGAAATATAATGAACTTATACTTGAGGGGGGATTAATTATGAATACTAATATTAAAGCTATAGGAGACTTTATCTTTGTTGAACATATTCCTGAAAAAGCAGATGCTATTATGGTTGTTGGCGGTTCCCACCCTGAATTAGGAGAGAAAGCAGCAGAACTTTGGAAGGATGGATATGCTCCTTATATATTTATTGGTGGTGGAGTCAGCATAAAATCAGGTGTATTTCCAGGTCCAAGATCAAAGGCAGACGTATATAGTAAATCCTATAAAACAGAATACGATTTCTTTACCGATGTGCTTTTAATAAATGGTGTTCCTCAGGGTATTATTTTGGGTGAAAACCGTTCATCCTATACACGTGAAAATGCTCTGTTTGCAAAACAGGTTGCAGAAGAAAATCATATATATTTGAAAAAGGTATTATTGGTATGTAAAGCCTTTCACGCAAGAAGATGCCTGATGTTTTATCAGGCTGCATTTCCTGGAGTAGAGTTTCTATTGACACCAATTAGTGGATATAATATTTCAAAAGACAACTGGTACCTGACCGAATATGGTGTAAAGCGTGTGTTAGGGGAGTTAAAAAGATGTGGGGATCAATTTGCTTTTGAAGATATAAATAATTACATAAATGAATACTAGCCTAAGGCATGGTAATATAGCTTAAGATAAAATTTTATTGTTAAGAACGAAATTGAGAGATTATTGCTTTTATTATAGTTGTGAAAGAATGCCCGCCAAACTCAAGTTTATTGTTTGGCGGGTATTCTTTTAATTGGTATTTAAGAAATTTTTGACTATGTCGATTTACCTCTTCAACATAACTTTCTTGTACATATAGAATCCTAAAAGATCTGACAAAAACCATCCCACAACAATAGCCCAGCAAACACCGGAAAAGCCCTTGACAGGCGCGAATGAATAAGCTAATAATACTCTTAATCCTTGCGATACTATGGTCATTAAAATAGATATCTTAATAGCTCCAAGGCCTCTGAAAAATCCATAAAACATAACGATAAAACCAAGCAGCACATAAAACACGGAAACAATTCTAAGATAGCCTACACCGACAGCTATTACCTCAGTCGCATCTTTACTTACAAAAAGAGCGATTAAGTTCGGGGCGAAAATAAATGCAACAATGCTGATTAATGCCGATAGTATTATAATAATCCTTGAAGTTGCACGGAAACCCTTCCGAATTCTTTTTGTTTCGCCAGCACCTTCATTTTGGGCGGTATAAGTAGAAAAAGAATTACCTAAATCTTGCAAAGGTGCATTGGCAATAGAGTCAATTTTGGAACAAGCTGCAAATGCTGCCATAACCGTTGAACCAAAGGTATTCACCAGTCCCTGAATAAGCATCATTCCAAAGCTGGAAATTGACTGCTGCAGGGCTGTCAGTACGGAAAAAGCCGCAATTTTATTAAAAGCAGAAGTACTGAATACGAAATCTTTTCGCTCAAAATGCAAAAATTGTATTCGCTTTATTGTATATATACCGCAGCCGATAGCAGCAAAAGCTTGTGTAAGAAGTGTGGCAATTGCTGCACCGGCAGTCCCCATATGAAACACCACTACAAAGAGCAAATCTAGAATGAGATTTGATATGCAAGAGGCAATCAAAAAATACAACGGTGTTTTTGAGTCTCCAAATGCACGTAATAAAAAGGAAAAGGCGTTATACATACCGACAAAAACAAAACCGGGAAATACATACTTTAAATAGTCGATAGCATAGGCAGTTGTTTCCTTTGGCATTCGATAAAGTGAAATAATCTGTGGTAAAAAGACTGATGTTACAATCGTAATCAATACGCTGACACAAAATAAAAATATTAGGGCAGTAGATATAGTTTTCTTCAGTTCATCATACTGCCTGCCTCCGTAGAGTTGGGAAAAAATTGCCGAAGCACCCATAGCAAGACCCAGCAGAATAGAAGTTATAAACACAGTAACAGCACCAGAAGAGCCAACGGCCGCAAATGCATCTGTGCCTACAAACTTCCCTATTACAATAGCATCAATGATGCTATAGAGTTGCTGAAGTAAATTTCCGATGAACAACGGAATAAAAAATTTTAGAATAATCCGTGAAGGATTCCCTTTCGTCATATCCAATTCCATTTTAATCCTCCTTATGTGTTTGAGGGCAGATATGCGATTGCCAAATCGCCAGTAATTGGATTGGTATATACTTCGCAATCTATTTCATAAACCTGCCTTATAAGTTTCTTTGTTAATACTTCTTTTGGACTTCCTGAATCAATGACTTTTCCTTCCTTAATTACATAGAGCGTATCGCAGTAAACAGAAGCCATAGGAAGATCATGAAGGGCGGCAAGAACGCCAATATTTAATGACTTCACAACTGATAAAATCTGAATCTGGTACTTAATATCCAAATGATTTGTTGGTTCATCTAAAATTAAGAATTTAGGTTTCTGTGCGATTGCACGGGCCAGTATAACCCTTTGTTTTTCCCCGCCAGATAAGGTTAAGTAGCTCCTGTCTGCATATTCCGTCAGGTCTACCCGGGCTAAAGCGTCCGCAACAATTTTATAGTCCTGGATATTATCTGCATCCATTAGATGTTTGTGAGGTGTTCGCCCCATCATTACCATTTCCTGGACGGTAAAATCAAAGCTCAAATCGTTGAATTGACCCACGACTCCCATATCTTTTGAAATAATACGGGGGGATGATTTTAATACATCTTTATCGCCTAAAAAGACAGTTCCTTTCTGAGGTTTAATTACTTTATATATGCTTTTTAGCAAGGTGGATTTTCCACATCCATTTGGTCCTATAATTCCAACAAATTGCTTATCCTCAACTTTAACACTAATGTCCTTTACAATGTCAGCACCTGAAAAGGATACTGATATGTGTTCCGCATTTAATTTCAAATTATCTCCCTCCAAATCCGTAGCTTTTCTTAATCAACATGTACATGAATACAGGTGCGCCCAGAAGGGAGGTTACAATTCCGATAGGGAGTTCTCCATTGGGGATTATCATTCGGGCAAAAACATCGGTCCATATCATGAACAGGGAACCAAATAGGATTGCTGCTGGAATGAGCCGCTTATGATCGGAGCCTACAACGCTTCGTACAATATGTGGAATAATGAGACCGACGAACCCTATAATTCCACAAGTAGATACCAAAACACCTGTTACCACTGATGAAATAATCATATATAATCGTCTATAAAAATTTAAATTAATCCCCAGGGTAATCGCAGTTTCTTCCCCCATCAGCATTGTGTTCATCACTCTGGACTGAAATAGGAAAAATACGATTGCCGCAAAGACTACCGCTGATAAGAGAGGTAATCTACTCCATTCAGCCGACGCCAAACTCCCCATTGTCCAAAAGGATACAGAACGTATTCCGTCCGAATTTTTAGCAAAATATATGATGAAGTTTGAAAAGGCATTGCAAAGGGCGTTAATTACCGTCCCTGCTAAAACCAGCTTAACTGAAGAAGTTTTTCCACCGATACTGGCAAGACCCAAGACTAAGGCCGCCGCTCCAAGTGCACCAATAAAAGCCCACGTCGCGACACCAAATTCCCCCAGCAGGCCTCCGACACCGAAGCCCAGCATGATTGAAAAGGTTGCTCCCAAGGCCGCACCGGATGAAATACCCAAAATATAAGGGTCTGCCAAAGGGTTTTGTACGGAGGCCTGCATAACCGTTCCGCAAAGTGCCAGACCAGCTCCTGTAACCATTGCTAACAGGACTCTGGGAAAGCGAATCTGCCAGATAATATCTGTAAACATAACCATTGAAATTTCGCTGGTATTTCCGATTCGTCCTCCTGTCAATTGATGAATCAGTATCCGAAAGGACTGCTGAAATGGAATGGACACTTGTCCAATGGATACAGAAAGTACCACCGATACAACGACAGCAGAAAGCAAAATAATAAAAATTAAAGAGGATGCAGGGTGTTTTATAGAAGTCCCCTTAATGTTTTGGGAATTCTGTTTTTGTTTTTTGTTTTGTGTTGAACTCATACTTATTCTCCCTTAAATAATTCGGGATGAACAAATTCAGCAACATCCTCATATAAATCTGCTAAGTCAAGGCTTCCGCGAATGGCATTTGTGTAATCAGCTACCATTACATTTTCTGTTTGAATTGCAGTAACGTTTTTAAGACTAGGATTATCAAGCAATAGATTCTTTGCGGCATCGTTGTCTGACTTCTGGAATTCAGTAACAATAATTTTGTCGGGGTTAGCTGATAGAATAGATTCCGCGGACATTTCCACATAGGTATCTTCAGATACTTTTATGTACTTGCCCCCTGCGCCTTCCACCATTTCGTCAATAAGGCAAAGAGTAGGTCCGTAATAGTAGTAGGTGTCGTTTTGACCACCTGCGAACAGCAAAACCCGAGGTTTTTCAGTTACTTGCATCACCTTGTCCTGAATAGTCTTAATACGCCTTTGCTGCTCTTCTGTAAAAGCACTTGTTTTTTCTTCTATATTCAGTACTTTTCCCAAATTGCTGATGTCTTCGAAGAAACTGTCAATTGTACGCCCTACCGTATAGTTAATACCGGTTAATACGGGAATGCCTCGTTCATTCCAAAATGAAATGTCACCAAGTCGTTCATCAGTAAAGGCTGAGGACATAGCGACGATTAAATCGGGCTTAAGTGCAATGATAGATTCTTTAGAGGGCCACATATCCGTGAGTAATGGAAGCTGCTTAATTTGTTCTTCGTATTTTGAATAGGATTTATCCAGATAGGCAAGACCCACAATTCTGTTTTCTTCACCAAAGTGAATCAATAATTCTGCCAGGCCTTGTCCGATTACAACTATTCGTTTCGGTTCTTTTTCCATGGTCTGCTGTATCTCGTTACCCTTATTATCATAAATAGTCAAATTAAGTGGAAAATGATTATCCTGTTGAAGTGTACTATCCTGATTGGATGAATCAGGATTGAATACCGTACCCTCTGATGTATCCCGTTGTGAGCAAGCTGTCAATGCGGTAAAACAAAGGGCGGCTGCTAATAAAATAAATGCTGTCTTTTTAAACATGTATGATCCTCCTATATTGAGTTAGATATAACTAACCCTGTAATTTAGATGCGCCAGACTTTTAAACGCATAAGATATTGTACAGCATACCGGTATTGTGCCCATACTGCTTGCACTGCCAGATTATGTTGAAAGAGAACCTGTGTCATATCATAAAAAAACCACAGGCATAAACCTGTGGTTAAGATAGTATAGTCTATTTTTATTCGGCATTCCGCAGCAATGAAGCCTCTCTGTACTTTAGTGGTGTAACATTATATTGTTTTTTAAAAGCTGCACAGAAATTACTTGGATTAGAATAGCCAATATCATAAGCGATTTCATTGATTGTTTTTTCTGTATCTAATAGCATAGATGCAGCACGTTGTAAAGCTAGTTTTCTATGATAGCTAAAAATAGTATCCCCATAGACGAGCTTAAAACCTTTGGTCAGTTTCTTTGGATTGATTACCAGCTTTTCGGATAAGGTATGAAGGCTGGGCAACTCAAATGGCCGTTCTAACAGCATTTGAGGAATTTCCTTAATCCTTTGCAGCTCATAGGGGCTAAGTGAGGTGACTCTAAATCTTTCCCTCTTAATTACTTCATCCGATACAATTAAGGAGAATGCCTCCATAATCTTACTTTCATAGAATAAAGTGCGGGACTTTATTGGCAGACGGCAATTATAAATCTGTAGAAAAATATTGGCTGTCTCTGGCGGCGTATTTAAGCCAAGATAATATTCGGAACGAAGCTGATCCCCCAAGTTTTCTATTGTATCATTCCATACCTCTACGCCAGCACTTCCAAAGTAAGAGGATAGGGCATGCTTATTGGCTGTAATCGAAACACCTTGATACTTTTGTCCAGCACAACGTTTTATTATCCCTTTCATGTCCTGTGACAAAGAAACGGACAAGCTGTTGGGGCCAAAGCAGGTATCACCTGCTTTTTCTTCTTCAATGTACATACAGCCATCAATGCAATATTCAATTTCAAAATAATCCTCTGCTAAATCAAATACCGTTATGATATCCTCAGAAAATACAAAGTCATAAATAAGCAGCATGACATTGCCAAGCAAATTATATATTTGTATGGTTCCCTTACCATACTCTGGTTTTATATCATAAACAATACCTTTATTTATATCATGGTTGGGCAAGAAACGAGCATTCCCAATTTGTTCATGCATGGCTTTGTATTGTTCTGGCATGGTGTTATACCCATTTCTTGAATTTATGTGAAATTCTTTTCTCATGAACAAACTCCTTCCTCATTATAATTATACTCACAGAAAAACCTTCTCTGTAAGTTAGTGGCTTCTAACTAGAAAAATTATATCACACATTTTGCAATATTTCTACCTTAACAATTCATGGCTTCACCCCTGCAAAGCAGAAAATTTTATTAATGTTACTACAATTGATATAGCGGAAAATGGATATCATTTTAGTACTTAGATAATTGCTAAAACAATATACCATCAATCCTCCATATGCTTTCTACACTACAACACAGAATATTTCATAGCCGGCTAATCAGAATTTCATCATATTCCTTAATAAAGCAGGGGTTTTTTAATGTGGTATGTCTATATTGTACATAGGTATGAAAAAGAAGAATGAAATTTTATTTCATAGTTTCTAAAATGTGTTGACAAAAAGTTTCTTAAGTTGTACTATATGTACATAAACATAATTTGGTTCAATTACATAGTTAAAAGATATAAGAAGAAAAATAAATATCGGCATAGTGAATCAGATTTTATATCAGCGGAAGGAGTAGCCAAAATGCTAAAGAAAGTAGGAATTTCAGTATTAACAGTTTTAATAGCCTTAGTGGTAATGTTTTTAGTTATTCAGTTTATGCCGGGAGATCCTGTGGATATCATGGCAAGTGACATAATGAAAAAAGAGAACATACAATATGACATTGCATATGAAAGAGCTAAGGCTATACTTAATTTTGATCCGGACAAACCAATTTTTGAGCGCTTTATAGATTATGCCCATGGAATTATTACTGGTAATTTGGGAAACAGCATGGCCTATAAAAAAAGTGTGATAAGCATTATAAGAGAGGCCTTGCCTTGGACACTTCTAGTTGCATCTTTGTCTTTATTTCTTTCGTTCTCAGTAGGAATTCTATTGGGAATATATATCGCATGGAAGAGAAAAAAGGTTCTAAATTCAGCCTTGATAATATACCAATCTATTCTTGGAGCAATACCTAATTACGTTGTGGCCTATTTGCTGGTGTTTTTATTTTCCGTTACCTTGGGGTGGCTTCCGGCCAGAGGGGCATACAGTACAGCAACAACCATGGGCTTTAATCTACCTTTTATCACAGATGTACTAAGACATGCAGTGCTTCCAGTACTGGCATTCTTTCTTACTACGGTATCCGGCTGGATTTTATCCATGAAAGCAAATTCACTAAGTATTCTAGGTGAAGATTATATTACCTACGCCCAGGTAAGGGGATTATCCAATCGTAGAATTTTATTAAGCTATCTTAGTAAGAATGCAATACTTCCAATGATAACGAACTTAGCCATTAGCTTTGGTTTATTATTTGGCGGCTCACCTTTAATTGAAAATCTATTTTTATATCCAGGAGTAGGATATTTCTTAAATAATGCAATTGCAAAGCGGGATTACACATTAATGCAGGGAATGTTCTTTGTGATTATTATCATGGTAGTAGCATCCAGCTTAATCGCAGAATTCCTTTACAAATATTTAAACCCAAGACTTAGGGAAAGTTAAATCTGTAATAATATATCATCCTCACCCTCAACATAATTGATAGGCATAAAAGGTGGTGGGAAGAAATTAAGAAATAATTAGATACCGCAAGACGGTATGATATCAGGAGGTTGAAAGAAAATATACGTAAGAAAGGATGCCACGAATTGATTCTTTCAACCCACCCATTAGTGGCAGTATCTCATCTGTAGGCAGATAGGATACCTTATGGATATAAAATGAAAAAAGGTGAGAAAAATTACAAATTTAAAAGTGCCGGTGGAAGGAAAGAATTTCTCATAACCATCTGGAACAATAAGATGTCAAGAATTGGATTGATTATATTGCTTGTGTTCCTTGGAATAGCAGTGTTTGGGCCTATGGTACTGGAGGAACCGAAGGCGGATTATCTTCAGAGATTAAAACCGCCCTCCAGAGAACATATACTGGGAACGGATTATTCAGGAAAGGATACATTGGTTCAATTAATACTAGGTTCCAAAGATGTACTACTGGTGGCATTCTGGGCAGGGGTAATATCTATCTTTATAGCATGTACTATTGGTATCGTGTCCGGAATGTTTGGAGGTAAGATTGATGTAATTCTCATGATGATAGCAAATATAGTTGTAACTATACCAAGCTTTCCGGTGACCATGATATTATCTATGATAATAAAAATCGATAATGAATTTATGTTTGGTTTGTTACTTAGCCTATGGTCCTGGGCTGGACTTGCTAAAGCAATCAGAACTCAGGTTCTTACTATTAAGCATAAGGAATTTATCGAGGCCAGCAAAATACTTGGTTTAAGAAAAATTGATATTATCATGAACGACATTATACCTAATATCATTTCTTTCATAGCAGTGAATTTTATAGTAATCATGAAAGATGCAATTATGGCCAGCGTTGGGTTGATGTATTTGGGATTGGTACCTTTCCAGGGAAATCATTGGGGAATGATGATTCAGTTATCATTGACTGCAACCGGAGCTTTAATGGGATCGGGAACCATTGCTTATTTCTTAGCCCCTGTACTTGGAATCGTGTTCTTCCAGTTAGGATGTTTCTTATTTGCCTCCGGTCTGGATGAAGCACTGAACCCACGACTTAGGGTATAAATTCGCTGTAATGAGAGACAAAGAAAAATAGAAGAAGCGACATTATCTATAGAAAGGAATAAATTATGGATCCAATCTTAGAAATTAAGAACTTATGTATTGATTTTAAAACAAACCGCGGTATAATACGAGCCTGTGATGATGTGACAGTTAACTTTAACAGAGGAGATATCATAGGTATTATCGGTGAAAGCGGCAGTGGAAAAACTACTCTTGCTTCCGGTATTTTAAAAACCGTACGGGCGCCCGGCAGGATTGCCAGCGGTGAAATACTTTATCATCCCCAAAATGGTGAGACCATAGATTTGCTGAAACTATCCGAGCATGAATATGCAAAGCACCGCTGGACTAATATAACCACGGTATTCCAGGCAGCTCAGAATGTATTAAATCCGACCTTGAAGATAAAAGATCATTTTATTGAAACTGCCATGGCACATGATACGGATAAGAAATTTGCCAAGAAAAAGATACTGGAGAAGGCGGCAATGCTGTTGTCACAGGTAAGGTTGGAGGAAAGAATTTTAAACAGCTATCCTCATCAATTATCAGGAGGAATGAAGCAGAGGACAATCATTGCGTTAAGCCTGTTATTGGAACCGGATATCATTATTTTGGATGAACCAACCACGGCATTGGATGTTATTACTCAATGGTATATTATTGATATTTTACGTAAAATCCATGAAGAGACAGGGATTACCATGATTTTTATGACCCATGATGTTTCTATTATAGGATCGGTAGTGGACCGGATTGGAGTAATGTACTGCGGGCAGATGGTGGAATATGGAAGGGTAGAAGACGTATTTCTTAAGCCTTCTCATTCCTATACCTTTGGATTAATGAATGCTGTTCCTTCTTTAAAGGATGATATTACGAAACGTAAGGCAATTGCCGGATACCCACCTAATCTATTGGAACTGCCAAAGGGGTGTCGATTTGGTCCAAGATGCTTTTTAAATAATGATGGTGCATGCAAATCAGATGAGATAAATATGACAAAGATGATAGACGTGGGTAACGAGCAGCTTACATTATGCCCTCATTGGAAGAAGGTGAAAGAACAATGTCATTGATCGAATTGAAGGATGTTAATATTAGCTTTGCGTCCAAGGGCAAGAAAAAAGGCTATGTGAATGCTTTGGTTGATATGAATTTAACCCTTGAAGAAGGTGAAATCCTTGCAGTTGTAGGAGAGAGTGGATGTGGTAAAACTACTCTGGGAAAGGTTATTGCAGACATTTATAAACCTACCAAAGGTGATGTACTTTATCATGGAAAGGATATACATAAATTATCCAAGAAGGAATACGAAGAATATAGATTGGGTGTTCAGATGGTTCATCAGGACTCTTATGCAGCACTTAATCCCAATAAAACCATTGCTCAATCATTGATACTGCCTTTGCTTCGTCATAAACTTGCTAAAAACAATGCAGAAGCACTGGATATCTTGTTTGAATACTTTAATGAGGTTGGTTTAAACCCGCCGGAGATATTTCTTGAAAAATATCCCCACCAATTATCAGGTGGGCAAAGGCAAAGAATCCTCCTTGCAAGAGCTTTATCAGTGAGGCCAAAACTGATTGTGGCAGACGAACCGGTATCCATGGTGGATGTATCACTGCGGATCTCACTGCTTAATCTTATGGCTAAAATGAATCAAAAATATAAAATTTCCTTTGTTTACATTACACATGATTTGGGTACAGCCAGATATATTGCTGCTTATGGAAAAATAATGGTTATGTATTTAGGAAGATTGATTGAGAACAACAAGATACAGGAGGCAATAAAGGATCCTATGCATCCTTATTTTCAGGCATTGGTTGCTGCAGTACCGGAAGCGGATTCCCGCAGAAGTGAATTTGCCAAAGAACTTCCTTTACGCTCATTGGACATGCCGGATTTATTGAATCTTCCGGAAGGGTGTAAATTCCACCCCAGATGCCCTTATTATAAAGATATCTGCATACAGGAGGAACCAAAGCTGCGCAAGCTGAATGGAGGGATTGTTGCATGTCATCGCGCCGAAGAATGGATAAAGAAAATAGAAACAGAAGAATAGACATTGATTTGGAGGAAGTCGCTCATTTTGTGAATTATATTAGTATTTGTTCCGGCGCTCTGTTAATTATAAGCATCATAGCTTTTTTATTAACCGGCAGCAGGCCGGAGACAAATGTGATCTACTTTATGGTAATAGGTATCAATGCCATAGCATTTATTGCAGGAAGGATTTTTAATAAAAGATATGGCAATAAGGAATAGAAAAAAGCAGAGATTTCATTCACTGTTTTAATAAATAGGAAAGAAGGGAGGTTAGATTTCAACCAGTGATTTGTGCTGATGCACAAAGTTACTGTTGTTATTAAGAGGCGCTAAAGTGCCGGAATCGAGGTTGTTATGGAAGAGGAAAAGGTGATTATGGCAATCGGAGGGCATGTGGGAGATGCAGAGCTGACCAGTGGAGGTGTTCTAGCTTCTATGGCATTGCAGGGGCATAAGATTGTCACTGTGGCTTTAACCGGAGGGGAACGGGGCAACCCGCCTCAGATGACGGTAAAAGCTTATCGTGAACAAAAGGTCAGGGAAGCAAATGAATTTGCAAGCATGCTGCATGGAGAGGCAATAGTATTTGATTACGTAGATGGAGAACTGCCGGATAATCAGGAGGTTCGCTATGAACTCTGCGATGTTATTAGAAAATATAAGCCCAATGTACTTCTGACACACTGGAAAAACAGTATACATAAGGATCATATGATGACACACAGGATTGTGAAAGATGCTCAATTTCTTGCCGGTTTGCCTGCGATTGAAAGAGAATTGCCGGCCCATTACGCCGGAGGACCTTATTATGCGGAAAACTGGGAGGATGCAACAGATTTTGTACCCTATGCTTATGTTGAAGTTACCGAAGAAGGCTTTGAACTATGGAGAAAGGCTATTCAGACTCATTGGTTTGCAGTAAATAGCAAAAGTTTTGGTTATATGGATTATTACAGCCATCTTATGTCAGTCAGAGGGCATCTGGCAAGAAAAAAATATGCCCAGGCATTTGCAGTAGATGAAGAGGCAAAGAAAGTAATTATGAAAAGTTTCTAACTTATATTCAATGTTTTTAGGAGGAGAGGAAATGAAATTTAATTTTAAAAGATTACTGGCATTAACTTTATGCACCGCAATGACTATAACCGCTTTAACAGGATGCAAATCATCCGATACAAAAGACAGCATGAATGAAGATACTAATGTAAGTACTACGAATACAGATGAAAATTCCAACAGTGCAGGTACCATACTTCCTGGTATAGAAAATGATCTTACCATGGTTGTTGAAGGTGAAGTTGATAAAACGAAAATACTGACTACGTTGATTGATGTTGATTCCTCACCGGCTTTTAATGGAAATCCTTATGATACTGCAGGCCTTAACTGGTCCGTTTATCCCTTTGTATTTGATTATCTTGCATATTATGCACCATTTCCAGAGAGAACCTTTAAAACTTCTTTGCTGGAAAGCTATGATTTTACAGATAAAGTTCTTACTATGAAGCTTTTACCGGATCTAAAATGGAGTGACGGGTCAGACCTGAATGCAGATGACCTTATGACTCAGTACTATTGTAGTGTGGGCAGGGGGACCATATGGAACTATATTGAGAAAATTGAGAAACTTGATGAACTGTCTATTCGTATTACTTTCTGTACCGAGAGTCCATTAGTTCTAAATATTTCTCTATACGTGTCAATTATGACTCCAGATGAAATATACGGTGAATATGCAGAGAAGTATAAAGATATTGCAGAAAACGGAAGAATCTATGATCAGGCAGCCAATACCTATAAGATGACGGAAGAAGGCTCCGCTCAACTTGCCATTGTAAATGAAGAACTGCTAAGTTATAAACCGTCTCCAAATGAAGCAGTATTCTCTGGACAATATGTGATTGATAAGTATAATAGTTCAGAAGTTCTTTTTGTTGTAAATAAGAACTATAGGAAAACTCCTTTAATTGAAAATATCCGTGGATTACGCCCAGGCAATTCCCAAGCCTTTTCAACTGCCATACTGGCAGGAGAGTAC
>NZ_DAMAUC010000008.1:98175-108948 GCF_032079385.1 Anaerocolumna sp.
TCAGATAGACAAAAAATATGCAGACACCTTGAGAAAAGTTTTTATTCCTGAGATGTCAAGTATCGGTTATTCAATGAATGTAAATAACTATCCTTTGGATATTCCAGAAGTGAGAAAAGCAATTTCCTTAGCAACGGATAGAAGAGCTTTGATTTCCGTAGCGGAACCCGGAAGCTTTATGGGTGATACAAAAAACAGTCCATTACTTCCTTCTTTACAGGATATTTATACCAATGAAGGTTTTATGGATACATTAACCGATTACGGTTATAACCCCGAGAAAGCAGAAGAACTTCTTACCAGCGTTGGCTGGAAGAAAGAAAATGGTAAATGGGTGGATGACAAAGGGGAAGCTCCGGTAATATCCATAGCTACTATTAACACCTGGCCTTCTTTTATGATGACAGCAGAAGCGATGAGCAGCATGCTTACTGACTTTGGCTTCAATATTGATTTTAAACCTATGGAATTTGGTGTATGGAATGATTTTACTAAAACCGATGAAAAAATGATTTCCTGTGTATTCATGGCAGGTGCAGATTCCTATGCACATCCATGGGAAACTTATTATGGTCTGTTCACAAATTTAAGAGCAGGATGGCCTAAGGTTGAACCGGGTAAGGATATAATTATGACAGCACCTACAACCGGAAAAGAATATAATATAACGAATATGCTGGCTGAATTATTTAGTGCAACAGATTCCGATGATACCAAGAGGCTCACAGAAGAATTCATGGTTTTGGCAAATGATCTGAGTGGATTTATACCTGTAATTGAAAAAACAGCACCCCTTCGTATTTATGATACGAAATTAAGTCTGGGTGATACAGAGCTAAATGCGGTACAACAAAATTATTACTATTATGGAAATATTAATACCATTCTAATAAAACTTATTAAAGAGGATATGCTTTACTTTATAAAATAAATTTATTGTTATGGGCTGATGTTTTGAGATATGATGCAATCCCCTTATGGGAAATGATTCATTCCAGGCAGCGGCCCTATATTAAATGATGCAGCAGGACACAGATGAGATGCTAAATTAGTATCAGACCTTGAAATAGCTTACTGGAAGTACGGCATATATTAAGATGGGATATAGATTATTTAAAACCAGTTTTTATTAGGAGAAAAAGAAGATAGGACGTGATTCCCATGAAGGAAAAAGTGGAAACCTTCTTAAAGGACAGTATAAAGAATAAAGTATTTACAGGTGTATCCTACGCAATTAGAAAGGGGGATATGCTGACCGTTAATAGTATTGGAAGGTTAGGCGAAACGGATCAATTCGTGAATAATGATACACTTTTTGACATAGCCTCCTGTACAAAAATATTTGTTAGTTTAGCATGTATGCGTCTAATGGAAGAAGGTAAGCTTGCACTAACAGATACAGTGGAACTTTATCTCCCATCCTGGAAAGATAGTCAGACGGGGAAAATCACCATCTTCCAGCTGCTTACACATACAAGCATGCTGCCTGCCCATATTCCGTTATATGAGATGAGTAAGGACAGAGAAGGAGCATTTGAGGTGTTAAAACATATTCTACCAAGAAAAAGCTCAGGAGTAGAATATTCCTGCCTTGGCTTTATTATCTTAGGCAGAGTATTGGAAGAAATAACAAAGCTGCCGCTGGAAGAAGTAATAAGCAGTTATGTTACCCGCCCTTTGGGGATGAGTAATACTATGTATTGTCCAAAGGGAGAAGATAGGAATAATATTATGCCGACGGAATACTGCCAATGGAGAAAACGCCGTTTAATAGGTGAGGTGCACGATGAAAATGCATACCACATGGGCGGTGTAAGCGGGAATGCAGGGATATTCTCCAATATAACAGATATGTGCCGTATGGCAGATGCCATGTTGTGGAAAGAAGGAGAAGATCAGGCAGGAGGTCTTGTTACTAAAAATACGATTTCAATTATGACCAGAAACTATACGGGAAAGTGTGAAGAAAACAGAGGATTGGGTTGGTGTATTAAGAATATACCGGATATGACAGCAGGCGAATATTTTTCGGACAGCAGTTTTGGGCATACAGGATATACCGGTACTTCCATTTGGATAGATCCTGTTAAGGATAGTTATGCTATTCTGCTGACGAACCGGGTGTATTATTCAAGGGAAGTGGAAAAGATTCGGCATGTGAGACAGGTTTTTCATAATTTGGCGATGTCGTAAAAGAACATGCACTGATTTTGATATCAAAATATCTGAAATGCTATCCCGTGTTTCATCAATATAAGGAAGCTATAGAGCTTCCTTTTTATAAGTAAAAGGAGAAGTGTAAAGATGATTGATAAATACATATCACAAGATACTGAAGATATTATAAATCTGTGGAACAGGGCAGCTGTAAAGCTGGGATACAAGGAAATTGATATAGCCTGCTTTACACAAATATTTACGAAAAACCCTTATTTTAATCCGGATCATACCTTTGTTATGAAGGAGGATGGAGCTGTTGTTGGATTTGCATGTGGTTGTGTAGGTGATGATATTCCACTGGGAAAGGTAAGCGGATATATTACCTGCATCCTCCTTGATGAGAAGTATGAAACTAGGGATAATTACAGAAAATTCATGGATTTGCTAGAAGATTCTTTTACTAAGTCAGGCAGAATCCAGTCTGATATATTGTTTTTTAATCCCATGATGCTTCCTTGGTATATCAAGGGAACGGACCGCCATGAGCATAATAATGCCCCCGGTGTATTTAAAAACAGCCGGCTTTATCAGGAATTAATGGATTACGGTTATGAAGAACGGGCGACGGAATGTGCAATGTATATGAATCTGGATAATTACTCTATACCGGCAACTATATGGGAAAAGGTGGAGCGGGCAGCAAAGGACGGTTATCAGGTTTCTTTATTCGATAAAAGCAAGCATTATGATTTAGATACCATGCTTCAAAAACTGGATAATCCTTTATGGGAAAAGGAGATAAGAGAAGCAGCCAGAGAGGGAGCTCCTGTATTAGTAGCTGCCCAGAATGGAAGAACCGTTGGATTCGCAGGTCCTATTAGAAGACAGGAGAGCGGAAGAGGCTATTTTACAGGTATTGGAGTAAATAAGGAACATGAGGGGCATGGATTAGGAACTATTTTGTTCTTTCTTCTATGCCAGGAAGAGAAAAAGGTTGGAGCGGGGTATATGTCGCTGTATACAGGAAAAACGAATCCGGCAGCCAAAATATATCTCCAGGCAGGTTTTCATATTGTAGAAAAATTCGCTGTAATGAGAAAAGCGCTTAAAACGGAAGATCAGGTATAAGCAGCAATGGAGGTGAAAAATGAAGAAATATCTGACAATGAATATCGGAGGAACGGATTTTAGCGTCGGTCAGAATTTTAGAGAGTATAATTTAAAGGAAACCTTAGGCCAATATTGTGGATAGCCATATAAAAAGGAAACTGAAATTAGTGGAGGGTGGGATTACCAAATGCAACGGCTTTGAATTTAATATTTCAAAGCCGTTGCTTACAATCCGCTGTAGTTTAGTGCATTTCATTGGCAATCGTCCTTCTGCTGTGCCTTCAGAAATATATGTGACAGCTTCAGAAGAACCTTTAGAATGTAGCTGTCAATAGTTTTACAAATTATAAAAATTATTCTTACGGCATTTCTATTTCGGAGTGATATTGACTTCCTATATTAGGAAAAGTATAATTATATATAAATAGAGTTTTGGAAGGCTGCCTGGAGTAAAAATATTAATCTCGAAAATAAAAAGCGCAGCAGAACAGGGGGAGTATTTTCATGAAGCTAATTCAGTCTTTACTTTTGTTTGTACTGTATACAATTCCATTTATGTTTCTTATGTGGACGATCAGCAAGCCCAAATACAAAAGATATTACGTTCTGGCGAAAACGATCAATAGCATAATTTTTATTGCAGTAGCTATTTTCTGCGCCTATTATGGAGCAAATATTGAGATTTTAGATTTGTTACTTCCGGCATTGTTATTATGTTTAGTCGGTGATATTATTCTTGGATTCTATAATGTTGTATGTGATAAAACGGTAAAAGGAAATGAGTTATCTTATGTAGAAACCGGTACGAATTTTACGTCAAAAGCAGCTCTCTTTATTTTGGGGTTATTGTCCTTTGCTTTTGGTCATGGCTGTTTTATATATGCATTCTCAAAAATGCAGGGATTAACCTGGACAGACCTGATATTTCCTATATTAGCAGTTTTTATTACCATAGGATTAACAAAGTTAGATGGAATGGAAACCGGCAGGTTAACCGTATTAATAGCAGCATATTCATTTATGGTAGCAATGATTTTTTCAAAAGGTATGCACCTTCTATTTTCACAATTTAATATTGGAAATTTGTTACTTGGTGTGGGCACAACTTTATTTCTTATTTCAGATGGGTTTATTTTATTTCTTTATTTTTATAAAAAGAAGTCCAAGGCTGTTCATATCATTAATCTGGCTACTTATTATTATGGAATGTTTTTTATAGCACTTAGTTTGCTATATTAAGATCAGGATAAATGCTATTTCTTAATCGCAGTCTGCGGGTAAGAGCAAATGCAATTGCTATTAAAAGGCGTCAGAGCGCCGGAATCGAGGTTATTATGGAGATGAAGGAACTTGTTTCACTACAGAGAGAGTTTTTTCTTACTAATGTTACGAAAGATATTCAGTTTCGCAAAGAACAGCTTACAAAATTGGAACATGCAATTATACAGAATCAGGATAAGATATATTCAGCACTTAAGGAAGATTTGAACAAATCAGAATATGAATCCTATCTTACAGAGGTCAGCATTGTATTAAATGAAATTCATTATGCGAAAAAGAATTTAAAAAGATGGATGAAACCACATAAGGTTAAGACTCCCATAACACATTTTCCGGCTAAAAGTTATACCTTGTTAGAACCATATGGAGTGGCACTGGTGTTATCACCTTGGAATTATCCATTTCAATTAGCACTGGCACCTGTGGTGGGAGCTATGGCAGCAGGAAATTGTATTGTGATTAAATCATCTAAAAATAGTGCAAAAACAACTGCCATCATTACAGAGATTATCAATCAGACCTTTGAGCCTAAGTATGCTCATTGCGTTAATAATAAGCATAGCTATGATGAAATTCTGAAAGAAAAGTATGATTATATATTTTTTACGGGAAGTGAACGGGTAGGTAAGATTGTAATGCATGCAGCAAGTGAACATGTGACCCCGCTATCCTTGGAGTTAGGTGGAAAAAGTCCATGTTTTGTAGATAAAAACGCTGATATTGAACTGGCTGCAAAGCGTATTATATGGGGTAAACTTCTCAATGCAGGGCAAACTTGTGTAGCACCTGATTATGTCCTGGTGGATTGTGAAGTGAAGCAGCAATTAGTACAACAGATGGTGAAACAAATAAGTGGTATGTATGGCAAACCATTAGAAAATGAAAATTATCCTAAAATTATAAGTAAAGATCATTTTGAAAGATTACAAGGACTGATCGAAAGAGAAACTAATAAAATAGGCGGTAAGGGTGATGACAAAACACTTAAAATTGAACCTGCCATATTTACAGAGGCTTCTTTTGAGAGTGAGATTATGAAAGATGAAATCTTTGGCCCCATAATTCCAATTTTATCTTATGACAATATAGATAAAGTTATCCATAAGGTTAAGGAACGTTCAAAACCACTTGCTTGCTATATATTTAGTCAGGATGAAACATATATACAAAAGTTGTTAAAGGAAGTATCCTTTGGGGGAGGTTGTGTGAATGATACCGTTATGCATCTTGCGAATCACAACCTGCCATTTGGTGGTGTTGGCAGCAGTGGTATGGGGAATTATCACGGAGAGTACAGTATTCACACATTCTCACATGAGAAGAGTGTGCTAAAGAATAAAAACATATTCGATATACCTTTACGTTATTCACCTTATACGGATAAGAATCTTAAACTAATTAAAAAGGTAATGAAGCATTAGTTTACTTGTAAGGGTCAGGAGGGAAATTATAAGGAACTAGCCATATGTAAAAAAGAAGGGACTGTTAATGCCCCAATTCAATAAGGATGTTTTCAGTTTTTGAGATTTGCCGTAGGATTTTAGGCCTACGGCTTTTCTCTTGTCCTAAACTCTACCAGCAAAGTTGAAATAGACATCAACCTGCTGGGTGTAATTTTTCCCAACGTTCAGAACGCTTATGCACAGGGTAAAGATGCGCCGAACGATCGGGGCGGTGTCCTCGTTGGAAACAATCCGTTTCGGGTCATTGGAGTCTTTTTTGCAGCCATAAGGCGGCTTAGGGGTGATACGTTCCCCACGCTTTGCGGCTTCCACTTCCGTTATCACTTCATTGTAGCCGAAGCGGTCAAAGCTGACCCCCGAATACCCATCGTCCGCCCATAGTCTTGGATTTGGAAAGCCGTTCTTTTCGGCGTATTCCCTTAATAAGACCGACACGGCAGGTGTCGATTTCATTAGGCTTTGCTTCTATTCGTTATTCTTCTTTTGGTACGGTCTTCTTTGATGTAAATTTATGGTAACAGGTCCGATGAGGTTTGTCAAGCTGGAGCGTGAATGTCAAAAGCAGAAAACTACCAGAAAATTATTATCATATGTGGGGTCACCTTGTTTATTTTCTTTTACCAGCAACAGCGTTACTATTTCAAATTAGAATTTTCCATTATTACAGTATAAAGTAAATTGTTTGCTTGACAATCTTTATATTCGTATGCTATGCTTACAAATGTAGTTAGATAAAACTAACTGATTTTTTATTAGAGAAAGGAGGATTTCATCATGGCATATAATATGGAAAATAATCCTGGGAAATATTATCAAATTATGCACAATTATCAAGAAGCCCAACTGCTTTTTGCAGCCATTCGTTTGAATGTATTCTCGCATCTCGATACGCCACAGACATCGGATGCGGTTGCAGCGGCACTTAACTGCGATAAAAGACAAATTGAATTGCTGCTGTTATCCCTGACCTCCTGCGGATGGGTAAACAAGCAAGGCGGTTTTTATTTCAACACGTCAGAAACAAAGGATTTCTTATCCCGAAGCAGCGAGGTGTTCTTGGGGGATGCTCTGCTTTTTCGTGAGAATATGACCTCGCTGGCAAGGCTGGAACAACAGGTGAAATCATCTGGCGCACCCAAGCCTGCCTATGATTTTTTGGAGATGGCACGGGTTACCGTTCCCGAACTATATACTGGGCGGGTGCAGGCATTTTTGAATCAAATGATGAAGCTGTATCCTGACACCGAGCACCCTTTGCATCTCTTAGATTTGGGTGGTGGAACAGGCATCTTAGCGATTGAGTTTGCAAAGAAGTTTACTAACAGCAGAGCAAAGATTTTTGAAGCCCCCGATGTAGCAGAGGTCACAAAGAAGATTGTACGTCAGCATCATGGGGATCAACGGGTTGATGTGATTGCCGGGGATTTTAATACAGATATTCTTGGCGGCCCTTACGATGTGATTATTGCCTCCGGCATTCTGAACTTTGTGAAGGGTAATCTGTCGGACTTCATTGGTAAATTATCCGCATCCTTAATGGATGGAGGATATTTGTTGATTGTCGGTCAGTACCCGGAACACGAGCAAAAAGCTCCACCCAATATGCTCAGCTGGCTGTCAGGATTGCTAAACGGCGTGCCTCTACCCCCAAGCAGTCAGGAAATTGGATTGGCGGTACAAAACGCAGGACTGACAGTAGCCGACCGCATGGAGGACGCACGGTATGAAGGGCAAATCTATCGCAAGGGGGCATTTGCTTCAGATGTTTGTTCGGGCGATGTCATTCGTTCTTTTATTGAATTGAACGAACAGATTTCCAACACGAAAACCAACATCCTAGACTTTGGCAGTGAGGACATGACCTTCTATCGAGGGGAAATCCACATTATCAAAATGATTGGTGATTTTCCCGGTATTCACAGCGCCGAGCTTGCTCGAAAATTCGGCATTACCCGACCTGTCGTTCACAAGACTCTGCAAAAACTCATGGAGCGAGGATTGATTATTAAAGAGGATGATACCGAGGATAAAAAACGCAGTCTACTCTATCTAACCGAAAAAGGACAGGTAGCCTATCGGGAGCATGAGAAATACCACAATGAGCAGGATAAAGCACTTTTCGATTTCCTCGTAGATATGCCCGGCGAAAAATTAGCCGCCATCAAGGGTTTTTTGGACAACGCAATCGGTCTAATTAAAAACCATGTGTAATCCAATAGGCATCATATCAGAGCGAAAGAGGGGTGGGGATTTGGAAAAAAACGAATGGGTTCTGTGTCCTGTATGTGGACATAAGACGAGGGTTCAAATTCGGAGAGATACGGTTTTGATTCGGTTTCCCCTGTTTTGCCCGAAGTGTAAGCACGAAAATTTAATCAATGTGAAAAATTATAAAGTTTTAATTGCAGATAGGCCAGACGCTAAGACGCAGTGCCGGTAAAACATTTGGGTGTTTTATCGGCATTGCGCCTTTTCTGTGTATCGAGGGGAGGTGATGCTTTGAAGCAAGACTTATTGGTGAACGAAATTAAAAGAAAAAATATCGGCTCGAATCTTCTGATTCTGGATGAATTTACAAGCAATGATGACCCCGGAAACGAGATGCTGATTCAAGAAGCCATATCAGAGCTTGCGACGGGAAGGACGGTGCTGGTGATTGCCCACCGTCTACGCACATCTGCCGTTCTTTGAAGCAGATAAACACACTTATACAAGGAGGATATTTACATGAAAAACAAGATTATTTCCGCTGTATTGACGGCTACTCTGTGCTTGTCACTTGTAGCTTGCGGAAGGCCCGCATCACAGGGCAATGAGTCCAATGCACCCGCTACATTCGAAACGCCCTCCAGCACCGCTCCGGTGGAATCAAGCGAGTCGTACACCATTACAGATTTGGGCGGTCATGAGGTCACCATCCCCGCCCCCGCCGATATTCAGAAAATCGTAATTCTAAGCCCGCCGGTCATGTCCTTTGTGGTGAGCGCCATTCCGGACACCGAAATGATTGTCGGTATCAACTCGCGTTCCTTCCTGACCTCTAACCCGCAAATCGTCGAAAAAGTATTCCCCAACTGGAAGTCGGTGGAAGCTTCCTTTGTCGATGTAAACTTTGCCGTCAACACTGAATCCCTGCTTGCGCTGGAGCCTGATATTATCTTTTATTATGGTGATTTCCAGAAGAAAGGTATTGAGGGTCTCAATGTTCCGGCGGTAGACTTTCTCATGAAAGGCATCAACAGCCCGGAAAAAATGTCAGTTGCTTGGGATGCGCAGATTAGAGAAATTTTAGGTACGGATACCTCTGTGGGTATTCAGAAGGAATGGGACCACACCAATGCAAAGCTGGAGAGCCTGTTGAAAAATGTGGGAGACCAGAAAAAACGAGGGCTTTGCATCAAACTCAATCAGGCAGGCAGCGTGGTGGTCATGGGTTCTGACTCTTTTGATGGCTGGGCACAGAGCTTTTTTGCTCTAAGTGGAATCGAAAATGTCGCTACATCGGTTGAGGGCACCGGCGAGGTCAGCATGGAACAGATTTATGAGTGGAATCCTGACTTTATCATGTGCTTTCAGGATGTTCCTGCAAGCTATATTCTGGATAATTCCATTGAAGGTCAGGACTGGTCTCTGCTGAACGCATGGAAAAACAAGCAGGTCTTTGATGTGCCGAGAACGACCTACGCTTGGGTAACGCCTTGTGCGGATTCCCCGCTCTTTCCTCTCTGGCTGGTTTCCAAGGCGTATCCAGAACTTGTGAGCAACGGCGAGGTTCGGACGGAAATCAATGAATACTACCAGCGTAATTACAATGTTGACTTGACAGAGCAAGACCTTGATTCCATCTTAGACAATCGGGAAGCGACAGGGATATGAGGAAAGAACATAACGCAAACTACAACAAGACGATGCTCATCGGTGCCTTGCTGCTGGCAGGAGCGGTTATTGGTGGGGTATTGTTGGGGAAGTACAGCATTCACCTTTCTGACCTTGCGGCTATCCTGTCTGGCAAGCTGAACGGCAATATAGACAGCGCATTGGAAACAGCCGTCTTTGTCGTTTTCAATGTGCGTATTCCGCGAATCATTTTGGCTGCAATGGTCGAGGCCGGATTATCCATATCCGGCTCTGCCTTGCAAGGCACTTTTCAAAATCCGTTGGTAAGTCCTGATTTGCTGGGGGTCAGTTCCGGCGCAGGCTTTGGCGCGGCGTTGGGCATTTTGCTCACCGGCGGATTGGGGTTGTTCCCGCCGATTCTATCTTTGACCCTTGGTCTGACCAGCGTGATTCTGGTATTTTTTCTAGCGGGAACAAAAAATGGGATGGGAACTCTGTCAGTCGTGTTAGGCGGCATCATCGTGTCTTCCATCTTTTCGGCCCTCATTTCCCTGATTAAGTATGTAGCAGATGCCTCCGAAACCCTACCTGCCATCACTTTTTGGCAGATGGGCAGCTTTGCAAATGCAACCTATCGTGACATCGGGATTGCCTTTGTTCCCATCATAGGCGGCATCATTGGGCTGTATCTGTTGCGCTGGAAGATTAACCTTCTCTCCCTCGGCGACGAGGACTGTTTTACCCTTGGAATCAACCCGAATACCACCCGCTGGCTGGTGATTTTGTTTGCGACGCTGACAACGGCCGGCAGCGTGACCGTTTCAGGGGTCATCGGCTGGGTGGGATTGGTTATCCCTCACATTTGCAGGCGGCTGGTCGGGGTCAACCATGGGCATCTGCTGCCCGCCTCCTGTTTGACGGG
>NZ_DAMAUC010000008.1:108958-172248 GCF_032079385.1 Anaerocolumna sp.
GGCGCGATCTTTATGATTCTGGTCGATACCGCCGCGAGAAACTTGACCGCCGCAGAGATTCCTATCGGAATTCTCACAGCCCTCATTGGGGCACCGTTTTTTGCAATTATCTATAACCGCAGAAGAAAGGAGGGATGAATCTATGAGCAAAATATTGGAAGTGCAGGATGGCTGCTTTGCCTACACGCAGAATCACCCGCTCCTGCAAAACATCATATTCTCTTTGGATGGAGGTCAAGTGATGGCTATCATGGGCAGGAACGGCATCGGCAAAACGACACTAATTAAGTGCATTGTTGGTATTCTAAGTTGGGATAACGGATTTTCTGCCATAGGAGGAAAGAGAAGTCAAAAAAACAAGCCCATGAAAGAAATCGGCTATGTCCCGCAGGCACACAGGGTTTCCTTCGACTACTCTGTGCGGGATATGGTCGTTTTCGGTAAGACTGGTCACAGCTCCTTTTTTGCAATGCCAAGCCAAAAAGATTATGATTTGGCAGATCAAATGCTCAAAAAGATAGGAATTTATGACCTGCGGGAGAATCCCTGCAACGAACTGAGCGGAGGGCAGCTTCAACTGGTGTATATTGCCCGCGCGCTCATCAACGCTCCTCAGCTTCTGGTGCTGGACGAGCCGGAATCGCATTTGGATTTTCGTAATCAAATCCGGCTGCTCAAATTGATTCAGTCTGTGGTGTCCGAGAAAAACATTGCCTGCATCATCAATACCCACTACCCCAATCATGCGCTCCGCATTGCGGATAAATGTTTTTTACTGGGCGAACAGGATTACATTGTGGGCAATACGGAAGAGGTCATGACAGATGTAAATATTCAGAAGTTTTTTGGCGTGTACTCTCACTCGGTTGAATTTCAATACAAGGGAGAAAAGGTCATATCGTTCTCGTTCTTAGATGAGGTGTGAAGTAAGCACTAATGTAGAAAGCGCAAGCCAAGCGCAGACGGCGCGAAGACAACAAAATATCGACAATAAAAATAAATATACCCAAGGGTAAACATGGAAAAAGTCAAGGACGCAAAGTTGAGGCTTGAAGGTGTTTATGCGCTATGATATTCTGGCTGCCAAAAACGAGCAGAGTCTGACCTCTATTCTGGAATCAGGATTCTGTCATATTCTATGGATATTTGGGTTATCGGACGGAGCTTTCGTTACAGACCACTTCCTTATGAGCATACCCTGCTTCTTGCTTTTCCGCAGGTAAATATACGAGTGTAGTCCATACCTACCGTTCTTTATACATATCATTTCATACCGATAATCTAAAAAAGTCAGTATCTTGCCATGAGCAACATACTGACTTTTTTTATTAGATGCAGATTATTTGGGCTGTCACAATCTCATCTGCAATCGTCCGGATGTGTGCTGAACAACTATGATTTTCGTAAACATCCTTGTTGAAGGACTGCTAATAACTGCAGCCCCTTTCTTTTATGACAAGAAAAGGTTTCCTTAACACCCTTTTTAGATATTGTGAAACTTGTTCTAAAATTGGAAAATTCATGTTTTTAAATTAGTTGATGGAATTTGACAAATAAAACAAGTATAATATAATTTCAGTTATAATAATAACTTCTGAATAAAAGACAGAATCATAATGAAGTAAATACATCATAGAGAGGACAAAAGGGTTTAGGTGATTAAATGTTAGTTTCAAAACAAGAAATGCAGCGATTATTAGATATTGAGCGAGAGTATAAAAACACTCTTATTAAAATAAATGAAATATCCCAAAATAATAATGATGCCAATAATTTACTAGAGAAGAGACAGCAAGAGATGTTAAGGTTATCTCAACAAGTAGCCTTTTATAAAAATGAAATTGTAAAATACAATGAAATTACAGTTGAAGTTGAGGAATATGTTCGTGAAAGAGAAAATGAAATAGCGAAACTTAGCAATAAAGTAAAGGATTATGAGGCAAAGTTAGACAATATATATTCAGAGAATGAAGATCTAATTGCATCTATCAAAAAGAATAAACAAGAAGTTCAGGAATTAGAATCAAATCTAAAAGAGAAAGAAAATGAGATTGTATCATTTAAAACAGCTTTGGAAGAAAAAGAACAGAATATAAAACATATAACAGAGCTGCTTAAAGAATCAGAAGTAATATTTTCAAATAAAGAGGATGAAATCAACTTATTAAAAGAACAAATCAATGCTTTAGAGCATGATAATCAAGAAAAATTATCAGATTTACATAATAAAACGGATTTGATTTCTTCTTTAGAAAATGATATGGAAAGGCTAAATGAATCATTAAGCCAAAGTCAGAGTGAACTAGAGCATACAGTAATAGAGTTAAAAAATGTGAATAATGCTTTAGGAACAAGCAAAGACGAAAATAAGCAGCTTCAACAGCAGCTTGTGGATAAAGAACAACAACTAAAAGCAGTAAATAATACATTATCACATAAAGAGAGCGAACTTCAAAATCTTAAGGAAAAATTAAAGCAAAAAGTAGATAGTTATACCCAATTAGAAACTGAATTACATAAAAAAGAAGCCGAAATAGAAAACCTAAAAAATAACTTGCAAAAGAATGAAAGTGTAATAGAAAATCATCAAAGGAACATAGAAGAACAAAAAAATACCATAATAAATCTAGAGAAACATATAGAAGAGAAAGAAAATTTAATTGAGGACTTCAAAAAGGAAGTCGATGAAAAAGAAAATGCAATCGAAGAACTTCAAAAGAAAGAAAATGAAAATAAACTCTTAATAGATAACCTTCAATCAAAGATAAGAAAAAGTGAAGAGACAATTGAGAATCTTCAAAATGAGCTGAAGGAAAAAGATAATTCAATCCAGGAATTCCATAGGAAAATAAAAGAGAAAGAGGATACAAAAGAAATCTTACAGCGGTATCTGGATGAAAAAGAAGAGAACATAGAAAACCTTACAAATAGTTTACAAGAAAAAGAAAGTGCTATAGATAAGCTTCAAAGTCATATTGAAGAAAAAGGAAATGAAATCATAATTCTCCAAAATGATATAGGAGAGAAAGAAAATACAATCGTAGAGCTTCAAGAAGATGTACATAAAAAAGAGTCTGCAATAGAAAATCTTCAATTAGATATAAGAGAAAGTAAAGAAACTATCGGGAATCTTCGAAGTAACATAGAAGAGCAAGGAAATATGATTGTAACCTTTCATAATGATTTGGAAGAGAAAGAGAATACAATCGGGAATCTTCGAAGTGACATAGAAGAGCAAGGAAATATAATTATAGACCTTCAAAATGGAGCAGAAGAGAAAGAAAATAAAATCGTAGAACTAGAAAATGAAGTGCAAAGAAAAGAATCTACAATAGAAAAGCTTCAATCAAATACAATAGAAAATGAGGATACAATTAAGAATCTTCGAAGTGACATAGAAAAACAAAAAAATGAGGTTATAACTCTTCATAATAGTATAGAAGAAAAAGAAAATACAATTGCAGAACTACATAAAAATGTACATAAAAAAGAATCCGCAATAGAAGACCTTCAATTAAATAGAACAGAAAATGAAGAGACGATTGAGAAGCTTCAAAATGAAATAGAAGAACAAGAGAATGTTATTGTAACTTTTCATAATAGTATACAAGAGCAAGAAAATACAATCGCTGAACTACAAAAAGATGTAGAAGAGTTTCATTCAATAATAAAAGATAAAGAGGATACAAATGAAATTTTACAGCAGTATCTAGATGAAAAAGAAGAGAATATAGAAGAACTTAAAAATAGCTTGCAAGGAAAGAATAGCATAATTGAGAATCTTCAAAGTAACATAGAAGAGAAAGAAAGTGCAGTAGATAATCTCCATTTAGTAGTGAAAGAAAGCAAAGAGGCGATAGAAAATCTTCAAAATGAATCAAATGAAAAGGATAATATAATAAAGGCACTTCATGGAGATTTGAAAGAAAAAGAAGAAGAGAACAAAATCTTACAACAGTATTTAGATGAAAAAGGCGAGAACATAGAAAGCCTTGCTAAAGACTTGGGTGAAAAAGAAAATGTGATCGATAATCTTAAAAATAGTGTAAAAGAAAAAGAAAACATAATAGAAGATTACGAAAAGGATATACTTGAAAAAGAAAAATTATTAGGGAATAGAAGAGCTCAGATCTACCAGTTGGAGCAAAAGTTATCTAAGTTTAATAAAGAACAAAAAATCTATAGTGATCAATTAGAGGATCAAGAGATTAAATTAGAATCAGTTATTAAAAATAGAGATGAACTACAGAATGAGACAGATTTAATAAAGAATCAGCTATTAAACTTGGAAGAGAAGAAACAGCAGATAGAATCTCAATGTTCTAAAATGGAAGATAAGATTAATGAAAAAGATGAATTAGTTAAGTCTTTACAAAATACTCTGGAAAAACAGACTAAGAAAACAGGGGAGCGGGAAGAGTCTATAGTACGACTACAAGATAATATAGCATCGAAATCTTTACAGTTGAAAGATTCCATAAAGAAGAATGATGAGTTACAATTAAATTACAATAATTTAATTAAAACTTTAAATAGTAAAGAAGAAAAAATAAGGTTAGCTGAAGATGCATTAAATAGTAAAACAAGTGAAGTAAATCATTTAGAAACAAGACTCCGGGAATTAGAAAATCAAAGGATCAATACATCTCCTGTAACAACAAATGGTACTGAAGAATTAGAAAATGATTTAAAAGAGAAGAGTGCAATCATAGATGAATACGAGACAAAAATTCTGGAATTAATGATAGAATTAGATGAATTAAGACACAAGTGATTTTGTAAACTGACTTATTTTTATATGGATGCCATTTCAAAATAGATGTCATTTCAAAATAGATGCCATTTCACAATAGATTGAGTTGATGCTTTGCCAGGAGTAAGTATGAATTGATACGAAGCGAAGGTTTTATATAGTTATGGCAGGTTAGATTTGTTTTCTGCATGAAGGCAAGAGAAGTGCTGATGCAGGAAAGTTTATATTAGGGGAGGTGTAAGATAATGGATATCATTAAGACAGAACGGTTAGAACTAAAGCCACTTGAATCAAGCTATTCAGCTCTGTTATTGCCAATTTGGGGCGATGAAGAAGTTGTTAAAAATACGTACATACAAGGTATGTATAATGAAGAAAACTGCAAAGAGAGGATTGATCGCATGATCAAAACCGGCTTATCAAGAAATGATATAGGACCATATGTCATATTCGAGGGTCAAAATCTAATCGGTATTGTTGGTGCCGCCCGGGATTCGTCATTTGAGTATGGTCTATACTATCATCTCGGGAAGGAATATTGGGGACGAGGGTACGCGACGGAAGCAGCAAAAGCCGTTGTAGATGCTGCATTTAAGCTTCCAGAGATAGTAAGAATTTCTGCTGATGCGCTAACAACTAATCCGGCAAGTTCAAGAGTTCTTGAAAAGATTGGTATGAAATTTGAGGGATGCATGCGTATGAAGTTCTTTCGAAATGGCGTATATGGCGACCTCAATACATATTCAATTTTAAAAAGAGAATATCGCATTAATTAATTAATTTCCCAGTATAATGTCCATTGACTTTGACGTCGTGTCGTCCTTTATACTTGAATCAGAAAGGAGATGTAGTAATGGAATTGATGACAATTAGTGAGATATCAAGAGGTTTTAATGTTTCAACAAGAACACTCCGGTATTATGAACAAATAGGACTTTTGACAAGTGGGAAGAAAGAGGATTATGCTTATCGTGTCTATGATGAAAATGCTGTAAGGCGCCTGCAGCAGATTATTATTTTGCGGAAGTTACGCATTCCGTTAAAACAAATAGGTGTTATCCTAAATGATAAAGAACAAACCCGCACCGTGGAAATCTTTCAAGAAAATATTTTAACACTTGATTGCGAGATTACTGCACTGTCAACAATTCGCTCTGTTTTACAAAGATTTGTGTCACAGTTGAATAATCATATTGGGGTGAATGTTAAACTGAACCTCTTCGATGATAACGAACTTCTGAAAGTCATAGAATCCTTAAGCCTTTCTAAAATTGATTTTAAGGAGGAACGGTCAATGGACGATTTAAACAAAGCAAATGAAATACTCGCAAAGAAGAAAGATATTAGAATTCTTTATTTACCCCCTGCTACAGTTGCATCAAGTCATTATATAGGCGAAAATCCGGAAGATGCTTCCAAAAAACTCTTAGATGAATTTGTTAAAAGTGCTAATTTGCACAGAATTAAGCCAGATTTAAGAGTGTATGGATTTAATAATCCCAGTCCCCGTAGCAGCGGTGACACATATGGTTATGAATTTTGGGTTACTATTCCTGATGACATGGTGGTGCCGGAACCTATTGTGAAAAAACACTTTGAAGGTGGATTATACGCCGCGCATTGCATTAATATGGGAGATTTTCATGAATGGCAGCCATTTTTTAAATGTATTTTGGATAATGATAATTATGAAGTTGATTACAGGGAACCTTTGGGAATGGAAGGCAGTTTGGAAGAACACATAAATGCATTTACTTATTACCAGACCTTTCATGAGAAATCAAAGTGTGAGCAATTAGATTTGTTGATTCCAATTAAACCCAAAGAATAGTATAGAATAAAACATGGGTTGCAGCAAAAGGTTCTAAACACATGAGTGTAAAGTGTAACATGTAGATAAATCGGAACTTACGTTATAGAAGCGGATGAAAATACAAGGAGAAAAGATATATGGAATTGAAAAAGTTAACAGAACATATTTATTATACAGAGAGTGATGCAGAAGTTGATCGTCCGGTACTGGGATATATTCTAGGAGATAAGTTCTCGATTATGATTGATGCCGGTAATTCAGCGAATCATGTTTTAGACTATAATAATGCTTTAGCGGAAGCTGGGGTTAGAATGCCAAAATACTGTATCATCACCCATTGGCATTGGGATCATACCTTTGGAATGCATGCTTTGGATATGGAAACAATTGCTTGCTGCAAGACCAATGAAGAATTGCATAGAATATCTTTGTGGGACTGGAATGACGAGGCAATGAAACAACGACTGATCAGTGGTGAAGAAATTGATTTTGCAGATGAACATATCCGGGCAGAGTACAGCCGATTAGAAGATATTAAGGTGGTACCGGCTGCGCTCACCTTTAATAGCAAATTAGCTATTGACTGTGGCAATATAACTTGTGAATGTATACACTTATCCTCTGCCCATAGCGATGATTCAGTGGTTATATACATTCCAGAAGAGAAAGTGATTTTTATTGGTGATATTTATAATGATGATTTTTATAACAATCATTATAGGGACTTGAAAAAAACAGAAAAACTATATCAGGATTTAAGCGGAATTGATTTTGAACTGGCGGTAGCCGGACATAGTAAACCTGTTAAGAAAGGTGACATTCTAAATTTCTTGTCTAGATTTCTTGTCTAAATTTTATAAATTAAGATATAGACTATTGGTGCAGTAATTAAAGAGAGCTAAGGATTGATGGTATGTTTATCTAAGGCGATAGAAATCGTTGATATGAAAGAAGAATTGTATGCATAGGAAATGTTGGTGTATACAGTCTAAAAACAATATTTTGAAGTATTTTTTTTGATATAAGCTACTCTCTGTCTCCTTGACAGGGAGCAGCTTTTTGTGCATTATGTCTCGGTTTCTATGTTGGATATAAGCTGCTTCACAAATTGCCCGCTTTGTTTAATAAACTGGTCAACATCTAAATTGTCATTCTGCAAGGTTTTATGAATGAAGAGCCCATCACTTACCAATAAGAGGAGCCAGGTAATATATTCTGCAGGAAGCTTCTGATTTCTTTCACTAATCTTTTTCGATATTAAATTTGCAAAATCAAAATACCGCTGCATTAATTTGGAACGCACTTCTTCGTTGCCAAGCATGGCATCATAAAAAAAGTGTAAACGCATTCCCACATTGGAAACATCCCGTTCTAAAACATATTGTACAAGACGATGCAGAGAGGTATCTTTTTCCGGATTTTCTGTCCATGCAATTAAGTCGTCCCATTGTTGTTCTAAGTATTTATCCGTTATATCGAATAAAATATCATTTTTGTTCTTATAATGATAATATAATGTACCTTTTGAAATACCGGCACTGGAAGCTATCTGTGCAAATGTTATTTCAGAGAGCTTCTGTGTTTCCAGCAGTTGCTCTGTTGCATTAAGTATTAATTCTTTCACATTATCTTTTCTAGGAGCAGCCATAGAAATCTCCTTCCAATTCTTTAGAATTTGTTACATATCATAATTACAATATCTTGAAACAGTATAAACTCTTTTCAACTATTTGTCCAATATCAAGGGGAAAAGTAAATAGAAAATAGTCAAATGTGTCAAAAAACAATTGACACATTCCAATATTTTTGGTAATATGTAGTAAAATAAGTCGGTCGCCTGTACGACTAAGAAAGAAGTGGGTGAATGAGCGGAAAAGTCTTTGAAAGGAAACTGAATAAGAAACTTGAGAGATACTTTCCCGGAAGGGTATGGGCAAAGTTAGATAAGGATTGCATTCGGGTTTCCGGAGAATTAACAAATTGGGAGGATGTTGTTAGAGCATGCAGGATGTGTGTCAGCAAAGACAAAAGATTACATGTAGTAAATGATATTAAGCTTATGAATACGAATATCCCAGGCATGAGGATTCCAAAGGAAGCTTCAAAAGAGTTAGAAGGTATGAAGCCGGACGTTTTAATTATCGGCGGTGGTATATCCGGGGCAAGTATCGCAAGAGAACTATCAAAATGGGATATCAATATTTTATTAGTTGAGAAAGAAGCGGATCTTGCAATGCAGGCATCCGGACGAAACGATGGTGAGGTACATCCGGGAGTTGATTTAAGCAAAGGGAGCTTAAAACAGCATTATGTGCTACCAGGTAATAAAATGTTCGATAAGGTTTGTGAAGAACTTGATGTTCCATTTAAACGAAGAGGGCAGTATGCTTGCTTTAAACAACCATATTTATTACCCTTATTGGCAGCTTATTCATGGCAGAAAAAACATATCTGCGGAGTAAAAGATACAAGAATTATTGGAGGGAAGGAATTAAGAAAACGGGAACCGGAATTAAACGACCAGTTTGTTTTTGCCTTATATAACTCAAGTGCAGGTTGTGTCTGCCCTTATGGATTAACCATTGCATATGCGGAAAACGCAGTACAAAACGGGGCAAAGGTTTCGTTAAATACGGCAGTTATGGGAATGGAAATAAAAGATAATCAGATAATCAGCGTAAAGACCAACAAAGGTGTTCTTTATCCAAAGTTAGTAATTAATGCAGCAGGGACATTTGCAGAAGATATTGCAGCTATGGCAAAGGACCGGTTTTATTCCATTCATCCAAGAAAAGGAACCAATTCTATTATGGATAAGAAAGCCGCACATCTGGTTCGCTCCATTGCATCAATTAAAACAATTACCCTTAAGAAACAGCATACAAAAGGAGGCGGTATCCTAAGAACTGTACATGAAAATTTACTGGTGGGACCAAATGCAATTGAAACCTATGAAAAAGAAAACTTTACTACAGAACGTAAAAGTATCGAAGAAGTATTTAGCAAACAAAAATTAACAGCGAAAGGGTTATCGGAACGGGATATTATTACATATTTTACCGGAGTTCGTGCCGCAACATTTGAAGAAGACTTTGTTATAGAAAAAGGACGGAACACAAAGAATCTCATTCATTGTGCAGGCATTCAGTCTCCAGGACTAACAACCGCACCGGCAGTGGCTTTGGATATTGAAAAGATGGTCATTAAAGAATTATCCAAAAGAGAGATTGTTACAAGGAATAGAAACTTCAATCCAAGGCGAAAAGGTATTCCGGTATTACGAGAAATGTCCGGTGAAGAACGGACCAAAATGATACAGAATAATCCGGACTACGGAATTATTATATGCCGCTGCGAGGAAGTCAGTAAAGGTGAAATTATAGATGCACTAAATGCTCCCATATCAGTACCAACCGTAGATGGAATAAAGAGGCGGGTCAGACCGGGAATGGGCAGATGTCAAGGGGGATTCTGTATGCCTCTTGTTACGCAGATTATAAGTGAACATGAGAATATTTCAATTCATGAAGTAAAAAAATCAAGGGCAGAGGCTTATATTACCCTGGGAGAAACAAAGGGGGGAACCAGGTGATAAATTATGATGTAATTGTAATCGGTGGAGGACCTGCTGGTCTGGCTGCAGCCATATCGGCCCATAAGGAAGGAGCTAAAGTTTTATTAATTGAACGTGAAGCACGACTTGGAGGTATTTTAAAACAGTGTATTCATGACGGTTTTGGTCTGCTTCTATTTGGGGAGAAACTTTCCGGACCGGAATATGCACAGCGTTTTGTGAATGAGTTTCATCGAAGAAAGATTGATTTTAATGTACTTACCTATGTTACGGGAATAGAAAAATCGGAGCATAAATATTTGGTTTCTGTGGTAAATACAAAAGGTGTGACTGAATACAGTGCAAAATCCATTATCTTAGCAACCGGATGCAGGGAGAGAACCGCAAAGCAGGTTTCTATCCATGGAACGAGACCATCCGGAGTATTTACGGCTGGAACAGCACAGTATTACACCAATATATTGGGGCAGCTTCCTACAAAAAAATGTGTTATTTTGGGAAGCGGTGATATTGGATTAATTATGGCAAGAAGGCTTACCTTAGAGGGGGCGAAAGTATGTGGGGTATATGAAGCCAAGCCTGTGCCCTCGGGCCTTACAAGAAATGTTATGCAGTGCCTGAATGACTTTGATATACCACTATTCTTATCACATACAGTAACCAGACTTATTGGGGAAGAACGGTTACAAGCAGTTGAAATTATGAAAGTGGATGAGTTCATGGCACCAATTCCCGGAACGGAAGAGATTGTGGAATGTGATGCGCTAATATTATCGGTTGGCTTGATTCCGGAAAATGAACTGGCAGAAAATCTGAATGTACGGATAGATCCAAAAACAAAAGGGCCGGTTTGTGACGATCAGTTCATGACAAGTGAACCGGGAATCTTTATTTGTGGAAATGCACTTCATGTCAATGATTTAGTGGATTATGTATCCGAGAGCGGGGAACTGGCAGGATGGGCAGCGGTAAATTATGATTATGAGTCAAAGGAATTAGTAAGATTTAAGGCAGGTAAAGATTTTCTCTACTTTGTACCACAGCAGGTTAGTGTCAGACCGGTAAACAAACCGTCAACATTTTATTTTAGAAGCAGTGAAGTATTAAAAAAAGCAGTGGTAACCATATTCCTGAATGATATACAAATCTTTCAAAAGAAATATGCATACTTAAAACCTCCTGAAATGGAAACCATTAAGCTGGATATGAGTCAATTTCATTTAGTGAAAGAAGATACACTTACAGTGGAAGTGAAAGGAGAGAGAGTATGAAAGAACTTGTCTGTATTGTCTGTCCCAATGGCTGTTCCATGATGATTGAAGAAATGGGGACTTCAATCAAGGTATCCGGAAACCAGTGTAAGCGGGGAGAAGAATTTGCAGTAAGTGAGATGATACATCCAATGCGAACCATCTGTTCTACGGTTAAAACGAGTTTTACGAACGTGCCTGTACTTCCTGTCAGAGTATCGGAGGAGATACCCAAGGATAAAATCTTTGATGTTATGAGGGAGATTAATAAAGTGGTGGTTACAGAACCGGTTTCACTTGGGGATATTATTATAGAAGATGTATTGGGGTTAAATGTTAATGTCATAGCAACAAGCAATATATTAAAGGAGCAATGAAAAATTATGGAGAAGGTTGAGAGAAACTAAATAGTAGAAAGGTTGCACAAAGAGATTCTTTCAACCCATGGGCGAATGGAGGTAAAGATGAAGAATCCGTTGATATTAACCTTTGATTTGGGAACCCAGAGTATGCGGGGAATGCTGGTGGATAAACAAGGGCAGATAGTATATATGATTCAGCATAAGTACGAGACGCCATACTATTCCAGGAAGCCGGGATGGGCAGAGCAAAAACCGGAATTTTATTTTGATACGCTATGTTCTATATCCAGGGAATTAAAAGAGAAAAGTCCAAATGGCTATGATGACGTAATTGGGGTGACGCTGACGGCCATTCGGGATTCCTCCCTCTGTCTGGATGAGAATAATGAACCTTTGCGGGATGTTATATTATGGTTAGACAGCAGAGAAACAAATCATGTAAAACCCTTTAAATGGTGGATCAAAACCGCAATGAAGCTGGCCGGAATGGAAGCAACTTTAAATAAACAATATAAGGTCTCCGCTGCCAATTGGGTTATGGAGAATGAACCGGATATTTGGGAGAAAACTTATAAATTTGTTATGCTGCCTACCTATCTAAATTATAAAATGACAGGACAATTAAAAGATTGTCCCGCCAATATGATTGGTCATATTCCCTTTGACTACAAAAAGATGAACTGGCAGTCAAAAAATAATATAAAGCGTTGTATGTGTGATATACCAAAGCCACAATTGTGTGAACTGGTCCAAACGGAAGAAACCATAGGAATGATTACAAAAGAGATGGAAGAATTGTCCGGAATACCGGAGGGGCTTTCTCTAATTGCAACCGGTTCTGATAAAGGCTGTGAGACATTAGGATTATCGGTAATTAATGAAGAAAAAGCGGCATTGTCCTTTGGAACCACAGCAACGGTTCAGTTTGCAACAAAGAAATATTTTGAACCAAAGCGATTTCTTCCGGCATATCCCGGAGTACCTCGTGGAATGTACAATCCGGAGATTGAGATTTTCCGCGGTTATTGGTTGATTTCCTGGTTCAAACGTGAATTTGCCATGAAAGAATGTGTGGAAGCACAGAAAAGAGGCTGCGATCCGGAGAAGATTCTAAATGAAAGGCTCAGAGAAATTCCTCCTGGATGCGATGGATTGATTTTACAGCCTTTTTGGACACCCGGAGTTGTTACACCCAATGCCAAAGGTGCGATTATTGGATTCTCGGATGTACATACAAGAATTCATATTTATCGGGCTATTATAGAAGGAATCGGGTTTGCACTAATGGATGGAATGTACAGTATGGAACGAAGGTCAGGGCAAAAGATAAAGGAAATATATGTAGCAGGAGGCGGATCTCAAAGCAATGAAATCTGTCAGATTACTGCCAATATGTTCGGTCTTCCGGTTATACGTATTCAAACTCATGAAGCCTCGGGTTTGGGAGCCTCCATAGCGGGATTTGTAGCGATGGGTGAATTTAAAAGCTATGAGGAAGCCATTTTCCATATGGTACATATAAAGGATGTATTCCAACCGGATATGGAAGAACATGATATATATGAAAAACTTTATCAGTATGTATATAGACGGATTTATTCAAGACTATTGCCACTTTATGTGAAAATAAAACATTTGACAAGGTGAGAAGTGTGAAGGAAAAGTGTCTTCACAAATGGAGGAGATGGTATTCCATTGGAAAGAACTCCAAAATGAACTTCTTCCACCATTAGCTGAGATACCGCAAGCGGTATTATGTCTGAAAGGAGCAGGTTTTAAAATGAGTAAGCCATATGAAGGATTTGAACCCAAATGGGTAAAAGAAGCAGCACCAAATAACAGTTATAGATCTATTTTTCGCTGGGGAGACCCTAATTATGTAAAATATCCAAAAGAGTCATTGTATAAAATGATGAAAGAAACATTTGATATGAAAGATGAAGACTTCAAACAATATACCGGTGATATTGGAATGGGAGAAGTAAAACTGAACATTCCATGCGGTTTAGATCAGGCGCATATAAAGGCGTTGAAAGGTATAGTGGGCAGTCAGTTTGTAACAACAAAAGATTATCCCCGTCTTGCTGTTGCATATGGTAAGACCGGATATGATGCACTACGGCTTCGGCAAAGACGGGTAGACTGTGTGCCGGATGTGGTTGTTTATCCGGATACAACAAAGCAGATTGAGGAGATTGTGGAGTATAGTACCAAACATAATATACCCCTTTATGTATATGGAGGCGGCAGCAGTGTTACAAGAGGTGTGGAACCAACTAAGGGCGGTATATCACTGGATATGAGACTACGATATAACAAAGTACTTTCCTTTAATGAGGTTGATCAAACCATTACGGTTCAAACAGGAATGTCCGGTCCTCAGTTGGAAGATGCATTAAATCAGGCACCTGTTTTATTTGGTGCAAAGCGGGCATATACCTGCGGGCATTTTCCACAGTCTTTTGAATACAGTAGTGTGGGCGGTTGGGTTGTAACAAGAGGAGCCGGTCAAAACAGTACATATTATGGCTGTATCACGGATATTGTCATAGGACAAAAATATGCCACTCCAATCGGAACTATCCAAACCAGTCATTACCCAAGAGAGGCAACGGGTCCGGACTTAAATCAGCTTATGATGGGAGGGGAAGGTACTTTTGGTGTTTTAACAGAAGTAACGCTGAAAATCTTTCGTTATATGCCTGAGAATAGAAAAAGGTTTTCTTTTATCTTTAAGAATTGGGAAATAGCCCAGGAAGCAGCAAGAGAAATGATGCAGTGTGAAGCGGGATATTCTTCTGTTTTCAGATTATCAGACCCTGAAGAAACCAGTCTAATGCTGCGTTTATACAATGTAGATGAAACTCCTTTACATAAAATCTTTGATATGCGGGGATTTAAGGATATGGAACGCTGCCTGTTCTTAGGTTTTACAGATGGTGAAAAAGGATTTTCTAAAAATGTGGCAAAGAATATTAAAAGAATTGCAAAGCAGTATGGTGGCATGAGTTTAACCTCCTTTGTAACCAAGAGCTGGGAAAAAGGCCGATTTACGGATCCTTATCTTAGAGATACTTTAATGGACTTTGGTCTTATAACCGACACCCTGGAATGCACTGTAAACTGGTCTAATATGGCACAGGTTCATAGGGATGTGAGAGAAGTCTGCCATAAGTTACCTAATACTATTGTAACAACCCATATGTCACACTGCTACCCACAGGGAGCAAACCTTTATTTTATCTTTATTACTAAAATGAGTGATGCCGAAAGTTTTAAAGCATATCACAGCAGTATTTTAGATGCCATCCAAAAATCCGGTGCCACCATGAGTCATCATCACGGAATCGGCAAAATGTTTGCACCTTGGCTGGAAGGTCAGATTGGCAGAAAAGAATATGGAGTCATTAAGGTTCTTAAGGATTATTTTGATCCCGGATATAATATGAATCCCGGAGGAACGCTTGGATTAGATTTGAAGGAAGAGGAAAAGAGATTTTTAAAACCGGATATTCAATAATATTAGATATTTAATAGCGGCTTCTCGGTTTTAATGAGATTATAAAAACCTTTATCTGCAAATTGTTATTGCTTGTTTAGTGAATGATTTTTACGTTTATTCATAATATTTCATTGTAATTTAAGAGGCTGTTGTAAAATGGAATAAAGATATTAGATATGGAAGATTTAGTTAATATTATAATCTATATCTGGTATAAAATATTCATTTTACAACAGCCTTGATTTTATTTGTGCCGATTATAAAACATCATACAATTTTGTGATGGATACAAAACATCAGCTTCACTTTGATAGGGTGGGGTGGTATAATAAGGTAATTAATAATGTAATGATAAAATTACTTGTATATCTGACTCGTTGGGATATAAACATTACAATTATAATCTGCGTTGTGGCTTGTTGCCGCAACTATACTAATGCTCATGTATGAATGCTGGTGGAATAGATATTTTAAAAGCCAAATAGATCAGCCGACTTTTACAACAGTTTTATGGCATTTCGGTAGCTGGTGCTACCTTGCATAGGGGATGGAAATATGAAACTATCTGATAGGACTTATTCAGAAGTAAGGGAATTACTGAAAGTAAATAAAAATTTAATAATTCCGGTAGGAACTTGTGAACAGCATGGGCTACATTTGCCTTTAAATAATGATATTTTATGTGCAGAATATTTTGCGGAAGAATTATCAAAAGCAACCGGTTGTTTAGTTGCCCCTACAGTAAATTATGGCGTAAATCTGCCGTGTGACCGTTCATTAACCGGAACAACATCTATTTCAACGAATACCTTAAAAGGAACAATAACAGAAATAATGGATTGGTGGAGATATCAAGGATTTCTTAAATTCTTTATCATTACTTTTCACGGAGATCCCTTCCACATAGATGCATTATCTGATATTGCTGATGATGTATATTTAATAGAGCCTTATGAAATTGACTATTCCGGTATATTGGAAAAGCAAACCACTATGAGACATTCCTGCGAAGCAGAGACTTCCATTGCTTTATATTTATATCCTGAAAAAGTCAGAGTTTCTTTAATAGAAGAAAAAGATATTGTTTTTGAAGATTTCCGTCAATACCTGTTTCATGAAAATTGTGAAAAACCTGAGGAATATATTGGCTGCTTGGGGTATCCCAAATCGGCAACGGAAGAAAAGGGCAAAATACTTGTAGAGAAGATGATTGAAAGAACCATAAATGAGTATCATAAAAAAGCTGTCATGCTTTAGCTGATCACTTATATTAGCTAAAAGTTAATATAAGCGTTGAAGTCTCCGGCTGAGATAATCTGTTTTTGAAAGGAACTTGCATTCTTAATTGCATTCTGATAAAGTTTCTTTATAAAATTCATATAAAATAAAGGAGATGATAGAATGAAAGTTATTATGTATGGCACAGGTATTTGCCCCGATTGTGTTGAAGCTAAAGAAATATTAAAAGATTATTCTAATATAGAACTTGACTATAGAAATATTACTGAAACCACTGCAGTATTAAAAGAATTTTTAGCCTACCGGGATCATGAACCAATCTTTGCTACGGTTGTTGAAGCAGGCAAAATTGGAATACCATTTTTTGTCCTTGAGGATGGAAGAAAGACATTTGAGCTCTCTGATTTTGTTAATATAATAAAATCAGAGGTACAAAGCTCAATAAGTTCTTGTTCTATTGATGGTAAAGGGCAATGCTAGTTTCACATAAGAAAAAGGTGCTTAAGAGCAGAATTGAGGTTAATATGATAGAAATATTATATGAAGATAAAGATTTAATTGTATGTGTAAAGCCTGTAGGAGTACTTTCCCAGCCGGGTATGGGAGAAGGGGAAGATATGATTACACTGCTTACCAGACATTTAGAAGAAAACCAGGAGAAACCATATATTGGTCTGATTCACCGATTGGATAGAAATGTAGGTGGAGTTATGGTATTTTCTAAAAAGCAAGTAGTAACTTCAAAATTATCTACAGCTATTCAAGAAAAAAATTTCACCAAGGAATATATGGCTGTAGTTCATAATAAACCAGAAGAACCAACGGGGATTTATAAAGATTTACTATTTAAAGATTCTGCTAAGAATAAATCCTTTGTTGTAAAAAGAGCCCGTAAGGGAGTAAAAGAAGCTTCTTTGGAATATACTGTTATGGATTCCATAATGGAAGAAAAGGGAGCACTTAGTCTTATTCGAATTAAATTGCACACAGGAAGAACCCATCAGATAAGAGTGCAATTTTCTTCCAGAAAAATGCCTTTATTAGGTGATGGTAAATATGGCAGCAAGGATAATGGATGTGAAATAGCATTATGGTCTTATCGTTTGGCTTTTTGTAATCCTATAACAAAGAAAGAGATTGATTTTACAAAGATGCCTCCAAGTATTTATCCCTGGAATTTATTTGATGTCAATTAGTTAGATAATCTTAAACAATAGAAGTGAAAGAATTGAATTAATCATTAAAGTATATAGTAAGAAGAATAGAATTGAGTTTTAAAATATAGAGTAAGAGGAACGGAATGGAGTATTAAGCATAGAGGATGAAATGATGGCCAAGATAGTAAAGCGTGGATATTATTTGAAAGATGAAATAGAATTCGGAAGCCAGTGGAAAGACAGATTAAACCGGGCAGGAGAAGAATTATATTTTCTATTGAACCGAGGATATAAGTTAAATCCTTCTTCTACTTTTATTGGAAATCATTATATGCTTTCGGAACGACAGCGATTGGCTTTAGTTAGAATGCTTGCTTCAAAGAAACAGTTAGAACTACGGAGAGAGAAAGAACTATCGCCCCCAGAACTACCTAAAAGGGTGGTAGTAGATGGGTTTAATACAATTATAAGTTTAGAGGTGGCATTGTCAGATTCCTTAATTATTAAGGGAATGGATGGCACCATAAGAGACTTGGCTGGACTTCGGGGGAATTATAGAATCATTGATAAAACAACTGGAGCGATTCAGTTAATACTACAAACTTTAGAGGAATTAAATATATCTGACGCATTATTTTATTTAGATCAACCGGTTTCTAACTCCGGAAGATTAAAGAATCTTATTATAGAAATTGCAAAAAATTATAACATATCGGTTGAGGTGGAAGTAATATATGATGTAGACAGAGTTCTGGAACAGAAGGAAGGAGTAATCTCAAGTGATGCAGTTATTCTGGACAAATGTATTAGTTGGTTTAACTTAAATAACCAGATAATAGACAGATATGTGCAGAAAGCTTGGGTTTTTGAATTGAATAATGCCTTATTTGATAATAAAAATCCATGATATTTAAGATTAATAATGTCATTGACATCCACAAAAGGATTTGATATTATGACTATATAGATGGAATTGGTCAAAAAGGGAGGAGAGGATTTTGCCTAAGTGTTATTCACAGCAAGAGAGAGAATATATTATCAAACGGTTAAAAGAAGAAGCAGCTAAGTGTCTTTCACAATATGGTATTAAAAGAACCACTGTTGATGAAATTGTCAAACGTGTGAAAATTCCTAAGGGAACCTTTTATTTATTTTATAAATCAAAAGAATTATTGCTGTTTGATGTTATTTTGGAGGAACACGATAAAATTGAAAAGCAATTATTAGAAGCTTTATCAAGTCTAAATCCAAAAGAAATTACTTTTGAAGAAATGACGGATTTACTCTTTAGTTTTTTTAAAGCTGTTGAGGATATACCTATCTTAAAAATGCTTAATTCCGGCGAGATAGAGATATTAACTCGTAAGCTTCCTGAAGACATTGTTGCAGAGCATCTCCTTCAAGATAATTCTATGATTGAGCGGTTATTTGAAAAAATCGTACCCAAAGGAAAGAACATGGAGGTATTTAGTGTTGCTTTTAGAAATATCTATTTTGCAACTCTGCATAAAAACGAATTTGATGAGCGGCATTATGATGATGCTTTGAAACTTTTAATTCGAGGCTTGGTAATACAATTACTGCAATAAAAAAGTCCGGCGTAATATGAACTGCCGGACTAGTATTTAATCTTATATTGACTATATAAATGATTACAGTCAAATAGTATGGAGGCGGATTATGATTGAGGTGAAAAATCTATCATTTAGTTACACAAAAAAGCCCTTTGTAAAAAATATTAATTTTTCTGTTGGCAGTGGTGAAATTTTTGGTTTTTTAGGACCCTCTGGAGCAGGAAAAACCACATTGCAAAAGATATTAACCGGTTTAATATCTACTTATGGAGGCTCTGCGGTTGTGGCAGGTATGGAATGTAAACATCATAATAACAATTTCTATGAAAATATTGGTGTGGACTTTGAATTTTCTACTTTATATGAGAAACTAACGGCACGGCAGAATCTGCAATTCTTTTCTTCTCTTTATAAAAAACAACCGGTTTCCATTAATAATTTATTGGAAGCAGTTGGACTACATAACGATGGAGATAAGAAAATATCAGATTATTCCAAAGGGATGAAATCCCGTTTGAACTTTATAAAAGCATTGCTGCATAATCCATATATTCTATTTCTTGATGAACCCACAAGCGGACTTGATCCAACAAACAGCCGGTTAATGAAGGACATGATTTTAGCGGAAAAACGTAAGGGGAAAACCATAATTATAACCACTCATAATATGCATGATGCAACGGAACTTTGCGATAAGGTAGCTTTTATTGTAAATGGGGAAATCCGTGCCCTGGATAGCCCTCATAATTTAATCATGTCAAAAGGTGCGGCAAAGATTACGTATTCCTATTTTGAAAATGGAGAGCAGACCTCATCCTGTTTGCTAAAAGAAATATCGGAGGATAGAAAACTGCAAATGCTGATAAAAAATAATAGTCTATTATCCATTCATAGCAGTGAGCCAACCCTAAATGATATTTTTATTGATTTGACAGGGAGGACGCTGTTATGAGAATGGTAAAAATGATTGTGGGAGATATAAGATTTCAGTTAAAATACGGTTTCTATTTTATATATACGGTGCTGACGGTTGTTTATATTACTATACTTTATACCTTTCCGCCGTCGTGGCGTGAAAGTACTGCAACCATTATGATATTTTCTGATCCTGCAGCCATGGGATTGTTTTTTATGGGGGCAATTATTTTGCTTGAGAAAAGTCAGCATGTGTTAAATGCCCTTGCTGTTTCACCTGTTAAAATAGCGGAATATATAATTTCAAAGGTAGTTTCCTTAGGATTAATTTCAATTATTGTTGCAGGGATTCTTTCCTTATCGGTAAAAAAGGAGAACTTATTCATGGTATTATTGGCTACAGCATTGACCACAATTATTTTTACACTTTTAGGCCTGATCGTAGGTACCAAAATAGCAAGTCTGAATCAGTTTCTTATGGTAACTGTACCGGTGGAAATAATATGTTTTGTTCCTGCAATGTTATATCTGTTTGGCTATAGTCCGACATTTATGCGGCTTTATCCTATAAACCTATGTATGAGCCTAATAGCTGGAAAATGTGAGAAGGTTCTAATAAGTATTTTGATTATTATTACGACCATAGGGATTCTGTTTTATATCGCATACCGTTGCACATGGAAGATGTGGAAGAGGGTGGGAGGGGTGAAATTATGAAAGCAATTAGAGCGAATTTCAGACAATTAATACTTTTCCTTAAAAATGATAACATGATGTTTGCAGCTTGTTTTACTCCGCTGCTATGTGCATTACTATTTCGATTTGGTGTTCCGGTATTGGAAAGAATGGTAACAAGATATTTTAACGTTTCATACATAATCACACCGTACTACGCACTATTTGACTTGTTTTTATCGGTACTGTCACCTACTATGTTATGTTATGTTGCCGCTATGATGATTTTGGAAGAAAAGGATGACCGCATTATAGAATATCTTTTTGTAACACCTTTAGGCAAAAAAGGATATTTGGTATCAAGGCTAGGTGTACCGGTGGGGATTTCTATTGTAATTACTATTATTCTCTTATTGCTTTTTAACCTTTCCCAAATATCTTTTGCTGCAAAAATTTTGCTCTCTGTAGCAGGAGCATTACAGGGACTTATTGCCGCACTTATAATAGTAACACTATCATCCAATAAATTAGAAGGAATGGCAGCAGCAAAATTAACCTCACTTATGTCACTTGGGATAATGGCGCCTTTTTTCTTACAGAAGGGAACACAATACTTGCTATCACCTTTACCTTCATTTTGGATGGCTAAAGGGGTTTATGAAAATACTTATTTATATATGACTTTATCCTTCGTATTATCATTCCTTTGGATGGGATTTTTAATAAAAAGATTTACACGTAAAACCACAGGATAAAAATATGTTTAAGGAAATAGAAATTTTAAAGGGTGGTCTTGAAATCGAAATTCAAGACCACCCTTTAAAGAATATCATTTACACCACTTTCTTCTAATAAAGCAGCTACTTCTTCAATTCTTTTCATACTCTTTGTAAAGTATCCGTTGGTTATAAGCTGACGTTTTCTTATGCTGTGTTGTTTGGCAACAGTATGGATTTTTGACAGTCCTTCAGGACATAGTAGAGGCTCCCCACCGAATGTCATAATAGAATCAATCTCAGAATATTCTGACAATTCGTCCAATGCATTAGCAACAATATCTGCATTCAGTCTGTTTTTACCTTGCAGATATCCTTCTGAACAATGTTTGCATCTGCTTGTGCAGGCATCTGTCATAACAAATTCAACACGTTTAACCGTTTTGATATATTTATTTAATTCGTTCATACCATGCTCCTTTTAAACTGTATTTAGTTCCAATTAAGCATATCTAACCTCCAACATCTTTGCTACAATTTTAACATAAGTATAACCTGCCGACAATCCAAACTATACTTTGATAGTTTAAAAATTCAAAGTTTTAATCCCCATTCTTAATAAAACTATGAAGCCAGTCTGCCTTTTTATAATATATAAGAAACGCTATAGAACTGAGCATCCATGTCAATGGGTATGCCCAAAAGATTACCCGTATATCCGGTATAAGACGTACCATAATTGTTATGTAACTTATACGGACAATGCACCAACAAACAAGCATGACAATCATGGGAACAGTGGACTTTCCCGCACCTCTTAAGATTCCGGCCAGGCAATGGGACAGAGCCAACAGGCAAAAAAACAATGCTTCTGTTCTCGACTGCATAACGCCAAACTCTATGACATCCGGTTGACTATTGAAGAATCGAATTAATACCGGCGCAAATATCCATAATATAATACCAACAGTTTCTGCCAATAGCACTCCGGTCAGGATACCGAAACGGGCGCCTTTTTTTGCACGTTCATATTGTTTGGCGCCGAGATTTTGCCCGATAAATGTTGTTAAAGCAACGCTGAAACTGGTAATTGGTAAGAATGCAAAACCTTCAAGTTTAGAGTAACTGCCGCATCCGGCCATAGCAACAGAACCAAAACTATTGATGTTTGACTGGACGATAACATTGGCAAATCCAATTACAGAATTTTGCACGCCGGTTGGGATACCCATTTTAAGAACTTTTATAAGCATCTTAGGTTGAATGCGTATTTGATTGATATGTATCCGGTGTTCTCCCTCAACTCTCATAAGCTTAGTAAATCCAAGAATAGCACTAACAAACTGTGAGATTACAGTTGCAATAGCTGCACCGCCAATACCATATCCCAGTACAGCTACAAATAAAAGATCCAAGATCACATTGATGACCGCGGCTATAATTAGGTAGTAAAGGGGGTGCCTGCTGTCTCCAACTGCCTGAAAGATACCCATGCATGCATTGTACATAACAATGCCAATCCCGCCTGCAAAATACAATTGAAAATACATAATAGAATTAGGAAGTACATCCTCCGGTGTTCCCATCATCTTTAGCATCCAAGGTGAAAACACCATTCCTAACGCGGTTACAATTATTCCGGCGATAAGTCCAAAAGCAATGGTGGTATGAACTGCAATGGACAAATCTTTTGGGTTCTTTTCTCCAAAGTATCGGGCAATAATCACACTTGCTCCAACAAAAATACCATTAATAAAGCCCACAATTAAAAAAATCAGGCTGCCGGAAGAACTTACCGCAGCAAGTGCATCCTTTCCAAGAAAGTTCCCAACAACAAGGGAATCCACAATGTTATAAAGCTGCTGAAATAAATTTCCCAAAAAGATGGGCATAGCAAATAATACAATTTTTTTTGAAATTTTTCCTTCTGTCAAAGTTTTATCCTCACTGTCATTTAATCACTTCAACTTATTATCATAGTTCATGTAAAGAATATATGCAAGTCCCAAAAGTGAATGAATAATCGTGAGATTTTATAAGTCGGGTATATTATTTGTGTTTAAGCTTATATAAAGAGAATGTAAATCCAATGTATGGTAAGAATGTAAATATAAAAAATACAAAAACAATTAAGCCTAAAATTGCGAAAATAATTGATTTAATTAATGAGCTTAAAATAGCACAAATCATAATTAATGCGGCAAATAGCAGAGCACATTTTCCGCTCCAATCTCTGTTTTTATTAAGTACATCTATTTCTGACTCTGCGTCACTAAAGATAGGCGCCGCACCGGATTCAGCTCTGAATATTTGATGCCCGTTTTCTACAACGATTGGTGTCCAGCCACTGGCTTCGTAAAATGACAACATTTCCGGAGTAGTACTTATTTCTATATTCAAAGAATAATTGTAATCATGGGGATCACCTTCTTCAAAGCAGTAAAAAATACCTTTCATCTTTGATAAGTGCCATCCTTTTTTACTCATATCACTTAACATTTTCATATCACGTTTTGGTGTCATAGCGAATCCGCCACACATACGATATTTAGTCATACAATACCTCCTATTTGTTTTTCTGCAATTTGAACTATACTTTTTCTATATTCATAATTATCTTCAAGAATTTTTTTGCCCGAAGCTGTTATGACATACAAAATCTTAGAATCGTCTTCACTTATTTCAGAAATCCATCCAGCTTGATTTAACTTTTTAAGTGTGGTATACATGGTTGCCGGACCAATTTCTACAATTTTTTTTGTCATGGTCTGAACATCCTGCATAATCTTATAGCCATGAGCAGGTGTAAGAGTTGCAAGCAGTATTAAAAAAATACTATCCGTAAGTTCGCCAGATTCATAAGGACTTATTTTAGCCATTTCATCACCTCCACTATATCAATGATTGATACATACACTATATCAATCATTGATATAACTGTCAAGTATAAAAATCATTGAAAACTGTTTATTAAGAAAACTTTTTGGAATATAAATGGTATTGATATACGCAAGGAAACTCAAAACAATTAAAAAAACCCCGGAAACCTTGAATAATCAAAGCTTCCAGGGAGATTAAAAAGCATAACGGAATCCGAGCTCCGTAAGCTATAAGAAAAACTATGTAATATGAAACTGGATTATACATTACTACGACTCTCGAACATGAAATACATTAATAAGCACAAAGACTAACATCATAACAATTGCTATTACGATAGCACTCATACCTGCCCATATTCCCCAGTTATCCGATAAGGAACCTACAATAATTGGCATTAAAATAGAGCCAATACTGCTTAGCATAAGCAGGGCGCCCATAGACATGGGATACAACTTAATGGTACTGCCAAATGTAGAAACTGTTGTAGGGTAAATGCCTGCCATAGAAAATCCTAAACCCATGATTGCAATGGTAATTACAAGTATATTTTGTGTAGACAATAATAGCAGGTAAAAAGCAACTGTCCCAATGCTGGTTACTAAAAGCAATGTTTTCTTTGATATCTTATCTACTATGAATGCGCAGGTTAATCTTCCTGCAAGAATAACTACCCATAGTAAGGAAGCAAGCATTTGAGCATATTCTCTTGTCATAATATCGGTGTCAATGAAATATTTTACGATCCAACCATTAATAGCAGCTTCTGCACATAAATAGAAGAAGAGAATTCCGGAAACTATCCAAAAATGCTTGAATTTTAAAAATTGATAAGAGGTATTTTCCTTACTTTTTACCATATCATCTATTTCCATTTGTGAAAATAGAATCATAGAAATAATCGCAAGAAAAATGATAACACCGGCAGCTATTTTCCAACCACGATCTCCAGACATGTTTGTACATGCAATAACTAAGAAAGGAGAAGTCAAAGCTCCAATGGCAAATACACTATGTAAGATATTAAGTGCTCCGGGGCTGCTATTGGATACTTCATTTACAACTGTATTATTAAAATTAGAGATACTGCCTCTGCTTAGTCCTGTAGATAGAAAGCCTAAAATCAATAGAACCGGATTGCCTGTTATAATCATAATAAAAAAGCCCATAACTACAAAACTACATAAAAATAGAATTGACTTTTTTCGTCCTAAATAAATGGGCAACACCCCTGCGATAAATCCTGCGATTAAATTGCCTACCTGATGTGCCGATAATAAAGCTCCGCTAACTGTATTATTAAGCCCGTATTCGCTGCTGATAAGTGGTAATAGGGATCCTAAAATCATAGCATATAAGCCGTTGACTGCGAAAACAAAAAAACAGCATTTTAATATATATTTGTTGCGCTTGTCAAGTTGTGTGTAAAATGATGGGCTACCCATTAAAATAAATCCTCCTGTCTAAATAAAAATGCTCAACGAGGGTATTGTACCATATTTTATAATAAATACAAGCTTGGATAATGGATACAAATAATTCATTAATGAAATAAAAAACGCCAGAAATCTTGTAAACAAAGGATTTCTGACGAATTAGGTAAGTATGTATACAGAGAATTTGTCCATCCACTGGTTCTACATTCTAAAACCGGATGTTCATCAATAGTATTTTATTTATATCATTTTAACCTAATCGGTATAAATGTTTCCATTTGCGCCCAGCCTTGTGCAGCTATAATCTCTTTGGGAGTGATTATATGTCCCATTGCATAATGATTAGGGCGTACATCCAGCTCAAAAATCCCGGAGTTCTTTATGTATTCCACAGCTTCATTATATAGCTTTCCGTTAGTTTCTTCGTCCCCATCTCTATAGGCATAAGTAAGATAGTGCCCACCTTCGAAGTTGACAACCTTGTTGCCCCCATCTTCCATATCCTCACTTAATGCCCACCACCATACCATACCTTGATTTTCTTCATCAAAAAATAAAAAATCTCTAGGCATAAAATCATCTCTTGCTGAGGGGATGATTGCGGAAAAGTACTTATCAAACTTTCCTAATATACCATCCTCGGAAAAATCAAAGTTCTTATCTACAGCAGATGAAGCGGCTTTAAACGGTGGCAAATATATTATCCTAAACTCCATAAAAATACCTTCTTTCATTTTATTTTTACTATTTTACCATATTATTCCTACCAAAGGAAGGCTAAATATCTAATAAAGGGTATTTACTTTGCACTAATTCCATTTACTATTACAGAAACTAAATCAAAATACTGAAGGTTTACGGTTATAAGTTTCATAATTAGCTACATAATAAGATATGAAGAAAGTATACCGGTAAATGTATAAAATTCATCAAAATCGTTATTTAGCGAAATTGCACAAAAGATGTCGATAAAAATGTGAAATATATAGAAATAACAATTAGTAAACTAAAACTATTGAAATATTAACTAGTAAATACTATAATATATTTACTTAGTAATATTGAAATATATTTACTAAAAGAATAGGAGGAAGGTTCATGAAAAAAAAGTTAGCAGCATTATGCGTATTGTCTTTAGCAGTAGCAACAATCTTCACCGGATGTGGAAAGAATAAGGATAATACGGATAACGCAAAAGGAGAAAAAACAAAAATTCGTTTTGCATCCTGGGATGTAGCAGAGGATGTAGATCGTCAGCAGGCACTAGTAGACAAGTTTAATGCAGCACATGATGACATTGTGGTAACTCTGGAAGCTTACGGAAGTGACTTTGATACAAAAATTAGTGCAGGTATGGGTTCAGGGGATGCACCGGATGTTATGTACATGTGGAACTATCCGGCATATTCCGGTGGTTTAGAACCTCTGGATGGATATATTGAGAAAGAAGGAGAGAACTATAAGTCTAACTTCTATGAAACTCTTTGGAACTATAATTCAATCAATGATCAGGTATATGGTATTCCCATTGGATTTACAACACATGCCTTATTCTACAATAAAGATATATTTGCAGAAGCAGGTGTGGCAGAACCTACAGCTGACTGGACCTGGGATGATTTAAAGGCAGCAGCAAAAACTATTACAGAGAAAACCTCAGCATTAGGATTTTCTTTCCAGATGAAACCAGATCCTTATGATTTTGAGATGTATCTGTGGAGTAATGGAACTGCATATTGCGACAAGGATGGAAAACTAGAAGGAAATTTAAATTCCGAGAAGTCTCAGGAAGTATTCCAGATGTTCCAGGGTATGGAGAAAGATGGATATGCAATAGCTTCTGAAAAGAGTGGAACAGATGAATTCCGTTCCGGTGCAGTAGCAATGTATGTTTATGGTTCCTGGGCAATTAGTTCACTTAAGGAAGATCAGTTGAACTACGGTGTTGCTACCATTCCTGCCTTTGCTAATGCAGGTCAGGATTCAGTTAGTATTTTAAGCTCCTCCGGTATCTCTATGTCTAAAGACAGCAAGAATAAAGATGCAGCATGGGAATTTATAAAATTCTGGACAAATGAAGAAGCAAATAAAGAACGTATCGGTTTGGAATTACCTGTATTAAACAGCGTTGTAGAGTCTGAAAAAATTATGGAACAGCCTGAATATGCACCATTTTATGTTATGTTGGAGCAAAGTAAGGGCTATACACCGGCAAGCTTTATTATTAAGGATTGGTCCGAAAAATCAGAAAACCTTTCCTTATCTTTTGAAGAAATATTTAACCCTAGTGTTTTACAAAGTGCACCGGATGTATTAAATAACGCGGTACAGCAGTAAACAGGAAAGGAAAGCATAATAGTAAGCTATCTGGGGCATAACGCCCCGGATAACTTGCATCTTTTACAAATAAAGAAGGGTCTAGGCAGGTGGAAATTATGAAGCGCAAAAAATTTATAAGGAAAGCAACCCCGTATTTCTTCATTTCTCCATGGATAATTGGTTTTTTAGTATTCACAATAGGACCGCTCATCTTGTCTCTTATCATGAGCTTTTTTGATTGGCCGTTGACAACAGAGCCGGTGTTCAGGGGATTTGGGAACTACATAGAGATGTTCACAAAGGACGCTCAGTTCTGGAAGTCTCTAAAAATCAGTCTAAAATATGCAGCAATTTTTGTCCCATTAAACATGGGAATTGCGCTATTCCTTGCCATGCTGATTACGCAGCCGGTAAGAGGAGTAAAAGTATTCCGTACCATATTCTATATTCCAGCAGTTATATCCGGTGTTGCAGTTTCTATTATTTGGGGATGGATCTTAAATGGTGACTACGGTGCATTAAATTATTTATTATCTTTAATTGGAATCGAAGGGCCAAGATGGCTGGTAGATCCCGCTTGGGCATTATTTGCAGTTATTCTTGCAAGTGCCTTTGGTGTAGGTACTATGATGCTCATATTTTATACTAACATTAAAAGTATACCTAATGATGTGTATGAAGCAGCCTCTCTTGACGGGGCCAGTCCCGCAAGACAGTTTTTCAGCATTACATTACCGATTATAACACCTACAATTTTGTTTAATTTGATTACCTCAATTATTGGTTCTTTCCAGCAGGTTACTCTGGTAATGCTGCTGACTGGTGGCGGCCCCTTAAAATCCACTTATTTTTACGGCCTTTACACCTATAATAATGCCTTTAAGCATCATAAACTGGGTTATGCAAGTGCCAATGCCTGGGTGATGTTTATCATAATACTGATTTTAACAGCATTGGTTTTCAAGTCCTCGTCAACATGGGTATTTTATGAGGCAGAAGCAAAAAAAGAAAATAAGAAGAGAAGGGGAGGTAGAAAGTAATGAAGATGTCAAGAAAAACGAAAGCTATTATATATATTTTACTGACAGTGATTGCGGTATACTTCCTTGCACCTTTTGTATATATGTTCTTTACTACTTTTAAAACAGAGGCAGAGGCAATCGCATATCCTCCCAAGCTGTTTCCGTCAAAATGGCTGTTTGAGAATTTCGTAAATGCCTGGAAATCACAACCCTTTGGAACTTATTTAAAGAACTCCATCTTGGTTACCGTATTGACTACCGCAGGTCAGATACTTTCCTGTTCTTTGGTTGCCTACGGTTTTGCTAAGTTTGAATTTAAAGGGAAAAATGCTTTGTTCATGATTCTTCTTTCAACCATGATGATTCCCTGGGATGTTACCATGATTCCACAGTACATGGAATTTAATATGTTTGGATGGATTAATACATTAAAGCCTTTGATTATACCGGCATGGTTCGGTTCGGCTTATTATATTTTCCTTATGAGACAGTTCCTTATGGGAATTCCAAAGGATTTTGAAGAAGCTGCCCGCATCGACGGAGCCAACTCTTTTCAGATTTATTGGAAGATTTATATGCCAATTTTAAAGCCTTCCCTTATTCTGGTGGGTGTTCTGAATATGATTTCAGTATGGAATGACTATCTTGGACCATTGATTTTCTTACAGGAAAGAAGCAAATACACATTGGCATTAGGGCTGGCGGCCTTTAAGGGAGTTCACAGTACAAGAATTATTCCGATGCTTTGCATCACAGTTATTATGATTATACCACCAATTATTGCATTTGTTGTTGCACAAAAATATATTGTGGAAGGAACCAGTGGTTCCATTAAATAAGAAAAAGCGGCCGGGTAGCTTATTTCAGATAGTATGTGTTCTGTTTTCTGCCCGGCTTTACATTTATCTCAGTTACCAAAAGGTATCATTCATTTATAGTTAATATTTAGATAAGGAGAAATAGACATGACGAGGAGAAAAAAGAAGAGATGGGAAGACCATCAATTGGGGCATATAGGAAGAAGAGAGGCTCGTACTGCTTTCTATAAGGATTCTGCTAACAGAATCAGTTTAAACGGAGAATGGAAGTTTTTATATATGGAAGCTCCCGAATTATCTCCGGAAGACTTTATGAATAAGGAAAACGGCAGCCAGTGGGATACCATAGATGTTCCATCGGTATGGCAATTAAGAGGATATGACCGGATGCATTATACTGATGTACTGTATTTGTTTCCAATCAATCCTCCTTTTGTACCCACCGAGAACCCTACCGGAATTTATAAAAAGATAGTTTCTCTTAACAAAGAATGGATGTCTCATGATACAATTCTAAAATTTCATGGAGTAGATAGTGCATTTGATGTATGGGTAAACGGAACACATGCGGGATACAGTAAAGTCAGCCGTCTTCCCAGTGAATTTGATATTACAGACCTGTTGCAGGAAGGTGATAATGACATTACGGTGCGGGTTTATAAATGGTCCGATGGTACTTACCTGGAGGATCAGGATATGTGGTGGCTTTCAGGAATTTACCGTGATGTGGAATTGATTAATGAGCCAAAGAACAGTATTATTGATTGTGCCGTAAACGGAGATCTGGACAGTACTTATAAAAACGGAATATTAAAGGCAGACATTACAACAAAAGAAATAAGCTGCGAGGGTACTTGGAAGTTAGAGAGGACTGGGAAAGAAGCTGCAAGTGGAACGTTTCGAACAGAAGATGGGAAAGCTCATTTGGAAGAAATGATTCCTGAGGCAGACCTTTGGACAGCAGAGACTCCGAATCTATATGAGTTGACGGTATCTACAGACAGCCATGAGATAAAGGTACGTGTGGGATTCCGCAAGATTGAAATTATAGATCATAATTTTTGTGTAAATAATCAGGTTATTTTATTAAATGGTGTAAATCATCATGATTATAATCCCAAAGAAGGACGCTGTGTTACATATGAGCAGTCCAGAGCAGATGTTCTGCTCATGAAGCAGTATAATATAAACGCGGTACGCTGTTCCCACTATCCTGCAAATGAACATTTTTATGATCTTTGCGATGAATATGGACTTTATGTAATTGATGAGGCGGATTTGGAATGCCATGGCTTTGAATGGGTAGAGCGGTATGACTGGATTACCGATGATCCAACCTGGAAGCAAGCTTATGTGGATAGAAGCATTCGCATGGTAAAAAGGGATCGCAATCATCCTTCCATTATAATGTGGTCTATGGGAAATGAATCCAGCTTTGGCTGTAATTTTAAAAGTGCTGCAAAAGCCATAAAAGAATTGGACAGCACAAGATTGCTTCATTATGAAGGAGACTATGAAGCAGAGATTACAGATGTATATTCTACCATGTACACACGTTTGAAAAGATTAAAAGAAATTGGGGAATATGAAATAAAAGGAAAGAAACCTCATGTGATGTGTGAATACGGTCATGCCATGGGAAATGGACCGGGAGGACTTAAGGCATATCAGGATATGTACCGTAAGTATAAGAGGCTTCAAGGCGGTTTTATCTGGGAATGGTATGATCATGGTATTTATACGGAGGAAGATGGAGAGACCTATTACCGTTACGGCGGAAATTACGGCGATTTTCCTACTAATGGTAATTTCTGTATTGATGGTCTGCTGATGCCGGACAGAACACCTTCTCCTGGATTGCTGGAGTATAAACAGGTTATTGCACCGGTTGAGGTGACAAGAATAGAAGGAACACAAAGGGAGTTTCAGTTAAAGAACTATTATGATTTCCTTTCTTTAGAGCATTTTTATGTTAAATGGGCAGTACAGGGAGAGGATAAGTTACTTCAGGAAGGAACCATTGACCGCCTGACAGCACTTCCTCATGAAACAGAGAAGATAATCATTCCTTTTGACCCTATCCAACCGGAAGCCAATACAGACTATTATCTTAACATAACAGTGTGCCGGAAAGAAGCAACCCAATATGCAGAGGCTGGCTATGAGATTTCAAAAGTACAATTTCCTCTGGATATACTCTATAATATACTGGAAGAACGTCCACAGGGAAATACACTGAAAGTATCGGAAGTAGAAAATATTTTAACTATAGAGAATGATGGCGTAACGGTAAGATTTCATAAGGTATTTGGAAATCTGCTTAGTGTATCGGTAAAGGATAAAGAATACTTAAGTGAAGGTCCTAAGGTGACAGTGTACCGTGCTACTATTGATAATGATATGTATAAAAAAGAGGACTGGATGGAGAGATACTTTATCCAGAAATCCAGTGAACAGACAGAGTATTTCAGATATAAAGAGGACCGGGATAAAGTAAGGGTTTCCATTGGTAAATACTTCGGATGTTATAATCAATCCTGGGGATTTGAATGTGATTACGAATATACGGTATATTCCAGTGGTCAGGTTAAAGTGAACTTACACGGAAAAGCAATACAAAACGGAAAACTGGAACCTGCCTTTCTGCCTAGAATCGGCGTCATAATGAAGGGAAATAAGGAACTTCAGCAAGCCATATGGTATGGACGTGGGCCTGGAGAAAATTATGCAGACAGCAAAGAAGCAGGTGTCATGGGGATTTATTCTAACTCTGTGGACGAGATGGGAACTAACTATGTATTTCCTCAGGAAAATGGACACAGGGAAGAGGTTAGATGGTTCAGTATCGGAAACGGAGATAAGACCTTGCTATGTAAAGCAGAAATGCCTCTTGGGTTGAATCTTGCTAATTATACGGATGAAAGTCTGGAAGAAGCGAAACATCCATTCCAGATTAAGAGAGCTGAAGATGTTATTATCCATCTGGATTATGCCCAGTCTGGATTAGGAAGCAACAGCTGCGGCGAAGAGCAGCAGGAGGAGTTCAAGGTAAAACTTCAGGACTTTACTATGGCATTTGAGTTACAGGTGGTATCTGATGGTGAAGAAATGAAGGAAGCGAAAAGACGCTATCTGGATTAAGAAAATAACATCTAAATTTTGAAATGCAAAATACAGAATCATTTTTTGAACAGGATGAGGAAGGAAGATTATTTGAATTAAGAAGTATTTTGCAAAGTAATCTTCCTTCAATTAAAATAAAGTAAGGAGCAGAGAAGATGATTAAAGAGAGATTTTCAGAAAGATTAAGTAAGATGCTCAGTTCCGATGATTGGATGATTTTACAGGATAAATACGAACCGGAAGAAAATCTGAAATTTGAGAGTTTATTCAACTTATCCAATGGATATCTGGGTATACGGGGAAGCCACGAAGAAGGAACCAAAATTACACTTCCCTATTTATACATCAATGGTGTATTTGATAAGTCGGAAACCTTTATGCGTGAACTAGCCACACTGCCTAATTGGCTTGGAATTAAACTTTATGTAGAAAAAGAGCTGATTGGAATTGAAGATTGTGAGATTTTAGATTTTTCAAGAGCTTTGGATATGAAACATGCACTATTGGCTAAGCGTGTATTACTTCGTGATAAGCAGGGCAGAGAAACCCTGATAGAGGGAATCCGCTTTGTCAGCCGGGCAAATGTACATCGGATGGGAATTAAGCTATATGTAACTCCTATGAACTACAGCGGAATTATTGAGGTGGAAAGTATCGTTGACGGAACAATAATCAACTTTTATGATGCGCCCCGTTTTAAAGTAAAACATACGTATATGACATCAAATGAGAAACTGGATGGAAATGGTACTTATATAGAAATGGCAACAAGGGATAATCATCTGCACATAGGTACTGGATGTCATATTGAAGCTTATAAAGATGGAAAAGATATTTTAAAAAACAGAATGTTCAATGCCTTTGGTGAACAGGCGGTAGAATTCTCCGATTTCGATGCAGTGGAAGGTGAAACAGTAGAAATAGTGAAGTATGTATCCATGTACACGGAACGTGATGTGGCAAAATATGCTCTTCATACAAGTGTAAAAGAAGAAGTGGATCATTTCCTTCACACTGGCTTTGAAGAAGAATTGACTGCACATAAAGCCGTTTATGAAGATATGTGGAAAGCGGCGGACATTCGAATTGAAGGTGATTTTGAACTGGATCGTGCCATCCGTTTTAATATTTTTCATCTGATGAGTACGGGAAATGAACGTGATGACCGGGTAAATGTTGGTGCAAAGCTGCTTTCCGGAGAAGAATACGGAGGTCATGCTTTCTGGGATACCGAGTTGTTTATGCTTCCATTTTTCTCATATGTTTTCCCTAAAACGGCGCGGAATCTGGAGACTTACCGTTACCGTTTGCTGGATGCAGCAAGAGCAAATGCTGGGAAAAACGGATATCAGGGTGCACAGTATCCATGGGAATCTGCGGATGACGGTACGGAGCAGTGTCCGGATTGGACTATCGAACCGGATGGAACCTGTTATCGCTGCTATGTAGCGGTCTACGAGCATCATGTAACAGCAGCTGTTGCCTATGGTGTATGCAACTATGTGAAAATTACAAATGACTTGAATTTCTTATTCAACAAAGGTGCTGAAATCTTAACAGAAACAGCAAGATTCTGGGCAAGCCGCTGCGAATATGTGGCAGAGAAAGACCGTTATGAAATCAATCAGGTAACCGGTCCCGATGAATGGCATGAACCGGTAAACAACAACTTATATACCAACTATTTAGCGAAATGGAATTTACGTTATGTGATTTCCTTAATTGATATTCTGAAGAAAGATCACACGGGAGAATATCATATACTGATTGAAAAGACAGGCTTGACTCAGGAAGAAATTATTAAGTGGCAGGATGTTCAGGAAAAGATGTATCTTCCAAGAAAGGAAGGTACCAGTCTTTTAGAGCAGTTTGAAGGCTATTTTGAATTGGAGAATGTAATAATTGAAAAATACGATGAGAATGATTGGCCAGTTCGTCCGGAAGCATTGAAAAATAGAAGGGCGCGAGAGACCCAGATTATCAAACAGGCTGATGTTGTTATGTTACTTCATTTAATGGGTGAAGAATTTGATGAAGAAACGAAAAAATTAAATTATTCTTACTATGAGAAACGTACTCTTCACGGCTCTTCCTTAAGTCCAAGTATTTATGCTATAATGGGACTTAAAGTAGGTGATAATTCCAAAGCATACCGTTACCTGCGCCGTGCGGCATTCATTGACTTGCTAAATCTCCAGAGGAATACCAGAGAAGGCATTCATGCTGCTAATACGGGTGGTGTATGGCAGACAGTTGTATTTGGATTTGCAGGAGTTGCTATTGAAGAAGAGGGTATATTATCTATTCGACCGAATATGCCAAAAGAATGGGAAGGCTTGACTTTCCGTATTCATTATCTGAATTCATGGTTGGAGATAAGCATTAGTGCAGATAACAGCGCCTCGGTAAAAGTTTTAGAAGGAGATTCTATAACAGTAAGAATTAATGGAGAAACAGTAGAAGTATAAGAGGAGGACACATTCATGAAGAACAAACTTGCAATCGGCGGTCTTATATTAGTAACCATTATATGGGGCGGCGGTTTTGTTGCGAGTGATATGGCATTAGAGAGTATGGGTCCGTTTCAAATTATGGCAGTACGATTTCTGTTAGCAACGGTTTTGATGGGTTTAATCAGCATCAAATCCTTTGAAAGGAAATCACCTCATGAGAAATCCACTAAAGGGAAATCATTTGAAAGAAAATCCTTCGAAAGAAAATCATTTGAAAGAAAATCCCTTCAAGAGAAAACCATTCAAGGTAAATCCCTTAAAGGGAAATCCCTTAAAGGGAAATCCCTTAAAGGGATTGAAAAAGCAGAGGTATTGGCAGGGGGACTCATGGGAGTCGCCCTCTTTACCGGTTTTGCATTTCAGATCGTGGGGCTGCAATATACAACTCCATCCAAGAATGCATTTTTAACTGCGTTAAATGTGGTAATAGTGCCGTTTATTTCATTTTTAATTTTAAAAAAGAAAATTGGGGTAAAAGGTGTGATTGGTGCTTTGATGTCAGTGGCGGGAGTTGCCCTTTTGTCTCTGGACAGTAATTTTTCCCTGGGTCTTGGAGACGGACTGACTCTTATCTGTGCCTTTGGTTTCGCATTTCAGATATTTCTAACAAGTGAATTTGTTAAAAAATATCGTGCTACGGTATTAAATTTTATTCAGATGGCAACCGCTTTTCTATTGTCGGTAGTGTGTCTGGTTGCTAATGGAGAAACGAACTTTCAGGTCACCACCAAAGGCTGGCTCAGTGTACTGTATTTAGGTATTATCAGCACAACAGTCTGTTACCTGCTTCAAACTGCCAGTCAAAAATATGTGGATGAAACAAAAGCCGCAATTATTTTATCTATGGAGTCCGTCTTCGGAACCATATTTTCGATTATTATACTGCATGAAATCATTACACTGCGAATGGTAATCGGCAGTGCAGTTATATTATCGGCGGTGATTATATCGAATTTGTCAGAAGTACAGGAACAGACGGAAGAAACAACGTGATAACATTAACAGAAAACTTTCTAACCTTATTATCCCTACGTAAATTGTCACAATCAATGTACACATTTGGGACTTGTAAAAGAAAACAGAAAAAGGTATAGTAAAGGTGTGATTTTTACTAACATATCTATGGCGATTTCCATCTTATTCAACTAAAGTAAAGTTGCGTAATCCCAGGTATACATAATAGTGTGATACTAATCAGATATGTTAAAATAAAATAAGATAGGTGAAATACTAATCTCTATTAAAACCTTACTAAAAATCCCTGCAAAAATCCATAAATTCAAGATTTTTACAAGGATTTTTAGAGGTTTTATAATCGAGATAAGTATAAGGAAGGATAGAATAGTGGCAACAATTAAAGAAATAGCTGAAATGGCAGGTGTTTCTGCTGCAACAGTATCCCGAGTCCTTAATTTCGATGATACATTGAATGTACAGGATGAGACTAAGCAAAGAGTGTTTGAAGCTGCGGAACGGCTAGAATACCAAGTAAAGAATAAGAAGAGAAGTAAAAAGAAATTAAGGATGGGAATGTTATCCTCATATTCTCTGGAAGAAGAACTGGAGGATACTTTTTATCTGTCGGTACGCATTGCAATTGAAAGAAAAATAGAGGAAGAAGGCTTCAAAAAGGTTCTTGTTAACATAAAAGATTCAGTGGAAAGTGTATCCAATCTGGATGGGCTGATTTGTCTCGGAACATTCAGTGAATCTATGGTAAACAAGGTGAAAGCCTTTAATAAGCCTGCCGTGTTTGTTGATACAATTGGTGATTTAGATTTATTTGATTCCATAGTAACCGATTTGAAGCATTCTGTGAAAAATGTGCTGAATTATTTTTTACAGGAAGGACATAAGAAGATTGCTTTCATCGGTGGCCGGGATGTGGATGCTGATGGAAAAGAAGTGGTGGATATGAGAGTTCCTATCTTCCAATCCTATATGGAAGAAAAGGGCTTATTAAATGAGGACTATATTAAGATCGGAGGCTACACGCCAAAGCAAGGGTATCGTCTGGGAAAAGAGCTGGTGTCGATGGAATCAAGGCCTACTGCTATTTTTGCAGCGAATGATTCTCTGGCTGTTGGATGCTATAAAGCAATACAGGAAGCAGGGCTTAGAATTCCGGAGGATATCAGTGTGATAGGGTTTAATGATATATCTATTGCAAAGTACTTGGTTCCTCCCCTTACAACGGTTCATATTTATATGGACTTTATGGGCTCTCAGGCGGTGAATATGCTTTCTGAGAGAATCTACTCTAACCGTGAAATCAGTATGCATGTTTCAATACCTACTAAGTTGATGATTCGGGGAAGTGTCAGCAAATGGGAGGGAGAAAGCTAAGAAATATTTTAAATAGCAAATGATTCTCTGGCTATTGGAAAAAATATAAGCGGATAAATGGATATTATAATTCAGTTTATCCGCTTTAATGTATTCGTTCACAATAAAATTACGGAGACCCTATGACAATCCATTCATTAATCACGTATTTTTCTTTTTAAAGTAGGCATAAGGAAAAAAGAATCCCAAAGAAACACCTAATATAATTTTATTCAAGGATATTCCAAACATCTCAAATATTAATTGAAGAAGAATATTAAATAAATATTCTAATTTACCATAAGCTATATACAGCAATGATCAATGTTTAAAGGTAATTTGGATTACGGGAAGTGTATGTGTATCTAACCCTAGTTTTGAATTGAAGGTACTGGATAATCTGTATCAAAATTTTTCATATGAAGGGGTTAGAATTGACACAGAAAAATGGGATACAGAAGGTATAATATATGATTTAGGGTACTTACTTGACAAATATTTATTAAAGAAAAATAATGTCAAATGGAAAAATATAAAAAGTGTCAGATTTGATACAATATACAAGGAAAATAATGATATAAAAAAGACTGCATACAAAGCAATAGGAATATATTTTGGTATTGTATTTGGATTATCTGTTAATATATCATTTTATAAAATTCAAATTAAGATAATAATATTTCTCTTTTGTATATATGCAATAATGGCAGTAGTTGCTTACTTGGTTAAGCCAATACGATTTGGCTTAATGAGTACAGTTTATTTTAAATGTGGTTATTTTGTGGAATATTGCAATAAGATTAAATATGAAGTTGGTACAATAACACCAACATCAGATTGGTACATGTTTATACATTCTTTGGAATGTATTTTGTATTTTTATAAAATTGCAATTAATAAAAGTGATCAAGAAGATGTGAATATTGAAAAAAAGATTATAGAATATATTGTAAGTCGGAATCAAGACGGAAATTGTGATTTATTGTTAAGCTTATTATTATATCTGAAATTTGAGAAAAACGATAACATACATACATGGGATGGAATACATAGGATAATTGTAGAAAAAATTTGTTGCCCGATTTTTGTAAATCCAAACAGTATACAGTATCAAATAGCTAATTCTGTTATATGCGATATTAATAGAGATACAAATGGAGATAAAAATAGTAATATAACATCCAATCAGCTTGAACTTAAAAATGAAAAATTTTTTAAATTTTGTAAGTGTATAAAAGACATTAGCTGACCTTCTAGCAGATATAAAGATTGCTTTTTATATCGGGAAGTAATCTTTATATCTGAGTAATAAGATAAATGAAATGTGTTTATTAGTCTTTTAAAATCATTGGTAAATCCATTTGAAAATACACATGTCAATATCTTAATAATCAAAAATTTCCCCCGAACTTTTCAATTTCTTGTGAGCGTCAATAATAATTGAAACCATGCCTAGTTTACCGTCGTTGTTTCTAGTATCAAATCGTAATGACCTTCCAATAAATCCTTGCTCAGGATCCCAGTAATTAAAGTGAAATCGTCCATCTTTGTCACAATACTCAAGCAAATCTACTAAAAAACCAGCAGCTTCGAAAACCTTTATTAAAGATTTATAGTCGTAAAAAACTTTATGACTATATGCAGGATGATCTACTGGACCTGGGCCACCTGGCTTACACATATTTTGGTACCATTCGTTTTGAAAATTAATATCTGGAACGGCTAATCGAATATACCCATTAGGTTTTAAAAACTTGTAAAGATTTTTTCCGGCTTCTATACCTTCTTCGTAGCTTAAATGTTCAAATACATGTTCAGCTAAAAAAGCATCAACAGATTCTACCTGTTCAAAAAGCTTATAATAATCTTCGATTTTTAATAAATTGAGTTCATTTTCTTGGGTCGCAATCCATCCATCATAAGCAGTTTTACCTGCCCCTATAATAATCTTTTTCATATCATAATCGCCCTTTCAATATTTAATTACTTTTTGAGTTTATAGTATCACGTTGATTAAAATAAATAAACTTAATATCCATAAATCTAGATGGAGTAGTGTACATATTATAATACATCTACAGCAAAAAATCCCTTAAAATCAAGGGATTTTAAAAAGTAGGAGATAGGTTTCGATTTTTCAAAATTATTTCTGCTTAAGCCATTCTTCTACCAGTTTGTAGTATTCATTATTAGGATCTCCATTCTCATAATAAAATTCTAATTTCTGTACATAAATGATTTGTCCATCAACATAAACTGGCTCCGCATTCCTGTAAAGACATTCATCGGTATCATCATCGGGGGAGCCTTTATAAAACATACATCGAATTTTCATTCCTTCGAATGTTACATCAAAAAATTTAAATCCAGTAAAGGTGCTTTTTGCGTTACCATCATAATTAAAGAAATTTTTTATTATATCTTCTTCATTCCATTTAAAAGTCAGGCAGATTTTTTCAAGTTTAAATTCAAGCCCATGTGCAAATATCATAGTTTTACCATCCACTTTAAATTTGATTTTTTCATGATTAAGTTTCCTTGCTATGGATAGTAGGATTTCCCAGTCCCTTTTTTGCTGCATATCTTTTAAACAGATGTGATATTCATATCTAGGATTTTCCATAGATATTCCTCCTTTATATTTAGTAATTTCATCATAACAATAAAGGGGATTCTTTTCTTGTTCGGGGGAATTTTGTTTTGTCAGTAATGCATTATCGCTATTTAATGCTTCTTCCCATCCACCATGTATTTCAAATTTTATCAGTAATGGATTGAACACTTTGATTTCTGGATATGTCCTTCTAACAAAACTTGGCGGAAATCCATGAAAACGTGTAAATGCTTTGGTAAATGCCTCAGGTGTTTCATATCCATATTTATAAGCAAGGTCTATTATAGGTATATTAGAAATCATAAGCTCTTTTCCGGCAAGTGAAAGCCGCCGGTTCCGTACGTATTCCATTATAGTCATGTTGCAAACAATCTTAAATAAGCTATTAAGAGTAGAAACGCTTAGAAAAAATTGTCCTGCAATATTAGATGGTGTTACTATTTTAAGAATGTTGTCTTCAATATAGTCTATAATTTTCTGTACCGTATCAATCGAAATTGTATTTATATTCTTATTTGATTCTTTTGACATATTATATTTCCTCCTAAAAGTAGTACTATCATTATAACTATACTTAGGTTGGTATTCCTGTCCGTAAAATTTTAAGTTTGTCAGTTATACTGTACCATATGATATAAACATAGAAGGTGCATGAACTGCAAATAATTCGTTTTATTTTTTCTAACAAAATCGTTTATTTCTTTTTCTCATTCATATTGACGAATTGCCTCCTGATCTGTAAGTCCACATTTGCATAAACTATCAATAATTTCTTGCTTTTAGCCCGTTTCATTATCCCCACCTCCTGTCAAAAATGAGGTTAGATGCTTTTCATGCTCAGTAGCATTAACTTGCGGATTTACAAATTGAACACAATAATTTATACGTATTCTGACATTAGAAAGTCCTAATTTCTGCATTAATACTGGAATTTTTATTCCAATACATCGGTCTATATTATTTTTCCTGTTTTCTTCAACCCAAAGTTTTTGTAATATTCCGAGATTGCAATGACGGTTTGTATCAATACCATCAATATAAAATGCCGCATTAGTTACATTCCAATTAATTTCGCTGCAAATTACAAGACCATTGACTTTGGGTGAATAAATCATTTTTCTTAAAATATCAGATGGGTTTGGTATGTGCACATAATCTTGCCTTATATATGAAGCTACCTCAATTACATTTCTTCCAAATACGAAACTTCATTTAACGTTTTTACTTGAAACTTAGCAAGTTCTTTATTATAGTCTAAAATATTTAAGCTTGTGTTTCCAATATCAAAGCAAATTCTTTCAGTTAATGGAATGTGTAAAATTTTACACATAACTGATTTTATACATGCGTTATGTGTTATGATTGCAACTTCATTATGTACACTATTCCCTATTTCAATAAGCGCTTGATACGCTCTTTGCTGAACACTAAAACAACTTTCTATGCCATGGCCTGCTTCAAACGTAGGGTCTTGTTCCCACTTAGTAACCAGTTCGCCGTATATTGCCTTATTTTCGGCAATTGTGCGCCCTTCCCAAACCCTGCATACACAAATACTGATAAATAGGAGGTTTGCGGCTTCTGTTATTTATCTGCACACATACTTGTACAATTGAATGTGTGCGTTTTGCTGTTAAAGTTTATTCCTGCATATCGTTAATTATACTTGCTTTTATTTATATAATTCAAAATGTGATTCAATCTTATGGGACATTTCAACAAGTGATGTGCGTTCATCTCTCATGAATTGTTTAATTCCATATACAGATGTGTCGTCACAAAAAGAATTACAAGCAACTTCTTTTCTTAGATTTATTCTACGTTCTTTTTCTTCTAATGTTATATTGGTTGTACTCAGAATACTATTTAGAAGTGGTTTATGGTCATCTCTATTGAAAAATTCGTTCTTAATTATTTCTTTACTAACAGTTAAATATACAACTCTTTTTTTATTTACAATTTGACTAATCAAACTCAAATCCAAAATCCCATCAAATAGAATTAAGTCATAATTGCCTGAAAGATTATTAAGGTCAGACAAAATAAAGGGAGTTTGTTCAGAAATAACACCTTTTTCCCACTCTATCATATCTTTAATAGACCATTCATAAAAATTCGATGTATCCTTTGTCATGTAAGGATGTTTCGATGAATCTGCAAGTTTAAAATAATCAAAACGTCTATTATCACCACTAAAGTAAAACATGTTATATTTCTTTGCTAATATATTGCCAACAGTTGTTTTTCCGGAACACGGAAGACCTAGCATAAAATAAATATTATCATTTAGCAAAATGGGTTACCTCCAAATAATATAATGTTGATTAAATATCTCACTTTACATTTATTTCGTTATGCAATAGTCATCATTCTAAAGCTGAACGTCGGTATAATAATACTTTTTAACTATTTCTTTCATAAACTCATCAATAATACTTTTCATAATAATTAATTTGAATATTTTTATATTACACTTTTTTCATATTATAAAGTCAATGGGGGGTGGAAAAATGTAGTATATTAACTTCGCATTATGCTCATAATCTTACTATAATTTTAGCAACTCACTTGCAATATCTTCTGTATTTCCAATAAGTTGATTTACTTGTGAAAGCCAATAAAATGTTGATGTATTATCATCGCATTTAAAGTATGTATCATCATGGTGACATAAGTAAACTTTTTTGTTTAATGCTATTGCTATACCTAATTCCGTATGAGTTCCTCTACCCTGCGGAGTTAATATTATTACAACATCAGACTGCTTTATCCCTTCATATTCCTTTTCGCCAATAGACTTTAGTGCTTCTACGTCTGTTTCTTTCACTGGGCAATGTAATGTCCAATCATAAGTATGCTCCCAACCAGCATTTTTTAGCAGACGTGAAAGGTTACGCACTTGTTCATAATTTATAAGACTTGAAGCAATATAAAAATTCATTTTTATCCTCCAATTTATATAAATAATCTTGCTATTAATTTTAATAAAATATATAGCCTTATGCTAACTTTAAAGCAATAAAAAAGCAAGTGATAATGTTAAATTATACTTTGCTATTTTTCTATAAAAAGTGTACACTTTTTTCCCGAAGTGCAGTAAATTTACACTTTCTAATCAACATTTATACTTTTCTATTTTACCAGATTATAACGGTAACTCGTCCAGTTTTTCTATCCAACGGCTAAACGGTTAATAATGTCATTTTTTTCGATATCATTGAATGAATAATAGTATATTAAAATTGTAGTCATGGCGAAAGGAGAAAACAAAACATACAAAACATGTAGAAATAATAAACAAATGAAACAAACAGCATCCCGCACACATTATTTTTAGAAACAAAAAAAGAAAAGCTTAATTTTATTAGCTTTCTGCCCTTTCCAATTAAGCGTGAGACGGGATTCGAACATTACTGGCCCTTCGCGAACCCTACAAAAATAAGGAGAAAAGCACACCGTCTACCAAATGTCTACAGTCTGTCTACAACTGTTTTATTGGAAAAATATTGTTTATAAATATTGATGTTATTATATATAAGTGATATGATTCAAAGGATAGACATATTTTGTCTAGCCAAGCGATGATACACTGTCGTTAGGAAATGCGAACTAACGATTATTTATATATTTCTTTTAATAAAAGGAGATGAAAAAGAGATGAACAAGAGAAAATCTATGGGAATTCAACATTCCATGTGTGTACAACCAGCTTTTCTAATTGGTACTTATGATGAGGATGGTAATGTTAATTTTGCCCCAATAACCTGGGTAAGCGTTACTTGTGACGCTGACCACTATATGCTTGTAATAAGTATGTTTGGTACAAAGAAAACAAAGCAAAATGTAATAAAGACAAAACAACTATCAGCAAATCTTGTGAGTACAAATATGCTATATTTAATGGATTATTTCGGAAGTAACTCTGGTCATAATGGGATAAAGGACAAGAAGTCATATGACTACAGCAATGGTGAAATCTTACATGTACCTACACTTGACATAAGTAAATGGGTATATGAATGCGAAGTTAAAACGATTGTACATACAGGAGATTCCGACACTTTTTTCTGCGATATTAAGAATGTTCAAATTGATAATGATATAGATATATCTGATGGAATTGATTTGACGCTATTTGATCCAGTTGTATATTCAGGACAATATCATTCCATAGGTAAACATTTAGGGAAAATCGGTGATTACATTAAAGAGGATTAGCTTCACATCAGGGATATATAGAACCCAAGATGCATTTTTCGGTATCAACACAATTTTAGAATGCTAGGACTACGATAACAAAATAGTAGTGTACATATGGTGCATATATCATACTCAACAAAAAAATCCCTTGAAAATCAAGGGATTTCGTAAGCGCGAGACGGGATTCGAACCCGCGACCCTCGCCTTGGCAAGGCGATACTCCACCACTGAGCCACTCGCGCATATGTAATTTTGTTGGCTTTGTATTTTGCAAGCACGTGTTATAATATACCATATACCAATGTGCTTGTCAATAATAAATCAATAAATTATTTTGGTTTATTTATCCAGTAAAATTGGGAGATGGAAGAGTGGTAACAGCAAGACTTGCCGGAAATATTACTAAATTTAATCCGGCTGTTACAGACTTGCTAACATTATGGTTTAAAAACAAATCTGCAACAGCCGTTATTATTAGTTATAATGCAAACAAAACATGTTAAAAAGAAGCTTAATACTGAATATCCAGTAATCAATTCGATAGATTGATATTACTCTACATAACCAGATTACGATACGGTTCTTTAAACATTAAACTTACATATTCTCCAATACTACACTAACAGGATAATGATCGGATAAATAAACACCATTTTCATAATCCGTCCACATCTCACGTTTACTGCATTCCAAACCGGAAGAAACTATAATATAATCTATCTTTTCAGGCGGAATCATTCTACCATAATCATGAAACGTTCCTTCCATTCCGGCAGTAAGATCCTTTAATAACTCACTTTTCTCAATAAGTTGTATTTCAGGGGAGTCGGGATAACCGTTAAAATCTCCGGTTAATATCATTTCAATTGTTCCATATCCAGTTTGCTCTTTTTGTTCCACTACCTTTTTCATGTGCTTCAATATTTGCTCCATACCAAGTATTCTTGCTTCGCTTCCCTCATGATCCAAGTGAGTATTTAAAAGATAGTATAATTTTTCTGTCTCTAAATCCTGCAAGAATAACTCCGTAACCGATCTTGGACACATACTTTGTTTTTCATATCTGGTTCCGGGTGTCTCCGGTGTCAATGACAACCAAAAAGTATTCATAGATATTAACTGAAACTTTTCTTTCTTAATTGCCACAGTATTTTGCTCACCTTTTAAGTCTTTTTCCCTGCCACAGCCAAGGATGTAATAATCTTTTAAATTCTCTTTCAGCCAACCGGCTACATGTGGTAATACTTCCTGAAAACAAACAATGTCTGCATTTTCTTTATTTAATTTCTTTAAAATGAAATCTTTTCTGTTTTGAAAATTGTTATCACCATCCTGATTGTAATCACAACGGATGTTAAATGTTACCACCTTCATAGGTTCTACCTCACTTTTGAAATTAAAAATAATTTTACTTTCATATAAAGATATCAAAATCTGCTGCTTATATTATTATATTTTATTGCTTTAAGTAAATATGAAATTCCTTGTCTTTCTCTGCTGCATCTAAGAAATCCGCCATTAAAATTTCAAATCCGCCATTTCGATAATGATTTTTCACGTAATTACCAGGAAGTTCTTTGCTGCCTGATTTTATACAGATAGGCTGCTCCATGCTATTATCTATATGATAGTTAAAGCAGACAGTCTTTCCATAGCAAGTATATTGAAAGGAAACACCATCTAAATCCTCTGTTATAACAGGATCTATGTGGATAAAATTATGTTTAAAGCGAATTCCCAGTAGATCAGCTATAATTCTACGAATATAAATCCCTGGGCCGCTGGAATATAGTCTCCAGCCACCTTTTACACATATGTCACCGGTTCTTAATTTGTCAAAATTAGCTGCATATTCATAACGGTCATAGAAACATCCTTCTGAGCTGCTATAATAAACATTGCTTTGACGTGTTAGTGCATTTGGTACATACTTAGTAAGCAGGACAGGAGTAATACGCATCAGTGCATCCCAAGCTTTTTCGGCCATTCCTAATGTGGCAGTGGCTTCGATATAACGAATATGTGCATGAACATATTGCAGACTAATTTCCCTGCCTACATTGGCTGCCTGTTCCGCTCTTAAGAAGATTTTACTGATTCCCCCATTATAGCTGGCAGGATGATCCATTAGGCGGACACCGTCGGGGCATGATAAATGCTGGTCGATAATCTCCAGGTTGCGGGCTGCCAGTTCAGGTTCTGCCAATTGCGCAATGATACTTCTGGTCAGCGGCAGCAAACGATACTGAATAGAGGTTTCTGTATCACTTGGATGCAGCATATATTTCATATGTTCTTCGGACTCTCTGTAAAGAAAGCCTGCTATAACTCCATCTTTAATCAGATACTGATAGAATGAATCTTTAATTTCCGCTGCCATGTGGGAAAGGTCTTTTACAAAAGCTTCATCCGTATCGCATATAGTTTGACTGAGCAATTCCAGGGTCTGCATAGCAAGTGCCTGAGTCCAAGCGCTTACCAGGTTATCTCTTAACTTACGGCTGGCTGGTTGTAAGGTGTCGTCCCAATCACCCCCAGCATAGGAGATAAGAGCAGTACCGGAAAGATAACGCTTCTTTATGGTATATACTGCACGCTTTATATGAAGCAGTATTGTTTCAGGCTTGTTAGCAGGCAATGCATTCTGTGAGGTTCGATAATCTACAATTTCTTCCAGAATGGAAGTATCTCCGGTAGCCTGTATGTAATCACTGATGGCTTTTAACGGCCAGAATACCACATCTCCATGACAATCTTCCTGATGCATAGGATAACGGTCAAACATAAACCATTGAGGCCACTCAAAAACTTGATCAATCTGATGAGAGAATAAGTTTAATAATATATCCCGTACAAGAGGATAATGCTGAGTAGTTAAGAAAAATTCCAATGGACCCTGACACACATCACGGGTACCCCAAGCTGCACCACCGGACTGCTCAAGCCCGTGTGGGGAAGCAAAATGGATTAAAGCGTCATGTGCATACCAGTATATAATGGCGTTTAATTTCTGTGCTGTAAGGGGAATACCATTTGGTGTACTTAACTGAAAATTGCATGTTAAGTCGTCATAGTATTCATGATAAGCTTCCTTTTGAGCCGGGTAATCGTAGTTATCCAGGAAAGAAATTTCATTTTCATTATCGTAGCCTTGCATTACAATATCAAAGTTGGAACTGTCCGGTATTACAACAGACAAAAGGGATTGATTTATAGTGGCATTATCTTCAAAGAAAATACTATCATCTGTTATGGTACTGTCTTCAGGGATTCTCATACGAAAATGAAGATCAGGATAAAAAGAATTTGTAAAAGCATCCGGGGATGGATGAATTTGTACAATATTATCTTCTTTTTCTAGTACAATTTCGTTTTCATATTCATTTGGTCCGGCAGTAAGTTGATGGGTAATAATAAAATCATATTTTTTGTTATTAACAGATCTAACTTTTAGAACTATCTCTGGTCGGTTATACATAGCAAATGTGGTTATGATTAAAACGTCCTCATCCAGCTGATAGTACCAGGTACTTCCTGACACATCCATTTCATAGGCTGCGGGTAATGTAAGTTGTCTGTAGAAATCTCCGATTTTTACATAAATTCTTTGTCCACTGTTTTTTTCAACATTTAATAACCCTCTATGATTGGATAGCAGCTTATTATAAGTTGTATTACCCACTACCAGTTGACAGTTAAATACACCATAGATATAGTTAGTAGAGCTGACCAAACCTTGCGGAACCTTTGTTAAATCAAAATTTGTTAAAAGAATATGCCCATGTGGGCGCTCTGTTATCAATTCTTTTGATTGTAAAACCACATGACTATTTGTGGAAGTAAAAAAGGAAAGTAATGAATCACCTTCTTTTTCCTCCAATAACCTACGAGGAAAGTATTTATTTACTTGTTCCATATTCCATTGCTCAGAAGCGTATGGGATTCCTGTTTTGGTAAGAGAGGGCACTTTAACAGGCAGGAACTTCTGGGATTCATTAAATGAATAGGCCTTATGTAATTCCTGCACATATTCTATTTCTTTGATAGCTTCCGGATGATTGGATTTGCAGATACCATAAAAAGAAAATTGTTTCCTACCGGATAAGGAAAATACTTCTGTTTGAAGAGCGGTATGTGACAATTCATATTGTTTGTTTTTACTGGGAAGATTGCCAAGCAGTGCTTCCGGAATATTTGTTTTTTTATAAGAAAGGCCAAAAAACTGTGTGCCATCTGTAGAATAGGCTACAGTACGTATGCCAAGGCTTCCTTGCTGAAGATAAGGATAGGTTCCTTCTTGTTCTATGTTTTGCCTGGAACAGATAACATATCCGCAATCTCCTTCAAAAATACTATGGCCTAAATATTGAGCTACATATAGTTCGTTTGTATTTACACTTCCCTTTGAGCCAATTCCGATGTCCTGAGAATAGATAATATCCGCTTTGTTACATTCACCGCTTAAAGAGATATCCCAAAACCAGATGCCATACGAAGTTAAGCGAAAGGTAACAGTATAGCTGATTTGTTCCGCAGTTCCTTCAAAAACAAGGGAAGAATTACTTGCTTTTAAACTACTTTTGGATGCTAATCCGATTAATGGATAGAAATTAATAGAATTATCCTTGTATATTCGAAGGTATATATTATTGGTTGAACCGTCTAATGTATTACCTCGAAAAGCATTAATCAGAATGGATTCGTGAATCCATTCAAAACTGTCTCCTCCGGGTAAGAAAGTAAAATTGCTGTTACCATTTTTTAAAGTTATTGGAGCAGACAAAGTTTTTAGTATCATATAGTAACCTCCTTCATAAAAATGAGTGGAAACATTTCCAATTACAAAGAAGTATACAAGAACATAAATTATATGTCAAGAATAATTAGTGATTATGATATAAGAAACGGATTTAAAGAAATATATTAGAAAGAATAGAAAATAGCAGCTGATAACAAGAGTTGGTTAAAGTGCATAAAAAAAAATAATATATATTAATATAATTAACATATTGACAAAAAAACTGGAATAGATTATTATAAACATATCAAAACATAAGGAAACGTTTCCAATTACTTTTTCATTAATCTTATTTCCTAGTTTTGATAATAAAAAGAATGGAGGAACGGAATTGAAAGTAAAGCAGGGTTTCCGTGTATTTGGAAAAGAAATACGTAGGAATTGGGTTATGTTCCTTATGCTTTTACCGGCAATTATTTATTTTATTATATTTTCTTATATCACAATGCCGGGAGCATATGTTGCCTTCGTCAACTACAATCCCACAAAAGGAATTTTTGGAAGTGACTTCGTAGGTTTCAAAAATTTCGAATTTTTAATCAAGAATGGTGATCTTTGGAGAATAACAAAAAATACATTATTATACAATGTGGTGTTTTTAATTTTAAGCCATTCTTTTCAAATTGTATTGGCTATTATGTTATCTGAAATAACCGGTAAATATTTTAAAAAAGTATCACAATCGGTAATTTTACTCCCTCACTTTATTTCTTACGTTGTAGTTGGAGTTTTTGCGTATAACTTTTTTAATTATGATAACGGATTTATAAATTCCATCTTGGTAAACATGGGTATGGAAAGATTCCCTTTTTATACGAATCCAGGGATATGGAAATACATAATTGTCTTTTTCTACATGTGGAAGACTACCGGATATGGGATGATTGTATATTTGGCAGCTATTACAGGTATCAGCGGTGAAATTTATGAAGCTGCCTATATAGATGGAGCCAGTCGTTTTCAGAGAATTCGTTATGTGACGATTCCCCTTCTAAAACAGACCTTTGTTTTATTAGTATTATTTGGTCTGGGAGGCATTTTGCGAGGATCTTTTGATTTGTTTTATAACCTGATTGGTACCAATTCACTCCTTTATCATCAGACGGATATTATTGATACTTATGTTTATCGTAGTTTAATTGGTTCCTTTAACTTTTCATCCAGTGCAGCTGTAGGTCTGTATCAGTCTGTGTTTGGTTTGATTCTGGTTCTGACTATTAATATGATAGTTCGAAAGTTAGAACCGGAAAGTGCATTGTTTTAATAAAAGGAGGCAGAAGATGAAAAAAAGTCATCAAAATGGTAATTCCATCAAAATGAGCAAAGGTAATCGGACTTTGAATATTATTTGCTATGTTGTAGTGGGAATATTTGCTATAACTTGCCTTTTTCCATTTGCGTTAATGATTTCTTCTTCCTTTATGAAAGAAAAAGAAATTGTTGCAGAAGGGTACAAGTTATTCCCGAAAGAATTAAGTATTGCTGCTTATAGATATTTACTGGATAATCCAACAAAACTTATTAATGCCTATAAAGTTACGATTACAACTACTGTAGTAGGAACTGTGCTTGGCTTAGGTGCTATGTCTATGGCAGGATATGTACTTAATCGTAAGGATTTTAAATATCGAAATTTCTTTTCCTTTTTTATTTACTTCACTACTTTATTTAGTGGTGGTTTAGTACCGACTTATATTTTAAATGTAAGATATCTTCATTTAAAGGACAGTTTATGGGCAATGATACTTCCGGGACTGGTTAGTGCCTGGTCCATATTTTTAATGAGAAACTTTATGAAATCCATACCGGATGAATTGTATGAATCCGCCATGATGGACGGGGCAGGTGCTTTTACCATATACAGGAAAGTGTTTATGCCCTTAGCTATTCCTTCATTAGCCACCGTAGGACTATTCCTTGCTTTAGGCTACTGGAATCAATGGTATAGTGCCAGCTTATATATTGATACTCCATCCAAGTATCCACTGCAATATTATCTGCAAAAGATGATTAATCAAACAAATATTGAAGCTTTAACAAGCCAGGGACATTTTATTGATGCTGAAACTTTGCCAACCCAGTCCGTAAAGATGGCAACAGCAGTATTAACTACGGGACCGATTATCTTATTATACCCATTTGTTCAAAAGTATTTTGTAACCGGTCTTACTATGGGTTCCGTAAAAGGGTGAGTAATTTAACCTCATCAGGGAAGAGGATTTGCCGGTTTAGCAGGAGTTAGGGTTCCTGAAATGCCACATAGTGGAAATGAGGTTAGAGCAAGCAGCGTAGGCGAATTGTAAATATACGCTTTAATTAGAAATTATAGGCTTTACTTTTGAGTAGTAGGCTTATAAAATAAAAGGAGGAAAAAGTATGAAATTAAAAAAAGTTATGTCTGGTATTTTATGCCTTGTTATGGCCATCACGCTATTAGCGGGATGTGGAAAAAAGGCACCAACCAATGAAACAGGAAATCAGACTGAGAAAACTGAGAACAAGTCTGAGGGGGATGTGGATTTATCCGAGCATGTAACACTTGTTATGTATCTTTATGGTTCAGCAGGGGTGGCTAATGAAGATATTTTAGCAGAAATTAATCGTAAGCTGACAGAGGATATTAATACATCCATTGAAGTTAAGTATATTGACTGGGGTGATATCGGCACAAAGTATCCGCTAATCTGGGCATCCAATGAAGCCTTTGATATGGCATATGCTTCCGTTAACACAGCTGTACCATTCTACACATTGGCAAAGCAGGGTTCTTTATATGATATTACTGATATCGTTGATAAGTATACCCCTACATTGAAGGAAACAGTTCCAGAATCAAGCTGGGCTGCAACATCCTCTGAAGGTAAAATCTATGGAGTACCTACTCTTGGTTCCGGTTATACCAGTACTGGATTTGTTTACAATAAGGAAAATTGTAAGAAATGGGGAATTAGTGAAGTTACAGATTTAGAATCCATGATCGCATATTGTGACGCTTCCGTAGCTCATGGCATTTATCCTTTCAATGGTAATGCTGATATCTTTAGGGATTTCTATAAAATGCTGATTGAAACTACTGGAAACTGGGTTCCAGCTCCTGGAATATCAACAGAAGAAATGCATTTAGTAACTCGTGATTATAATAATTATAAAGATATTGTACACCCGGCATTCACTGATGAATTTGCACAGTTTGTGACTATGATGGATGAATGGGAAGCAAAAGGCTATTGGCCTAAGGATATTTTATCTTCTTCAACCGGTGATAAAGAAATGTATAAGAATGGTCAATCCTCTTCTTATATAACACATCTGGGAGACTGGACAGGAAACTTTATAAATATTCATGGTAAATTAGCAGATCAGGATATTGATGCATGGTATTTTGCAGAAGATCATAATAAAATAATGAAAAGTTCTCCGGCACAGGATATCACAGTTGTGAACGCTAATTCAAAATATCCGGAAAGATGTGTTATGGCAATTGAAAAGTTCTTAACAGATCAATCTTACTACAATTTATGGCAGTCCGGTATTGAAGGACGTCAGTACGAAATTGTAGACGGTTATCTTGAAAAACCTGCTAATTATGATGAAAGCGTTGATGCAGGCGGTTTTTCAGCATGGGCATTCAGCAACTCTGAATTCAAGATTCCACTAAGAACAGAGCATCCAAGCCGCTATGTAAAAATGGATGAATGGAGTAAGACATACCTTAGTGATCCTTACACAGGATTTAGCTTTGATTCTTCCAAAGTAAGCACGGAACTTTCAGCTATTTCTAATGTAAATTCAACACTTGGTATTCAGCTTATGTTAGGTAAGACAGATAATGTAGAAGCTGCAATAGAAGAATATAGGAATCAGTTAAAGAGAGCAGGTATTGATACAGTTATAGAAGAAGTAAATAGTCAATTAGAATCCTTTACACCTGCTGTAAAATAAACCAATAAAAGAGCTGTTGCATAATAATAATTCGCATTCCGGGTACAAATATGAATCAAGAATGCCGGTTTTTGCAACAGCCTCTTTTAAATAAAAATATTTTAGATGAAGATTTTATCTTGGTAATATATTTATCCGGATAATGTATTTATCTATACTGGAGGTACATGATGGCAAATATCAATATTAAGGATATAGCAAGATTATCGGGTGTAGGTATTGCGACAGTTTCTCGTGTAATAAATCAGACAGGATCAGTTAGTGATAAAACAAAAAAGAAAGTTATGGATGTAATTAATGAATACAATTACATTCCGAATAACAATGCCCGAAATCTAAAATTGACTCAATCTGAAAATATTGCACTGATTGTCAAGTACATGTCCAATCCATTTTTTATTAAAATGATGGATGTAATTGAAATTGAAATGGCATCCAGAGGATATCCGCTTTTGATACAGAACGTAGATGAGACATCCGATGAACTTGACACTGCAATCAGTGAATCTATGCATAGTAATCTATGCGGAGTAATTATTATGGGAGGTTCTTTCTCTTCTTATACGGAAGCAAAGTTTAAGCAGCTTGGAATTCCATGTGTTCTTCTTACAGTAAGTTCAGAAGGAAATGTTGACCCATCCCTTTATTCCAGTGTGATTATTGATGATGAAATAGAAGCCTATAAAGCGACTAAATATTTGATTGAAATGGGACATAAGAATATAGGATTCTTATACAAAGATGTAGCCGGTTTGGTTACTCCGAACATATTGCGATATCAGGGATATAAAAGAGCATTAGAAGAAAGTGGAATACCCGTAGATGATAATTTAATCTCTACTGGAATACCTGTAAATGGTTCCGGTTTTCGCGCAGGCTTCCAGACTATGAAGCAGTTAATGCAAAGAAATCCTTCCATGACTGCTGTTTTTGCCTTTTCCGACGTATTGGCAATTGGAGCTGCAAAGGCTGCATTGGCTAACGGAAAGAAAATACCGGAGGATTTATCCATTATAGGATTTGACGGAATAGAAATGACTGAGTTTTATAATCCGGCTTTGGATACTGTATACCAGCCTGCAACAGAAATGGCTTTATCTGCAGTATCATTGTTGCACGGAATGATGAACGGAGAGAGATCACAGCATATGGTGTATGACTCTGTAATTTTAAAAAGAGGTTCCGTTAAAAAAATACAAGAGATAGAATAACACATTATAGTACTGTGTATGACAGAAAGGAACGTGCAATGGAGCAACAGAAGTTAAAAGATTTAGTTGGAGACATGAGTCTTGCAGAGAAAATAAATCAGCTCTTACAAGTGACCAGCGGATTTTTCATAGATGAAACAGTGCTTACAGGGCCAATTAGAGAAAATGGAATAACAGAAGAAAGTATTTCACAGGCGGGCTCTGTAATTGGTTTATTAGGTGCAAAACAATATAAAGAAATACAAGATGCTTATATAGAAAAACATCCTCATAAGATTCCATTATTAATTATGATGGATATTATCAATGGATTTCGGACCATATTCCCTATACCCTTAGCACAAGGGGCTACCTTCGAGCCAGAGTTATCCAAAAAATGCGCAGAGATAGCAGCCAGGGAATCTGCTGTTTCCGGAGTCCATGTTACTTTTGCGCCAATGGTTGATTTAGTCAGGGACGCCAGATGGGGAAGAGTAATGGAATCCACCGGTGAGGATACAAAGTTAAACAGTGACTTTGCAACTGCAATGGTAGAGGGTTTTCAAGGTAATAATGTAGGAGAGGAATACAAAATTGCCGCTTGTGTAAAACATTTTGCCGCATATGGAGCTCCCACCGCAGGAAGAGAGTACAATACGGTGGAACTTTCAGAGAATACCCTTAGAGGTTATTATCTTCCGGCTTATGAGGCTGCTATAAAAGCCGGTGTAGAGATGGTAATGACATCATTTAATACATTAAATGGAATTCCATCTACCGGTAACAAGTGGCTAAATAGAGATGTACTGCGGGATGAGATGGAATTTGATGGTGTATTAATATCTGACTGGGCAGCCATTGAAGAAATGCAATATCATGGATATGCAAAGGATCGTAAAGAAGCAGCAGGAATGGCCATGAATGCCGGTGTAGATATTGATATGATGACAGGTATATACAGCAAAAATCTTGCTTTACTTATAGAAGAAGGGACCGTTAAAGAAGACCTGTTAGATGAGGCAGTTCTTCGTATACTTAACTTAAAGAATAAATTAGGCTTATTTGAAAATCCTTATAAAGATGCAGATGAGATAAAGGAAAAAGAAATTATACTGTGCGAAGAACACAGACAGGTTTCCTTGGAAGCGGCGGAAAAGTCCTTTGTTTTATTAAAAAATGAAGAGGTATTGCCTTTAAAGAAGAAAGAAAAGGTGGCATTCATTGGTCCATTTGTTCAGGAAAAGGAGATATACGGTGCCTGGTCCATGCTTGGAAGACCGGAAGATACCGTATCAATAGCGGATGCGGCAGGGAAGTATAAAATGGATTATGATCTGACTTTTGCCAAAGGATGTAACATTCTTGGAGAGGAAGATAGAAACCTAATTCCGGAGCTGCATTATAATAAGATAATGCAGGAAGACTGTGAAAGATTACGAAAAGAAGCAGTGGAAATAGCTAAGAATGCAGATAAGATAATATTAGCATTAGGAGAACACCGTTGCATGTCCGGTGAAGCTGCCAGCAGGGCAGATTTAACTTTACCGAAAGAGCAGGAACAATTGCTTCATGCTATATACGAAGTAAATTCTAATATTGTGGTAATTCTTTTCACTGGCAGGCCTTTGGATTTACGGGAAATATCAGAAAAATCAAAGGCAATATTAAATGTATGGATGCCCGGAACAGAGGGAGGCAATGCTATTCTTAATGTCCTTATCGGAAAGGTAAGTCCCAGCGGTAAATTACCTATGAGTTTTCCATACTGTGTAGGTCAGGTACCAGTTCATTATAATGAGTATTTTACTGGCCGTCCTTATGATCCGAAAACCAGAGAAAAGGAATATAAATCTAATTACAGAGACATTCCCAATAATCCTCTTTACCCCTTCGGATATGGACTTAGTTATGGAAAGTTTCAATATTCTAACCTTAAGTTAAGTAAAGATATTATGTATGAAGGAGAGACTCTGGAGGCATATGTTACTTTAAAAAATGAAGGAGAATATGAGGGGACAGAAACCGTCCAGTTATATATTAGAGACTGTGTAGGCAGTGTGGTTCGCCCTAGAAAAGAACTGAAAGGTTATCAGAAGGTATATTTGCAACCTGGCGAAGTGAAAAAAGTGACTTTTCAGATTACGGAAGAAATGTTACGATTCTGTAAGGGGGATTTAACCTTTGGCAGCGAAAAAGGTGAATTCCATGTATTTATTGGCACCGATAGCAATACGGATGAATATGTATCCTTTGAATTAAAATAGGGACGTAAATTGTAATAAAGCTATTTGCTCATCATGTAATAAAACAATGTATTTGTAAAGAATCTGATTTATAATTATCATAAAAAATTGTTGCAAAAACCTATGCTGAAACTTTTGTAAAAGCATAGGTTTTTTGCTATATTTCTGAAAGAATGCAAAAATGTTCTTTTGAATAAAAAGCAGTCTTTTTCAAAATTCAGAATATGATTTTTATAAATAAAAGTTGAAAATATATACGAAAAACAGCTAAATTTGTTGAAGAATAATCATCCGTATGTTATAATCCACAAGGACTATTTACTATAATAACTATAAGGAGGAGAAGCGGGTAATTATAATATTTTAATTAGTTATAAGAGTTGATAATACATAAGACTTAAGGAGAAAGACATGGAAACAAAAACAATAGCAATTATACTATTTGCGCTTACTTATTTAGCTTTATTAATATTCCCTAAAATAAGAGCTTATATAGCTTTGGCATCTGCAGCCATTTTTGTGATTTTAGGAATACTGCCAGTAAATCAGGTACTAGGTACCGTGGACTGGAATGTAATCCTAATGATTGCAGGTACCATGGGTATTGTAACTTTATTTATTGAATCAAAAATGCCATCTTTATTGGCAGATTTTATTATAGAAAAAACTCCAAATGTAAAATGGGCAATTATTTCTTTAGCATTATTTGCGGGATTTATTTCTGCCTTTGTTGATAATGTTGCTACCGTATTAATGGTTGCTCCGGTAGCTTTAACTATAGCTAAGAAACTGAATATGTCTCCGGTACCAAGTGTTATTGCAATTGCAATATCCTCTAATCTTCAAGGTGCGGCAACTTTAGTAGGTGATACCACCTCTATCCTGCTTGGCGGTCATACAGGTATGAACTTTTTGGATTTCTTTTTCTTTAGAGGCAAACCAAGTTTATTCTGGATTGTAGAATTAGGAGCTTTGGCATCAACTGTTATTTTATTAGTTATATTCAAAAAAGAAAAACAACCGGTTAAAACAATGGAAAGAACAGTAGTTACAGATTATTTTCCTACAGTGTTATTAGTAGGAATTGTTGTCTTATTAATTATTGCTTCTTTTATCCCTATGGAATATAAACCGGAGATTATTAATGGTTTAATCTGCGTAACTCTTATGGTAATTGGTGTTATTCGTAAATTTATCGTAGAAAAAGATACAAAAGTATTCAAAGATGTTTTGAAAGAAATTGACTATACAACCATTCTTTTGCTGGCAGGTTTATTCATTGTTATTGGTGGTATTAAAGAAGCAGGTGTGATTGAAGACATTAGTAAACTTTTCATAAAAGCAAGTAAAGATAATGTATTTATTATATTCACACTACTGGTTTGGGCTTCCGTTTTAATTTCAGCTTTCATTGATAACATTCCATATGTTGCCACTATGTTACCGGTAACACAGGGAATTGCAACTGCATTAAATATTGACCCTTATATTTTATACTTTGGTTTGTTGATTGGAGCTACACTTGGAGGTAATATTACCCCTATTGGAGCATCTGCTAACATAACAGGTATTGGTATTTTACGTAAAGAAGGTTATGAGGTTAGTGCAAAACAATTTATGAAAATAAGTGTACCGTTTACATTAGCAGCTGTTGTAACAGGATATGTTCTAACCTGGTTAATCTGGAGTTAGTTTTATTTGAAATAAAAGATGAAGTAACATCGTATAATATTATGCATAAGCTAACTTAGATAGATTCCAGGGAGAAGTATATGCTAAGTTATGAGATTCAGGTAGAAGAAGTAGAAGTAAAGGGCATTCTGTATTATAAAGATAACGTTATACTTAATTATACGATCCGTTATCCTCAATTTACATCTAACAAGTTTCGTTTATTTATTCAAGAAATAAACGAGTATTACCGAATTCGTGTATTACTCTTTGAGAATGACCAAATACAGGAACTATATAATTTGGCAAAAGAGCAGTATGAGGATTCCTTAAAGAATGATTTTCCCTTTCATCCCTATGAAGTAGTGACGGAATTCTCTGTAACTTATAATCAAAACTGCTTCCTTAGCTTGTATTCGGATACCTATGAATATACCGGGGGTGCCCATGGAAATACGACAAGAGAGTCGGACACATGGGATTTGAGACATAGAAGAAAGGCTAAGATAAGTGATTTTATTTCAGCTAAAGATTTAAGGGAATTCCTAATAAGGAACATTCTAAAGCAAATTGAAGAGGAAATACGAAGCGGGAATAATGTGTATTTTGAAGACTACAAAAATCTTGTAGAAGAAAACCTGAATATAGATAACTTTTATCTAAGCAACGAGGGATTGGTTATTTATTTCGGGTTATATGAAATTGCACCTTATGTAAGTGGAATTCGTACTTTTACCATTCCCTATACAACAGAGGGGGTAATTCCTCCCTGCTGTGCTGAATAATTTAAATGAGAAGGGTTATATTTTTAGCTTGGAAACTTCTATATGAAGATGAGCAGAAGCTTAAAATGATAACCCTTTTTCTTGCCACAGATTAATGCTAGAGGAAAATAAAAGATAAATATAGCTTAATAAATACTTTAAGGATTAGAATGAAAACATTTTAACAGGATGGAATAATCAGTTGTATTCATAAGGTAGTTCGGTTATAATAATTTTAATAAGAACAACTATGGGATTATAAGATGATCTTATGTTAGAGGAGGATACCCTATGGAAAAATATAAAATAATGGTAAAAGGGATTGTTCAGTACGAGGACAAGTATTTAATTATTAAAAAATGGTATGACGATAGAATTGGAAACCCTTTTCAATGGGAATTTATTGACGGCAAAATTGAATTTGGCGAAATCCCTGATAAAGGTGTAGTTCGTCTTATTTTTGAAAATACAGGATTATCCGTGCAAATTAATAAAATACTATATACATGGTCTTTTATGGTGGGAGATACTTGTAATATAGGTATAAGTTATTTATGTATGTCCGGTTCCGATGTAGTAGTTCTTTCCGAAGATTTAAATGATTACAAGTGGGTTACAAAGAATGAATTCGATGATTACATAGAAAACAAAGCAATTCTGGAGGATATAGAAAGAGCAGAATTATAAAAGTTGATTTCTTAATAGTGAAGTATATATTCTGAGCTGATTTTAAATACATTAAATTAGCTCAGAATTTCTGAATAATGCTTCCGGACTTTTCTCATGTTAAACAGAGGCTGTGTTTTCGTATTAAAATGAAAGGATGGTTCCATTTTGTCAATTTTAATTAAAAATGGGTATGTTTTAGACCCGTCAACCGGAGTAGAAGGTAAAAGAGATATATTCATAAAGGAAGGTATCATTACGAAAGTAGCTTCTGATATCAGTGAAGATGCAGAGCGGGTTATTGACGCGGAGGGCATGTATATAATGCCGGGATTTATTGATTTACATGTACATTTGAGAGAACCTGGATATGAGTATAAGGAAACAATAGCGACTGGTGCCATGGCAGCAGCAAGGGGTGGTTTTACTACTATATGCCCTATGCCTAATACAAATCCAACCATTGATAACAAGCATATGGTAGAATATTTACTTTTAAAAGCCAAGAGAGAGGCCTGTGTAAATATCCTTCCAATTGGTGCAGTCACAAAAGGGCAGCAGGGACATGAGCTTACAGATATAGAAAGTATGGCAAAGGCCGGAGCAGTTGCATTAAGTGAAGATGGAAAGTCAGTTATGAATACGGCTCTTTATCTGGATAGCATGAAACAAGCCAAAGCCGCCGGAATACCAATATTCGCCCATTGTGAAGACAAGGATTTGGTTCGCGGGGGAGTTATGAATGAAGGTGCAAAATCGGATGAATTAAATTTGCCAGGTATTAGTAATGCGGTAGAAGATGTGATTGCCGCAAGAGATATTATTATGGCAAAAGAAACAGGCGCACAACTGCATTTGTGCCATTGTTCCACAAAGGATAGCATAACTTTTATTAAACTGGCAAAAGAAGAGGGACTGCCTGTTACCGGAGAAGTATGCCCTCATCATTTTACCTTATCTGATGAAGATATACCGAGAGATGACAGCAATTACAAAATGAATCCTCCTTTAAGAAGTAAGGAAGATGTACAAGCTTTAAAAGAAGCTTTAAGAGACAATATTATGGATGTAATCGCAACAGATCACGCTCCTCATAGTGAAGCTGAAAAAGAAAAATCAATGGCAGAATCACCTTTCGGCATTGTAGGATTGGAAACGGCATTTGCATTGACCATGAGTGAACTTGTGAATACTGGATATTTAACTCCAATGCAAATGGTAGAGAAATTAAGTACCAACCCTGCAAAGATACTAGGAATTGACAAGGGAAGTCTAGAGGTAGGTAAAGTTGCAGATATCACTATTGCCGATCCGAAAGAAGAATACACTATTGATGTAAATGAATTTGCTTCAAAAGGAAAAAATTCACCTTTCCATGGCAGAAAAGTAGTTGGAAAAGTAAAAACTACCATTGTTGCAGGTGAAATTGTTTACAAAGAATAATAGGGAAAAATAATAGAAATAGAAAATAATAGAAATAGAAAATAATAGAAATGGAAAATAATAAAAAGAAAATAATAAAAAGAAAATAATAGAAATAAAAAATAATAGAAATAAAAAGTAATAGAAATAAAAAGTAATAGAATAAGAATTGTTAATGGTATAATTTAGAACTTTCAACAAGGCCAATCTTTGAAAAATTATAATATAGAACATGTAAATTATAGATTTCAGCTGTTTAATTATAGTTAATCAATTATTTTACAAATATATATGGAGGAATTATGATCGATAAGTTAATAAGAAAAATAGAAGAAAACAAAGCACCCATTGTAGTTGGATTAGATCCCATGTTATCCTATATACCGGAACATGTAAAAGCAGCAGCCTATAAAGAAAAAGGGGAAACCCTGGCGGGAGCAGCAGAGGCAATCTGGCAGTTTAATAAGGCTATTGTAGATGCCACTTATGATTTAATACCTGCGGTAAAACCACAGATTGCCATGTACGAGCAGTTTGGAATAGAAGGCTTAATCGCTTTTAAAAAGACCGTTGAATACTGTAAAGAAAAAGATCTGGTAGTAATCGGTGATATCAAAAGAGGTGATATCGGATCAACATCAGCAGCATATGCAACCGGACACTTAGGCAAGGTACAGGTAGGAAGTAATTCTTTTTACGGATTTGATGAAGACTTCGTAACCGTAAATCCTTATCTGGGTTCTGATGGTGTTGTACCATTTATAGATGTATGCAAAGAAGAGAAGAAGGGCTTATTCATTCTTGTTAAAACCTCCAATCCTTCCAGTGGAGAATTCCAGGATCAGCTGGTGGATGGAAGACCCCTATATGAATTAGTAGGCGAGAAAGTGGCTCAGTGGGGGGAACTCCATATGGGAAGCGAGTACAGTTATATCGGCGCCGTAGTTGGAGCAACTTATCCGGAAATGGGTAAAATATTAAGAAAAATAATGCCAAAAACCTATATCTTAGTTCCTGGATATGGTGCCCAGGGCGGAAAAGCAGAAGATCTGGTACACTATTTTAATAAAGATGGATTGGGTGCAATTGTAAATTCCTCCAGAGGTATCATCGCAGCATATAAACAAGAAGTGTATGCTAAATTTGGACAAACTGCATATGCAGATGCTTCCAGACAGGCCGTAATAGATATGCGGGAAGATATTATGAGCGCACTTACCAATGCAGAAAAGTAATCAGTATAATAAAAATTTAACCATTTTGGCAGATAAACATATATTATAATAATGATATATTAGTGGTGAATTATGGAAACAGAAAGCTATTCAATTTCATTTTTTGGACTTGACCCACAATATTATACCAATGATATTATCGGAGATATTTGGAATACAGCAGCAGTTAAAGTTTATCAGGAAACCGGTATTAGCATTACAGGGGAGGTACATGAAAGATATTTTGTTAGGCCAGACATTGGAGAACTTAACGGCAGCATCATTTTTATGATTGAAAGTAAAAAAGTTCCCGATGAGGAAGTAACTGCCCAGGATTACTGGAATGCATATAGGGATGTTGTTGAAGAAGCTAGAAGTAGTTTAGGAAATCCCAGCATGAGTCTTACAGTAGAGACAATTAATATTACCTATTTCGAAAAAATCTAACTTAAGTCGAGTGGTAGAAAATACCACTTAACTAAAAAATGTACAAGCAATATAAAAACATCCGTCTGCTGAGTGCATAGGTGTCATTTGAATGTGAGTTAAATAAAAATTTAGACTACTAACAATAGTACACTTTGCCCAATATGGGGTATT